>JACPQW010000025.1 GCA_016190285.1 Candidatus Methylomirabilis oxygeniifera
GCTACGATCAAATGGATGCCCACCGCCCGGGCCATCTGGGCCAGTCTGGCGATAGCGCGCTCGACGTCGGCGGCGGCGGTCAACATCAGGTCGGCCAGTTCGTCGATGACCACCACCAGGTAGGGAAGCGGTTGAAACACCTCGCCGCCTCCTTCGCGTCTGGCGATCCGAATCAGCCGGTTGTAACTGACAATATTTCTGGCCCCGAGCCTGGCAAACAGTTTGTACCGTCCTTCCATGTGGATGACAAGGCGCTGAAGCCGCTTCGCCGCCTCCTTCGGATCGCACACGACGCGTTCAGCCAGATGCGGCGTCCCCTCATAGATGGACAGCTCCACCCGCTTCGGATCGATCAGTAGCAAACGTATATTTTCTGCTGTGGCCTTATACAACAGGCTGACAATCAGCGCATTCAGGCATACACTCTTGCCCGACCCTGTCGCCCCGGCGATGAGCAGGTGCGGCATCTGTCCCAGATCGACCACATAGGGCTCGCCTGCAATATCCTTCCCCAAGGCGAGAGGAAGGTGCGCGGCAGATCCCTCGAACGCCCTGGAGGCCAGTACCTCGCGCAGGTACACGATGGCGCGACGGCGGTTCGGGATCTCTACACCGACTACCGCTTTCCCGGGAATCGGCGCCACAACGCGCACACTCAATGCCCGCAGGGCTAATGCCAGATCATCGGCCAATGCGACGATCCGATTGATCTTGATCCCTGGCCCGGGCTCGATCTCGTATCGGGTGATAACAGGTCCCGGCTGGGCCTGCGTCACCCTCCCCTCGACCCCGAAGTCCAGCAACTTGCGCTCAAGGATCGCGGCGTTGGCCTCCCGCTCCTCATCGGAGAGCCCGCTCTCCGCAGAGGTCGGCAGATCGAGCAACGACAGCGGCGGGGTCTGAAATCCCTCTTTCGGAACCGCAAAAGGAAAGGACCCCTGGGGAGCGAGGTCATGAGTTGTCGATGGTTCAAGTTGGCGCAGGGCCGGTTCGCGGACTGTTCCTACCTCAATAGGCTCGACCACCACTGTGGCAGTCGATCGGGTCCCGGCCCCAGGCTGTTCCTCAGCGGGAGGGGTATAGGGCGGCCGGATCCGTCCCGGCAGTTGCGCCTTCGCCGCCCGCCGCTCCTTCACGCGGGCCGCCACCCGCTCGATCACATTCCGACACCCAACGGAGAGGCTCGAAAGCGGTCGACTGCTCAGACACACTACGCCGAGCACGAAGGTTGTCAGCCCCAGCAGCGGCAGCCCTGCACGGCCCACCAGCGGACTGAAGATCCGATGCAGCTCCTCGCCGACAAAACCACCGGGGCGTTCCCAGGTTCGGTCGCCAGGCAGCCCCATCCCGGCGAACAGTTGGGCCAGTAGCCCAAGGCTCGTCAGGAGCAGCATGCACCCGACCAGCTTCCAGACAACACTGGGAGTCGTCTTCGCGCTGAAGAATCTCCAACTGAACAGGACAAGGAAAAATGGTAAGGCCAGCGCGCCGACACCCAACAACTCCAGAAGATCGCCGGCAAGCTCCGCCCCCCATCGCCCGCCATAATTATGCACCTGATGCCCGGGGCCGCCCCCGGAGTTGAAGAACGAGGGATCGAGAGAATCGTAGGACAGAAGACTTGCCAGCAGAAAGAGGGCTGCCGCGATCCCGAGGATACCCAACACCTCGTGCGTCTTGGGATGTGTGAGGATCTGGGTCGCCGGCGATCGATCTCCCCGACGCGGCTCCCCATGGGTCGACATCGACTCCGGTACGCCTTCAGTCGCCATCACCCGCCTCCTTCATTATACCTCCATGATCACCGACAGGATCATGGGCCGCCGTTCGATCTCTTTCTGTAGCTGTTTCTTAATCGCCGTCTTGATCCGTTGCTCTATGAGGCGCAGATCGGCCAGGTCCTCCTCAGAGGCGCTTTCCAATACGGAGCACACCAGGGTTTTCATGCCATCCGTGAGCGCCTTTGAATCCTGTGCATGAACGAACCCGCTATAGGCGATCCGGGGCTCCGTTACCAGCTTGCGGCAATGATGATCGACGGCAAGGACGACGACCACAACCCCCTCCTGCGCCAACCGCTGCCGGTCGCGAAGGACGGCGTCGCCGACATCGCCGATCCCCTTGCCATCGACGAAGATCCGACCGACAGGCGCCCTGCCCGCAATTCGGGCGCCGTCGCCGTCGAACTCCAGAATGTCGCCGTCCTCGATTACAAAGGTCCGGGCTTCCGGTACCCCGACCTCCCGCGCAAGCTGGGCGTGCAGGCGCAGGTGACGGTACTCTCCGTGAATCGGCACAAAGAAGGTGGGACGGGTCAGATTCAACATCAGCTTCAACTCTTCCCGGCTGGCATGTCCCGAGACGTGGACCTGCGCCACCTCCTCGGTAATAACACGGGCGCCCTGTCGGTACAGGCCGTTAATCGTTCGAGCGATCGACCTCTCGTTGCCGGGGATAGCGCGCGCCGAAAAGATGACGGTGTCGCCCGGCGATACCTGGACCTGTTTATGCTCCGCGACAGCCATTCTGGCGATAGCGGAGAGCGGTTCGCCCTGGCTCCCGGTCGTGACGATCACCCGCTGGCCGACCGGCAGCCGCTCCAGCTCATCCAGGCTGACAAGTGTGTCACCGGGAATACGGAGGCGCCCCAGCTCCGCAGCGATCCGCGTATTGGCCACCATACTCTTCCCGCACACCGCCACACGCTTGCCCATGGCGGCTGCCGCATCGAAGATCTGCTGGATACGATGGATGTTCGAGGCAAAACAGGCGACGATCACGCGTCCCTGAGCTTCCCGAAAGATCGCATCGAGTGCCCGCCCTACCACCTGCTCCGATGGTGTAAATCCATCCCGACCCGCATTCGTGCTATCCGAGAGCAAAGCCAGCACGCCGCCATCCCCAAGCTCGGCAAGCCGCCGGTAATCGGTCAGTTGGACATCCACCGGGCTCTGGTCGAACTTGAAATCGCCGGTATGTACAATCATGCCGCGGGGAGTTCCGATCGCCAGCGCCAGGCCGTCGGGGATACTGTGGCAGATCTGAAGGAACTCAACATTAAAGCAACCGAACTGCAGGCGATCGCGGGGACGAACGGCCTTCAGATCGGCATGGGACAGGAGATTCGCCTCCTTCAGTTTTTCTGCCGCCAACCCCAGTGAGAGGCGCGTGCCATAAACCGGAACCTTGATCTCGTTCAACAGATACGGGAGTGCGCCGGTATGATCCTCGTGGCCGTGCGTGAGCAGCACCGCCCGTATCTGCGCCCGACGCGCAAGCAGATAGCTCATGTCGGGGATCACATGGTCGATCCCAAACATCTCCTCATCCGGGAACATCAACCCGGCATCGATCACCAGCAGGTCGTCCCCCGTCTCGACGACCGTCATATTCAATCCGATCTCGCCCAGGCCTCCCAGGGGAACGATTCGCACTATTCGGGTATCAGACACCGGACTGCGCCTCCTGCGCGGGGGGCCTGAGGTTCCCGTGCCTCGGCGCGTATGCCCTGAGCCCAGTCGAAGGGGTCGCCCCACGCTTGGCGCTCACAGCCACCGCCAGGCGCCGCTTGCCCCGTGTGCGCTTGGTCAGGGCGATTTCGAGCACCTGGTCCATATGGTCTACAAACACGAACTCCATACCCCGCCTGACATTGGCGGGGAGCTCTTTGACGTCCTTGTCGTTGCGCGCCGGAACCACCACCGTGTGGATCCCCATTCTTCGCGCCGCCAACGCCTTTTCCTTGATCCCACCCACCGGCAGGACCTTCCCGCGCAGCGTCACCTCGCCGGTCATCGCCACGTCCCGCCTCACGGGAACCTTCGTCAGGGCGGACAGCAGCGCGACGGCCATCGTGATGCCGGCCGATGGACCATCCTTGGGGATCGCGCCGGCCGGAACGTGGACATGGATATCATATTTGGTGAATACATCATCCTTGATCCCCAGATCGGCGGACCGCGACCGCGCATAACTCAGCGCCGCCTGCGCCGATTCCTTCATCACCTCGCCCAGATGTCCCGTCAGGGAGAGGTTGCCCTTCCCGCGCAGGATACTGCACTCAATGTAGATAATATCCCCGCCGGTCTGTGTCCATGCGAGACCCGTAGCGACGCCGATCTCGTCGGCCTCCTGTTCCGGATCGGCCAGAAACTTCGGTGCGCCCAGGAACCGTTGCAGGACCGCAGCAGTCACCTTGGTCTGCCCTTTTTGGCCTTCCGCCACAAGCCGGGCCACCTTCCGGCAGATGGTGGCGATCTCCCGTTCCAGGTTCCGGAGTCCGGCCTCTCGGGTATATTCGTTGATCATCTTCAGGATCGCCTCGTCGGTAATCAGCAGGCGCTTCTCGTCGATCCCGTGTTCCCGGTACTGCCTCGGAACCAGATAGCGCTTGGCGATATGGAGTTTCTCCTCCTCGGTGTACCCGGAAATATCGATGATCTCCAGCCGATCGCGCAACGCTGAGATGATCGGATCGGCAAGGTTGGCCGTACAGATGAACATCACGTTGGAGAGATCAAAGGGGACGCCGAGGTAGTGATCGCTGAAGCTGTAGTTCTGCTCCGGATCCAGCACCTCCAGCAGGGCCGAGGAGGGGTCGCCTCGAAAATCGGCCCCGACCTTATCGAC
>JACPQW010000027.1 GCA_016190285.1 Candidatus Methylomirabilis oxygeniifera
CCACCAGTGCCGACGTGAGCCCCGGCGTGGACGCCCGGCTCAATACCGCCGTGCCCGCCTCCCCGACCGCCAACTCGGTATACGAGCGGATCAAGGCGCTCGACGACGCCTACACGGCCGCGCGCGCTGCGCTGCTCGACAACCTCGATGCGGCCATCACCTCGCGGGCCACCAGTGCCGACGTGAGCCCCGGCGTGGACGCCCGGCTCAATACCGCCGTGCCCGCCTCCCCGACCGCCAACTCGGTCTACGAGCGGATCAAGACGCTCGACGACGCCTACACGGCCGCGCGCGCTGCGCTGCTCGACAATCTCAACGCGACCATCACCTCGCGGTTGGCGGGGAGCGCGTACAAGGACCCCGATACCACCGCACTGAGCGGCGCCCCCACCGCCGGCGCGCTCACCGACCTCGTACGCGCGCTGGAGAAGCGCGCGCTGTCCTCACCGACGACGGGCTCGATCGGCGCCAAGATCAACACCATGCCCACCGACGTCTGGAACGCCGCCACCCGCACCCTCACGGCCGCTCCCAGTGTCATCGCGAGCATCCAGACCGGGTTTCTCTCAGGGGCTCCGTCGTCGGGGACCGGCGAAGACGCCAGATATCTCGACGTCACCATCGCCGCCGTGAACACCGCGAAGAGCGTGGTGTTGCTCAATGGCGAGGGCAACGGCAATAGCTATGTCGCCCTCACCGGGCGACTGCTGAACAGCACGACGCTCAGGGTGGCGGACAGCACCGTGATCACCGGCCTCAACTGTCGGTGGACGGTCGTGGAGTTCGCTTAACGCGACGATGAGGACACGAGGAGGGAGGCATCGATGTGGTACGCGCAGATTGACCAGGCGGAGATCGTGATAGGGCTCGCCTCACTCGCGGGGGAGGTGACGTCGGCGTCCCTGGTCCCCATCGACCACGAGGATGCGGGGCTGCTCGGACAGCGGTGGGACGGCGCGGCCTTCGCGCCAGTGAGCGAGCCGCAGAAACCGCGCCTGCGCGTGACGGCGACACAGACGCGCATATGGGAGCTGACGCCGGGGGGCACCCCTGAAGCCGACCAGGTGACGATGTTGACCGGGGTCCTCCTGGACGAGAGCGGCCAGCCCGATCCGACGATGAGCCTGCCAGAGACGCTGATCGAGGTGCCGTCGGCCAGTGGCCAGCCTGCGCTGGTCCTCATCAGAGCCACGGCCGGGGTGGTCGAAATCTCGATACGCGGCCAGTGGTCGCCGAGCATTCCGTTTGCCACAGAGCACAGCGGACGCTACGACGTGGCCACCCTGCTGGGCGCCTACTTCGACGTAGTCGACGGCCCGGTGATCGAGGTGCTCCGGGGCTAGCAGGCCCACGATTGTGCAAGCCGGTTTCTGCATTCGGCCTGCAACCGTCTTGCACAATCAGAGATTTTTCAACCCTATAATCGGGCTTTTTCGGCCCGTGTCTGCAAGTCGCTTGCACGTATCCCGCCTAAGTCATTTCCGGCATTTATCTTGCCACTCCCCCAAAAGTATCCTCGTTCGCTTCATCTCCCATATCGCTTGACACTCTCCTGAGAATCTCATAAATTATAATTATTCTAATATTAGAGAAAGGGGAAGATCTATGTCAATGGTCAAGGTAAAAAAATTCGCTCAGGTCACCATCCCAGCCACCATACGGCGCAAAGCCCACATTGAAGAAGGGGACTACGTAGACATTCGTTACCAAGATAACGTAATTGTCATTGTGCCCAAGCGGGTGAGCGACAGGGCTGTAGATTGGGATAAAAGGTTTGACGATGCCTTGAGCGCAGTCCGCAACGCGGCGGCACATGCCGGCATCACTGAGAAAGAGATCAATGAGGCGGTGAAGAAAGTTCGGCAGGAGACGCGCATGTGAGGGCGGTCATCGATACCAATATCTTTCTTGCGGGTCTCCTCAATGGCAGCGGCGGAGCGGCCAGGATCATCGGGCGATTTCGGGATGGCGAGTTCGATCTGGTGATATCTCGCGCGGTGTTTCGTGAATATGTGGACGTGATCCATGTATTTGACAATGCCATTTCGGCCCACAAGACCGAGGAATTGCTGGAGTTGGTATTCGAGAGAGCGGTGAAGGTGGAACCGGTGGCCACGGGCGGCCTATGTAAAGACCGGGATGACGAAAAGTTCCTTGAAGCAGCTAGGGCCGGGCAGGCCGATTATCTAGTGACAAAAAACAAAAAACACTTCCCCCGCGGCCTTACGACACCACAAATCGTCGGCGTCGGCGGGTTTCTCAAGGCGCTTGAGCAAGCTGAAGGCATGTCCTGAGTCCTGGTCGGTCACAGCTTGGTGTATTCGATCGCGATCACAAAAGCGAGCAGGTCGGTAAGGACCAACAGGCCGAGGGTCGAGCCGTCAGGGCGCCAGGGTGGTGCCGGAAGAGCGGCGGCGGATGGTGAGGAGGCTGCCGCCCTGGGCGTTATGTAACACATGCTGCTGTCGTACGCAAAATGTCCGCGTTCTATAGAGAGACGGTAAGATTAAGATGAGGACGTCGAAAAGGAGGCTCCCAGATGGACAACTGCGTAGCCCACGCGGCCGAGTGCTTGGAGGTTTTGGACGCCTGCGGTGCGTGTATTCGGCTGATTCTACAGATGAATCCGTAAGGGCTCTCTTTCAGGGCCACTCGCTCGGATCATTAGCCGGGGGAATCCGCATCATAATTCAGATTGGGTGACAGCCACCGCTCGACCGTCCGCACATCCATCCCCTTACGCCTGGCATAATCCGACACCTGATCCCGTCCGATCTTTCCGACCGCAAAATAGGTCGCCTCAGGGTGGGCAAAATAGAGCCCGCTCACCGAACTGCTCGGAACCATCATACAACTGTCCGTCAGATGGATGTCGGCATTGCGCTCGGCCTGGAGAAGATCAAAGAGCGTTCGTTTCTCAGAGTGATCCGGACAGGCCGGATAACCGTGAGCAGGACGGATCCCGCGATACCGCTCTCGGATCAGATCCTCATTGGTAAGCTGTTCTCCGACTCCGTACCCCCACTCTGCTCGAACTCGGCGATGCAGGCACTCCGCGAAGGCCTCTGCCAGGCGATCAGCCAACGCCTTCGCCAGAATCGACGTGTAGTCGTCATGGGAGGCTTCATATTGCTTGCAGAGGGCATCGAGGCCATGGCCGGTCGTCACGGCAAACGCGCCGACATAGTCCGGAAGTCCTGTTGATCTGGGCGCGATAAAATCGGCCAGCGCCAGATTGAACTGCCCTTCGGCCTTTTGCAGTTGCTGACGGAGGGTGCGAAAGGTCGCCAGTACCCGCGACCGCGAATCGTCGGTATAGAGTTCGATGTCGTCATCGTCCACACTGTTGGCCGGGAAGAACCCATAGACCGCCCTGGCGATAAGCCGCCGATCACGGACGATCTGCCCCAGCAGATGTTGGCCGTCCTCGAACAGCTCCCTGGCTTTAGGATTCTGCAGGACCTCCGGGTAGCGGCCCCGCATCTCCCAGGCGTGGAAGAATGGGGTCCAATCGATATACGGTACAATCTGGTCGAGTGGAAACTCGTCCAGCATGCGGAGACCGATGAACGATGGCGTGGGGATGTCCGCCGCACCCCAATCAAGAAGGAGTTTTCGGCCGCGCGCCTGGGTAAGCGTCAGCAGCGCTCTCGGTTCGCGGTCCTCATACGTCTGCCGCACCCGCTCCTGGTCCAGTCGATTATGTTCGATGAACGCCGATCGCTGGTCCCGGCTTGAGAGATGGCCGGCAACCACTACAGCCCGCGAGGCATCCGCGACGTGGACCACCGGCTGGTCATACAGCGGGGCGATCTTTACAGCCGTATGGGTTCGGCTGGTGGTGGCGCCGCCGATGAGGAGCGGAATCTTCAGCCCTTCCCGCATCATCTCCCGCGCGACGTGCATCATTTCGTTGAGCGACGGCGTAATCAGCCCGCTCAGTCCGATCATGTCCACCTGCTGTTCTTGGGCGGTCTTCAGAATCGTGTCGCACGGCGCCATCACCCCCAGATCGATGACCTCATAGTCATTACATCCAAGCACGACCCCGACAATATTCTTGCCGATGTCGTGCACATCTCCCTTCACGGTCGCCAGGAGGATTTTCCGCTGGTTGTGCCTGGTGTCGGATGTCAGGCGCTCGACTTCAATAAAGGGAAGGAGGTAGGCCACCGCCTTCTTCATGACACGGGCGGTTTTGACCACCTGCGGCAGAAACATCTTCCCGGAGCCGAACAGCTCTCCGACGAGGTTCATGCCGGCCATTAACGGACCCTCAATGACCTGAAGCGGCCTCTCGTATTTTTGCCGCGCTTCTTCGACATCCGACTCGATATAGTCGACGATCCCCTTCACCAATGCATGTGTAAGCCGGTCCTCAACCGATCCCTGTCGCCAGGCTTCATCTTTTGCGGTCGCTCGACCTTGCGCTTTGACGGTCTTTGCACATTCCACCAGCCGGTCGGTCGCATCGGGCCGTCGATTCAGCAACACGTCCTCAACCAGCTCGAGTAACTCCTTAGGAATCTCCTCGTAGACCGTCAGTTGCCCGGCGTTGACGATCCCCATATCCAGGCCGGCCTGGATAGCATGGTACAAAAACGCCGAATGCATCGCCTCACGAACCGGATTGGTTCCGCGAAACGAGAACGAGACATTACTGACGCCGCCGCTGACCTTGCAGTGGGGCAGGTTGGCTTTGATCCAGCGGGTCGCCTCGATAAAGTCAACCCCATAGCGGTTATGCTCCTCGAGCCCGGTCGCCACCGTCAGAATGTTTGGATCGAAGATGATGTCCTGCGGCGGCATCCCGACCGTCTCGGTCAGGATCCGGTATGCGCGGGCACAGACCTCGATTTTGCGCGTCAGTGTATCGGCCTGACCGAGCTCATCAAAGGCCATGACCACGACCGCAGCCCCATATCGTTTGATGAGCCTGGCCCGCTGAATGAACGCCTGTTCGCCCTCTTTAAGGCTGATGGAGTTCACCACCGGCTTACCCTGGACGCACTTCAGTCCCGCCTCAATCACCGACCAGTCGGAGCTGTCGATCATGACGGGCACCCGGGCAATGTCGGGCTCGCAGGCAACCAGGTTCAGGAACCTGGTCATCGCCGCTTTCGCGTCAAGCATGGCCTCATCCATGTTGACATCGATGAGCTGGGCGCCGCCCTCGACCTGCTGCCGCGCAATGGAGACAGCCGCCTCGTACTCACCGCTCCGAATCAGCCTGGCAAACGCCGCGGACCCGGCGATATTGGTCCGCTCCCCGACATTCACGAAACCCACCTCCGGACAAATCGTCAACGGCTCAAGACCGCTGACTCGGGTGTGGGGCTGAGGGTGAGGGGGAACACGCGGTTGATAGTCCTGCACCGCCTTCGCAATGGCTCGAATATGATCCGGGGTGCTGCCGCAGCAGCCACCGACGATGTTCAGCCAGCCGCTCTTCGCAAAGTCGCCGAGGTCCGCAGCCATGATCGCCGGTGTTTCATCGAAGCCTCCGAACGCGTTGGGCAGGCCGGCGTTCGGATAGCAACTGAGAAACACTGGAGCAATCTGAGCAAGCTCCTCAAGATACGGGCGCATCTGCTTTGCCCCGAAGGCGCAGTTGATCCCCACGCTGAACAAGGACATATGGGCGATGGAATTCCAAAAGGCTTCCACCGTTTGCCCGGACAGTGTGCGTCCGCTGCGATCCGCAATGGTCACCGAGACCATGATCGGCACACGCCGGCCGACCTCCTCGAAATACTGATCGATGGCAAACAGCGCGGCCTTACAGTTCAGCGTATCAAAGACCGTCTCAACCAACAGCAGATCGACTCCGCCGTCCAGCAGGCCGCGCACTTGCTCGGTATAGGCAGCGACCAACCGATCGAAGGTCACGGCGCGGAAGGCAGGATTGTGGATATCGGAGGGCATCGACGCCGTACGATTCGTCGGACCGATCGACCCGGCCACAAAGCGCGGATGGCTTGGATCATTCGCCATCGTACTCTCAACGGCGTTGCGCGCGGCTCTTGCGCCAGAGAGGTTCAGGTCATAGGCCAGTGATTCCAGCCGATAATCGGCCATCGAAATCGACGTGGAATTGAACGTGTTGGTCTCGATGATATCGGCCCCGGCGTCCAGATACTGGCGATGAATCGCCTCGATGATGGCCGGCTGCGTGATGGACAGCAGATCATTGCACCCCTTGAGGTCGCAGGTGTGGTCGACGAACAGTTGCCCCCGGAAGTCTGCTTCCGTGAGGTTGTGTGTTTGAATCATTGTGCCCATCGCGCCGTCAAGAATGACGATGCGACGCCGCAACATCTGCTCAAGCTCTGTCGTTCGATCTGATACTTCAGTCATCTGAATCTCACGCCTCTACACCGCGCCATAAATCGCAGCAATACACGTCATTGCCGTGAAAGTCCCCTGCGGGTCATTGCGAGGGAGCGTAGCGACCGTGGCAATCTCATCGTTCTTCAAGACCAGAGAAGCAGAACGGTTGGATTGCCGCGCTCCCTTCGGTCGCTCGCAATGACGGAGCAGTGGACTCAACTCTCCGCTGCCCGTCCCACCTACAACGGCCACCTGCGCCCGTACGGCCGGCTGTGCTCACTATACTGGATTCTCCAAGCCCTCGCAAGATAAGCTCTTAGACGCCGACCAGGCCGTTGGTCTGATCATCGCATGTTTTCCAGCTCCCGCATGCAACGTACAGGCGGAGCCAGGCTGATGAGCGCAGTCAGGTCGATCGGTATTTCCTATTTGCCTCATCAGGCATAATCCATTAGGGTTTAGACGTTTCGAGGCGCATGGCTTGATCATCGGTATTATCGACTGACCCATCATTCACCAGTCCTGCGAATAGTCCGGAGGAGTTGTCGTGAACATGACCCGATTCGCTATCGCGTGTGTTGTCGTCTCCCTCTTGAGCCTCCACACCTCGGCGTGGGCCGACACGCTCACAGAGCTTGAGCAGACCTTCGAGGCGCAGCAGCAGTCGTTGCAGCAGTTACAGCAGGAGATGCAACGGCTGCGGCAGGAGCGGTCCGCGCAACAGGACGAGGTGACCGGGCGCGTCATGGAGGTAGAGCAGAAGGCCGCCGAGGCCGCGGCATCGTCCCTGCTCACCGGGTATGAGCCGGTACCAGGGAAGGGATTCTTCCTGAGGTCGGCCGATGGCCAGTTCGAACTGAGGCTGCGCGGGTTCATGCAGAACTGGTTTATCGTTGAAGGGGCGCGAAAAGAAGAGGGTTTCCCTGGTATCGTGGACGGCCAGGATTTGACGAAGGCAGGACTGGCGCGGCATGACCCAAGTACATTTCGAATTCGCCGCACCCGGATCATCATAAGCGGCCAGATCTTCAAGGACTTCGGCTTTCTTATCGAGCCTGAGTTCACCGGTTCTACGCGGCTCGAGGAGACTTGGCTCAATTATACCTACGCCCCTTGGGCGAAGGTGACCGTGGGACAGTACAAGGCCCGATTCGGTCTTGAGATGCTCACCTCCTCTCGGGACCTGGACTTCGCCGAGCGGGCGGTCATTTCCAGGGCGCTGTCTCCGGACTTCCAACTTGGCGCTACCGTCGAGGGCAATCTGAAACTCGCCAACATGCCCGTGTACTATGGGGTGGGGATCTATAACGGCTGCGGTCGGATCGATC
>JACPQW010000028.1 GCA_016190285.1 Candidatus Methylomirabilis oxygeniifera
AGCCCATGCAGCACGCCGACGCGCTCGAAGCGATAGACCGCTCCCAGCTCGGCGAACCGCACCGGCAGCTCTCGGTAACTCCTGACCTTGGACTGAAAGAGCTTGATATGGAAGGGGCAATTCATCGGCTTGACGTAATAGTCGTTCCCTTCCATCTCCATTCTCGGATACATGAACTCCTGATAAAAGTCAAGATGGCCGCTGGTTTCCCACAACTTCGCCCGGCCGACGTGCGGCGTATACACGAGATCATAGCCGTTCTTCAGATGCTCCTCACGCCACAGATCCTCAATGAGCTTTCGGACTAACGCCCCTTTCGGATGCCACAGGACAAGCCCACCGCCAATGTCATCATGGACGCTGAAGAGGTCCAGCTCTCGGCCCAGACGCCGATGGTCCCGACGCTTCGCCTCCTCCAGGAGAAACAGATGCGCCTCAAGCGCCTCCTGTGTCGGAAAGGCGATCCCGTAGATTCGGGTCAGCATCGGTCGCCGCTCGTCGCCTCGCCAGTACGCGCCGGCCAGATGGGTCAGTCTGAAGAACCGAATCACCGACGTGTCCAGGACGTGGGGACCGCGGCAGAGATCGATGAAATCGCCGGTGGTATAGAAGCTGGCCCGCTGCGCTGCCGGGTCCACCTCGTGCTCCAGCTCATCCTGCCCTGCCTGTGCGGTACATGCAGACAGGTCGGCGGCTCCGGATGGAACCTTCGTCCGGTCTCGAATGGTCTCCAGGAGCTCGATCTTATACGGCTGGTTCAGCGCCGCTACCTTCGCAATCGCCTCATCCAGCGGGACCTCAAGCCTGACGAACGGCAGCCGCTGCTCCGAGAGCTCGCGCATGGTGGCCTCAATGGCCGGCAGATCGTCCTGGGTCAGCGGGCGAGGTGGCTCAATGTCATAGTAAAAACCATCCTGGATGGCCGGGCCGATCGCAAATTTCGAGCCGGGCAGAAGCTTTTGCACGGCGGCCGCCATCAGGTGAGCGGCGCTATGCCGGAGCATCGACAGGCCTTCCGGCGACGTGATGCTGATTAACTCTACGCGAGCGTCTTCCTCGATGGGGCTACAGAGATCTACGAGACGCCCGTTGACGTTCGCGCCGATCGCCTCTTTCCTGGCTGCCGCATCTACGGCCTCCAGCACTGCCAGCACTGTCACACCTGGAGAAAATTCATATCGTCGTCCGTCGTCCAGGGTGACAACAATCGATTGGGTTCGGATCTCAGTCACTCTCTGTCTCTGCCGTTGAGCAGAAAAAGGTGCCAGTAACGAAACGATATGATGCCCTTTTCTGCTTAGGTGATTCTACCGGAGGCAACAACCTGTCTGCATACCACCTGTCTGCCGTGTCGGCACAGGCAGGCGCACAGGTCGCCGGGTACCGCAAGCAATGGTAGGCGCGGGCGGTCTTGAACCGCCGACCTCTTGCGTGTCAAGCAAGCGCTCTCCCCCTGAGCTACGCGCCTACATAGCCTCACCGCCTTCGCGGTCAACGATGCATATCTTCAATCACTTAGGCCCATCCTGTCAAGGGAAAAGGCAAGAAGTGGGGCCGAGTTGGGTCGCTCTCCAGGGCGGTAGGTGCTTACCGGAAGAAAATCTCGATCTCTTCATCACTAAAGCCGAACTGTCGCAGGATGCGCAACACGTAAAGCGGTGAGAGCTCACCTACGCCCATATCTATTGGGACAATGCGTTTCCTGTCAGCCACTACTCGGCTGTACAGCCGGTGATCGCCCTTGCCTTCGCGATAGAATGTACACCCCGCGGCAAGCAGTAAGCGGATGAGTTCTCGCGGCTTGAGTGCCGGAATCTTTCTAGCCATAGACGGCCCATAATTCGTAGCGCTCGGCCGTCGGTTGATCCACTTCGTAAGTCAGAAACTCGTGCAGTTCTCTGATGGAGACTGGCGCGGAATATACGTCGTCCTCTGCCTTCACCGCCTCTTCGAAGGAGGCGACCGCGTCCTTGAGCCGCCGGATGGCCTCTTCTCGGCTCGCTCCCTGGCCAACCACGCCATTTTCGAGACAGAGCGTCACCCACTTGCCGCCGCTTTGCCGTACCACCATCGTATAGAGCGTCTTCATCTTCACAGCACCTCTTGTCCGACTATTTTTCCCCTCCGCCCCGCCCGCTCGCCATTCACCACAGCACATTCCTTCCATCTCACCGCGTTCTACGCCTGCCACTCCTGATGTAATGTCCCAAAGGTCTTTTGGTAGTGATCGTCATTCCGGGCTTGACCCGGAATCCAGTTTTCTGGTATTGGATTCCTCCTTTCGCAGCAATGACGACTCTTGAACAAACGTAAGGAGGCATTAGATACATCAGGTTACGATCCGCATCGCTCCCCCTGTGAGCATACGATACCATGACTCGTTCACCGGGGGAACCATACTTGTAGGCCCGTGAGGTTGTTCCGTCTCGCTCAACATACCCCATACGCCGCTGGCGCGGGGGCAGCCGCAGGCGTTATGCCTGCACCGAAGGGAGTTCCGCGGCCTCTGTCACGACACGGTAGTCCACACCCTCCAGCGCGCCCTTTCTCTTGAACTGCCTCGAACCGAAGTGGGCCGCGCCGCACTGGATGCGCCGCCATTCGTTCGATCGGAGATCGTCTTTCTTGAGCGACCCCTTGGTTTCTGCGATGAGATAGAGCACTGGTCTGCCGTTCCCCTCTAGCTCCTCCATCACGATGGCCCAGTCCGGCCGATACTCGCCCACCGGCGTCGGCATGGTGAACCAGTACGGCAGCTTCAGATAGAGCTTTACATCGACTCTGGCCTCCAGATCCTCCACAAACTTGCGCTCGACCTCTGAGTCGCATGGCACGCGGTCATAGACCGACTTGTCATCCCGCGTGGAGATGATGTATTTGCTGAACAGTTCGACCTCGGCATCGTCGAGGATCTGCCGCATCTCGTACCACCTCTCCCCGGCAGGCAGCCCGTCGTCGCTCGGCGCGTCAGCGACACGGATGTACTCGATACCCCTCACCAAGTGGTCAGCCAGCTTCTCCTTGAGGATGCGCACCGCCGTGGTCGCCCATTCGTGCGGATTGTCCAGCGCGGCTTGCTTGTTCCCGATGCGGCGGTACAGCTCCAGGAGCGTCCTGCGCGTGAGCCGCACCGGCGGAGACGTGTGTTCCAGGAGGTCGGTCATCAGGTCCACGAGGTTCGGGAGCGGCCAGCGTCCTACCAACACGGCGGCGTTCTTCGCCGCACTCGTCTGCATGGCCTCAAATATGCCGTCGTCCCCGGCTACCACGTGGGCCTTGGTGATGGTCACGCGCGGCGGGGCCACCTCGGCCCGCTCGATCTCCGGCACGACCTCGTTCAGGAGGGCTTCGGTGTCGATCTTCACCGCGTAGCGCGTCTTGTGCTTGATGCGCTCCCACAGTTCTCTGAACTCAGGCGAGAGCGCCCGCGCCTTCCGGAGCCGCGCTTTATTCTCTCCTGCCTTGCGAGGCGGCGGCGGCAGGATGCCCTCGCCGTACTCCTCCTCGACCTTCCGGCGCTCCTCGTCCGATAGGTCGCCAATTGGCTTGCCGTAGCGGGCCTCGATTTCGGACCGGTACTCGAAGGCGATCTCGCCCTGATAGTTCTCCACGTATCGCCGGTAGCTCTCGTTAGCGACGACCGTGAGGACATTCACCGCGTCATCGCGCACGCGCTCGCCGGACTGGTCCACCGCCAATCGGATACCCCGGCCGACCTCCTGTCGTTTCTTCACAAGCGACGCCGTCTGGTTGAGGGTGCAGATCTGGAAGACGTTCGGATTGTCCCAGCCCTCTCGCAGTGCCGAGTGGGAGAAGATAAACGCCACCCGCTTCTTCCGGCGCGTCTGCTGGTCATCGGACTCCTCTGGGAAGCTCAGCAGCGCCTCCTTGTCCCGCATGATGAGGTCGTAGGCGGCCTCGTCCTCCTTCGTCTCACCAGACACGGAGTCGAGCATCTCGGTCACACCGCCCTTGCGGCGCTTCTCGGCGAAATAGGCCGCGCGCACCTCCTCGGGCGAGAGGTCCTTCCAGTCCGGGTGCTTGGTTTTGGCCTCATTGAAGGCCCGGTCGAAGAGCCGCCTAATAAGACCGTCCGCATCAGCATAGTGTGCCACGCGATCGATGAAGAAGAGCGACAGGGCCTTAATGCCACGCTCCTTGAGCCGCGCCTGCTTGCGCATGTGTTCCTCGACAGTGTGACGGATCTGGACATCGAAGATCGCCTCGCGGTCCGCACCCTGTTCCTCGCCCTTCCTCAGTTCGACGTTGTTGGCGAAGCGGACGAAGCCTCCACCCGGATTGATCTCATCCACCTCCCATCCCGCGTAGTCGGATCGGTTGGTCTTTTCCTTGAGTGAGTCGCCCGGCCGGACCGTGACCGTCGTCTCCTTGACCTGCCCGCCCTTCATGAGCGCATGCACGGCCAGGCGCGCGGTAATGGTCCGCTTCTTCGTCTGGATCTCCTCGACGCGCAAGTAAGGACGGTTCTCCTCATTCTCTCTGACAACTGAATCCACCTCGATCTTCTTGACCAGGCCTTGCCGGTACGCTTCAGCAGGGGTGAGCCGGTAGACGACATTATACGGGTTGCGGTGCGTGGCGCTGTAGCGCAGGGCCAGGAGCGGGTCGAGCGCGGCCAGCGCCGCGACCGCCTTCTCGCTCTCCATGTTCTGCGGCTCGTCGAGGATCAGCACCGGCCGCGCGGCTTGCACGAGGTACAGCGGTGTCTCGCCCTGCAGCCGGTCGGTGGACTGACGGATCACGTTCGAGCCCTTATTGAAGGAGTCTAGCGTCATCACCATGACCTCGACGCTGTCGGTCAGGGCGAACTGGCGCACTTGGGAGAGGTTGGCAGAGTCGTAGACGTAGGAGCGGTAGACCGGGTTGCCGTAGAACTCCCGGAAGTGCCGCTCCGTGACCTGGAGCGTCTTCAGGACCCCTTCACGGATAGCGACCGATGGGACGACCACGATGAACTTCCGCAATCCGTATCGCTGGTTCAGCTCTAATGCCGTACGGAGATAGACGTAGGTCTTGCCCGTGCCGGTCTCCATCTCCACGGAGAAGTTGGGAAAGCGCACGCACTTCTCGCCCTCAGCGGTGGGGATCGTCTCCTCGATGCATTCGAGGCATTTATCCGCGCGGATGCCACTACGGCGCTGGACGTTCTGGAGGTTCTTCAGGAGTTCCGCCTCCCCCAGGTCTAGCCGGTTGGCTACGGCGGCGAGGGATAGGGTGCCAGTCTTGAAGCGCATGGCGGCCTGTAAGCGGGACTGGCCGTCGAACAGGTCGCAGACCGCCTCGATGGCCTTGACCTGAAACTCCTGGTTGGGATCGAACTTGAACTCCATGCGTCGTCCTCAGATCGTCTTCAACTTACACGTAAGCGCCAGGTTCGCCGCCTGCTCGTCGGTCAAGGCCGCGTCGCGGCAGACGAAGAGATCGTCCTTGTCTAGCTTGAGCGCTCTCACCGTGGCCTCCTTGAGCGTATCATCCAGGCAAATGAGGAAGGATTGGCTGTGGTCGGGATCGGTCATGCGCCAGACGCGGTTGCTCTTGTTCCCCTTTACCTCCTCGACCGTGGAGGAGAGGCCGTACCCCTCCTTGAGGGCGACCTCCCAGACCACGTCCTCGGCCTTCGAGCCCGGCAGGAGCGGATCGGTGAAAAGCTCCATCTCGGCGGCGTACTTAACGCCGTCCCGCTCGTCCACGCCCCACCACTGCCGGTAGTTCGACTCGGCGAGCTTGAAGACGCGGAAACCCAGGTCTTCCGGAGTCGCGCGATTCTTGAAGTCGATACGCCCACTGACCTCATCGTTCAATGCGCGGATTGCTCTCCGAATGCGCTCTTTTCCGACTTCAGCGATAGTTTCAAAACCTGCCGCCTTTGCGCCAGAGTCTATCGGGACCGGCTCCGGCAACTGGACCATAATGAAGCGGCGACTCCCGCTATCGCCGCGATTCGCGTTCAGTGTTGCGTGCGCTGCGGTAGCGGAGCCCGCAAAGAAATCCATGATGACCGTGCCGTCCTCTGGGCCAGTGGCGATCTGAGTGATGCGTTCGATCAATTCGACAGGCTTCGGCGTGTCGTACACCTCGACACCACCGAAGAGCTTGATGAGAGCCTTCTTCGATGAATCGGTTGTGCCGACTTCATCCGCGGCCCAAAGCGTGTGTGGTGTCAGACCATCACGAGCCTCCGACCGAAAGACTTTCAGTCGAGGAACATTCTTCCCGTCGTCTCCAAACCATACACGACTATCGGCGATTAGCTGCTCCATCCGCTCCTTTGTGACAACCCAACAACGTCCTGCAGGGGGATCGACGACACGGCCACTCGGGGTAGTCACCGAATAGAATTGCTCTTTTCGTCGCCCTGGGCCAGCTTGTGCATTCAGAGAGACGGATTGCCATTCTCCCCGTGGGTCCTTGTCGGGATTGGAGTACCGTTTCAATATTTCATCACCGAGGGGTAGCAGATTCCTAGATGCTTGGAAGCGATCTTTCTGCTTGGCATAGCAGATGATGTAGTCATGATTGAACGAGAAGACCTTCCGGTTCTCCCGCGTTGTCCGCTTCTGCCAGATGAACGTTCCGACGAAGTTCTCCTCGCCGAATACCTCGTTACAGACCATCTTCAGGTTCTGGAATTCGTTGTCGTCGATTGAAATCCAAATGGAACCATCATCGGAAAGTAGCTGCCTGGCTACAAACAGTCGGGGATACATCATCGACAGCCATGCAGAGTGGTAGCGGCCACTGGTCTCGGGGTTGCTGGTAAGAAGATTCCCCTCGGCGCTCTTTTGGCCGGTCAGCTTCAGGTACGTATCCAGCGGGTCGGCGAAGTTGTCAGGGTAGATGAAGTCGTTGCCGGTGTTATAGGGTTGATCGATGTAAATCATCTTCACGCGCCCCGCGTAGGACTTGTAGAGGAGCTTCAAGACCTCCAGGTTCTCACCCTCGATGAAGGCGTGCTTCGTCGTCTCCCAGTCCACAGACTCCTCGAGGCAGGGTTTCAACGTCGCACGGCTCGGCACCTGCAGCAGGCGGATGGCATCACGCTTGCCCGCCCACGTGAAGGAGTACCGCTCCGGCCGGTCGTCAACAATCTCGCCAAGGGTAGCCTTCAGCTTCTCGAAGTCCACCCTTCCTTCGGCCACGACCTCTGGAAAGATCTCCTTCAACCGCTCGATCTGTTCGGCGACGAGATTCGCTGAGGTACGTTCCACGGGTATCGACTTTTTCGACTTACGCGGCATCTTAGCTGGCACTCCAGACGACTTGGCGTGCGCTCTCCAAGCTCCTAATCTCCTGATGGCAGAAACTTGGCGATCACGGGAGCGACAAGCTCCTTTAATCCCTTTGCTATTGAAACCATTTTCTCCAGTGAAATCACAATACGGCTGAATCGGTGTAAGTAGTTCTGAGCGAGTGTATCAGACGCCACCTGCTTGAGCTGTGAACCCTCGTACAGCCAACCGCCAGCGATTCGCCTCAAAACGTTTTCAAGCCCCGCCGTTCCTCGGATGCGGTAGAGAATCAGGGCTTCCCGTATTTTCGCAAGCTCGGCCGAGAGATACTCCTTGAGGTCGGCAGGCAACTGGGCTTCGAGAAGCTCGCCTTGAAGTGTCTCGACGGCTTCAAGAAGTGTCTCAATCTCCTTGTGGTCGATTGACCTCACGGCTGAGCGACGTGCGGTCATGTCTGCGCACAACCGGAGTCCGTACATCGTCTTGTCATCGAGGGAACTTTTGAAGTTATCCCAGTTCGCTTCCAGGTTCGTTCTGGAGAGGGCTGCTTCAACTTGGGCGATTGGCTGGAGCATCAAGGAAGTATCGACACCGTCAAGGCCCTGGATTTCATCTTTGGCCTTAGCGGTCAGTTCAATCAAAGCGGCAATGGCGGCGAGCAAAGCGCCAATGTCCGTAACTCGAATACGGAACGTCTCCGCCCACACGTCACGAATGGGCCTATTCCCGCCGCGGTCACGAGCAAAAGCGACGATGTCGTGTAGCCGAGCGGCAGCACTCTCACCTATTTGGTCTGTTGCGCGATCAGTCATTTGCGTCTGTCTTGTGGTTCTGCTAGCTGACGGAGTTGTGGACCTGTCCAGCCAACGCTAGTGTCAGCGACGCCGTCGCGGCGTTCACTGGACGCTAAAGTTAGAGGTTCATCGCAGCGCATTATGTACTGGCGCCTCGGGAGGGAGGTCTTAGCTCGTTCCACCAGTGCTCAAGCGCCGACAGTACTTCGCACGCAACATTGACGGCCCAGACTGCACCCGCGGGTGCCAGTACATGATCGTACCAGTGCAGGTCTTTGCGCGAGCGATAAGGTGACTTGATCTGATTGGGCAGGTCACGAAGACGCTTGGCTGGCCAGTACCCCTCGACAAGGAGACCGCCTCCGAGCTCGTGGTGAAGCAGGTGATTGCGGACAGCTACGAGCAGCTCGAAGCGCTGAAACGTAGGTTCGGTGCCCCATTCGATAGCATGCCCGTAGATCGCGGCGACGGCGTCCAGACGATCACGTAGTGAGAGCCCGATGACGAGCCTAGCCAGGCGAGCGCGTACCGCATCACCATTGTCGCGCAGCATCCCTTCAAGATTGACGATTTGCTCGTTAATTGCGGCTTCGAGTGCGGCATAGGCGAGAGCGATTGCTCCCGCAGCAGCTGCGCGGGACGATGTGGGCAGCTCAGATCCCTCGTCATACCCGCCGCGCCGTTCCCAACTGGTCTCGGCCAGCCGCCACGCGTACTCAATCAGGTCGTAGGACAGATATGCCAAAATGCGAACATTCTTGCCGATCCGCTCGATCTCCTCAGGGGAGTTGTGGAAACCAACGTACGCCTTCGGCTCCGGCGCCCCCTCTGGGACGCGCTCGTCAGCGATCGAGCAAAACGACCTACCCACCAAGTAGGCCGGCATTTGCGGATGATTTGACATGAACGCCCCTACGTCCACCCAACTATTGATTATGCTGGTCAACCCGACACGGCTGACAGCCTGTTACTGTTAGGAGGGATTGTACAGCAGTTCCATGGAGTTAGAAAGGCTGAATCGAGGAATGGGCCAATGACCGAGACTACACCCGCCGTCAACCCAATCCTGTTAGGGCTGCAGACGATCTGGGCTCATTCCGAGTGCGTCGGCCGAGCTCCGCACGCCTCTTCCCCCTCGATTCAGATTATGGGTGTAGAGCATCGTGGTGCTCACATCCCCGTGGCCCAGGGGCACTGGAACGGATCTGAAGCGATTGCTTCGGCTACGCCTCGCAACGACACTGTGCGTTGGATTGCTTCGCTTGCAGCTCGCAATGACACTGCGGTAGCTCGGACCTCGCACCGCGCGTGGCCTTCATCCAAACCTGGGACCCGGCACTTGGCACCAAAAACCTTGGAGGTGCCGTTCGAGTGTTTGAAGGGTCAGCGCGGCCATTCCGAGGTTGGGGGCAGTATGCGTACTAGTAGAGGCCCGAATCAAGGCCGCTCGGGTTGTGGGTCCAAGGCGCGGCATCAGGCAACTTCTTGGATGGTCAGGGTGATACCGTCGATGGGTGGGAGCGGATGGCCCATTCTGAGCCCCAAGACAATCCACTCTTCCAAGACGTCACGCAACTCCTCACGGCAGGCTTTCAGCGTATCAGCCTGCGCCCACACCCCCTGAAAGCCTTCGATGCGGCCAAAATATCCTTCTCCATCCGGCAGCATCTCATAGTGGGCTTTCCGTAGCGCGGCATTGATGTAAGTCGTCAGCATACGTACCTCTTTTCTCGGAGACTCATGTTTCCTCTATTGAGGGAACCATTCCCGCTCCCAGGAACTCTATGCGCTGTCATAATTCTCTCCTATAGAAATTGCCAGGGGCTTTTTTTGGCAACATCTCATGTGGGGTGCCGCACCACGGCGCACGAGCATGCCATGAGGCAAGCTGTCAGCGGTCAGTCGAGTTGTCGGGTTACGCTGCGCTAACCCGACCTACGGCTGCCTTATCCGAAGCTGATAGCTGAGCGTTGACAATCGGGGGGATTGTCCTGCCTTTCCAAGGACTTGTCAAGTTCCTCCAGTACCGCCCGTGGCCGGCAAACACCGCAGCGGCTCTCAGCCGAATCCTGTTAGGACTGCAAACGATCTGGGCTCATTCCCGATGCCCTGACTCAACCGGGATTGGCCCGCGCACGGCTCGAAGCCACGCGAGGGCGCGCTCGGGCAGCTCCTCCCGGTTCTTGAGCGTCACCTCCCACTGCTCGATATCAGTCCTCTGCTTTACTTCTGCGATGAAGCCACCGCCCCGAAGGGCGATCGTCGCGACCACGAGACAATGGGATGTGAGGAGCGTTCGCACGGCGGCGATGAATCGTTGCGAGTAACACTCCATCTTGCCGATCTCGTCGACCAGATAGCAATCGACCTCCGGCATCAGACCCAGAGTGAGGTCGGCGAGCTGATCGATGACCGACAGGTCTACCCCATACTTTCCTACCCGATAGGGGCTATGAATATTGCTGTGGGCCATAACCTTTTCGGAGCCATCAAAGCTAACCGCGCGGAACCCCTGGCGCTGCCCGGATTCGCGGATCTCATCGGTGTAAAAGCCGGCAAGCCGCCATCCTACGAGGGAGGCGGCGATTCGGTGTATCGCCGTGGTCTTGCCGACTCCAGGACGACCCGTCAAAAGCAGCACATGTCTGATGGATGAGTTCATCATGTCCGTGTCGCGGTAATAGCAATATCCCATGCCCCGCTGGCGCGCTCATGGGTATGAACGTCCGCGTCTTGTATCCCCTTTTCGTGTTCTTGCGTAGGGGCAGATCTGTGTGTCTGCCCTGATGGGGCGAACACATCGGTTCGCCCCTGCATACAAATCCCCCCACACCCCCCTTTTATAAAGGGGGGGGACTAAGGGGACTTGGGTTGTAGAGCAGTAAAGACGGGCTGCCTCGCTCGCCAGCACCAAGCGACCCTGCACGCCGGATCGCTACGAGGGCTTGATCCCGTACTTCTTTATGAGACGATGAACCGTTTTCCGATCCACGCAGGCGGCCTTCGCGGCCTGCGAGATATTGCCGTCATGCCGCTTGAGGAGCCGGATCAGATAGTCCCGCTCAAATGAGCCGGCCCACACCTCTTTTGCCCGCTTGAGCGGCAGTTCATTCGGCGACACCGCCGAGACGGCTTCAGCCTTTATGCGGATCTGTTCCGGCAGATCTTGCGGCCGGACCAACTCGTGTTCGGCCAGGACCACCGCCCGCTCCATGACATTCTGCAGTTCGCGAACGTTCCCAGGCCAGTGATGCGCCTCTAAGAGCCTCATCGCCTCCGGCGTGATGCCTTTGACTTCCTTCTCGCTGCCGGCCGCATATTTTGTCAGGTAGTGATGCGCGATCAACTGGATATCTCCCGCACGATCGCACAGCGGCGGCAGCGGAAGCGAGATGACGTTCAGGCGATAGTAAAGGTCTTCCCGAAATCTGCCCATGGCGACTGCCTGGGCCAGATCGTGGTTGGTGGCCGAGATGACGCGCACGTCCACCTCGATCATCCGGTTCGACCCGACCCGTCGCACCTGGCGTTCCTGCAGGACCCTCAGCAGCTTCGCCTGAAGATTCAGGCTGATGTCGCCCACTTCATCCAGGAAGATGGTCCCGCCGCTGGCAAATTCAAATAGCCCGGGACGGGTCGCCTGCGCTCCCGTGAACGCGCCCTTCTCGTGTCCGAACAGTTCACTCTCCAACAGGTTCTCCGGAAGCGAGACGCAATCAACGGGGATGAATGGACCGGTCGCACGGCGGCTGTTGACATGGAGACTCCTGGCGATCAGCTCCTTGCCGGTCCCGGTCTCACCGATGATCAGGATGTTGGCCTCGCTCTTCGCCACCTTCTTGATGGTCTCAAAGACCTGAAGCATCGGCAGGCTCCTGCCGATGATATTGTCGAATCGATGGGTCTCGGTAAGTTGCTCCAGCAGTCGCCGGTTCTCTTCCCGCAACCGACGCCGGTCCATCGCCCGCTCGACACATACCCTGAGTTGATCGGCCGAAAACGGCTTGGGCAGGTAATCGAACGCGCCTTCTTTGATCGCTTCGACGGCGGTCTCGATTGTGGCAAAGGCGGTGATCAGGATCACGGTCGCTTCGGGATCGATCGTCCGGATCGCCTGGAGGACGCCCAGGCCGTCAAGGCCCGGCATGCGAAGATCGGTGAGCACCAGGTCCGGCCTTTCCCGCTCGTACAGCGTGGCTGCCTTGCCGCTCTCGGCCTCGGTCATCGCCTCGTAGCCAAAGCGAGTGAGCAGCCTGGCGCAGTTTTCGAGCATGTCCACTTCGTCATCGATCACCAGTACTCGGCCTAGCTTCGGCATCCTGACCCTTCTTTCATCTTTCACGCGTCCTCCGCCGGCAACGTCATGATAAAGGTGGTCCCATTCCCAGTCTCGCTCCGGACGTCCAATCGCCCCCCATGCTCTTTGACGATTCCATAACTGATCGACAGGCCCAGCCCTGTACCGTTCTGCTTCGTGGTGAAGAATGGGTCAAAGATCTGCTGGACAAGCATCTCAGGGACCCCATCCCCGGTATCGGCGACCAGGATTTGGACAGTGCTGTCGTCTGCTCCCAAGCGGCTCTCCACACGGAGGCGGCCACCCCGGGTCATTGCCTCGCGAGCGTTGGTGAACAGATTCAGCAATACCTCCTCCAGTTGGCTGACGTTTCCCTTCACCTTCGGCAGCGAAGGAGTGAGGCGCCGCTCCAGAACGATCTGCTCTTTTTCAAGCTGTCGCTCGATCAGCAGCAGGCTCTCCTCGATCACTCCATTCATGTCCAGGGGCAGCCGTTGTCCGGTAGCGGGCCGGGAGAAGGACAGCAGCCCTCGCGCCACGCGGGCTGCCCGCTGGGCGTGCTTCTCGATCACCTTCAGGTCATCAATGAACTGCTTCGGGATCTCTGTCTCCTGCGCATCCATCAAGGCCAACTCTACGCGGGAGGTGATGATCCCAAGCGGGTTATTGATCTCGTGCGCGAGACCCGCTGACAGGGTCCCAAGGGCGCTCAACTTCTCGACCTGGCGCACTTGCCGCTCCAGGCCGACGCGTCTGGTCACGTCCTCCTTCAACTCGCGATTGACGGCTTCCAGCTCGCGTCGCGCCTGTCGCTCCCGCTCGGAGAGGATGACAAGAGGCGCCACCACCAAGACCATAAAACCCAACCGTAGAGAGACGATGCTCGCAGAGGTCGGCTGCCAGGAAGGCCAGATGACCATCACATACAGGAGCGATGACGAGACCAGCACGCCGACGCCGCGCCGGACGCCATAATAGTAGGCCTGGAGAGCGGCGATCAAATAGAGAGCTAGAAAAAACGGACTCTCGACTCCGCCGGTCAGCCGAATCAGGGCCAGGGAAAAACCCAGATCGATCATCAGGACCATGAGGTTGAGTCGCCTCATCCGCTCCTGGTGAGCCACAATCCAGGCATAGAGCAGGACACAGTATAGCGTGAAGGCGTGTAGAAGGAGGGTGACCGCACTTCGCTGGAGATGGGGAAAAGGAGTCAGCAGGAGCCACCCATACCCCCCGATGATGGCCGCAACCCTGAGGGCCACAAAATCGTACATCGGAGACTGGCGATGCCCCCGTGTCAGGAGAGCCAGGATATTGTCGTCGCTTTTCGTTGACACTTTCTCTGTTACCTCGACACCACTACTCATATCATAATTTCATCTATTCAATTTTAACTATTTTAGCCTGCCCGGAGAACGCGGGTCAACCTCCGTGCCCTTCCTCCCTCGCCAGCGAATCAGATCCGTCCCATCTCGATGCCCCCCACCTGGCCCAAGAGTTGCTAGCGAGAAGAGGGACAGGAGTGAAGACCCCGACGCCCCCGGCGGGCAGCCGGACGACGGGCGCGCCCTCCCCAGGAGTCCACGAGGATGACGCGGATGCGC
>JACPQW010000029.1 GCA_016190285.1 Candidatus Methylomirabilis oxygeniifera
GTCCTGGATCATGTGATTATCGGTGATGGACGCTATTACAGCTTTGCCGACGAAGGGCTGATTGAACGATATGGAACAGCCTTTGACGGGCGGCGGACGCAGTGAAGGCAGAGCAGAGGAGGAGGTCGAGCGTTTGGGTGACAGAGTCCTATCGAGGGTAGTGAGCGTTTCGGGATTAGTGGGGCTGCTACTGCTGTCAGGGTGTCAGTTCCTCCCGCCTGAACTCAGAACGCTGAAATCACCGATCAGGTTAACTCCGTTCAAGCACGAGGTGACGGTTCAGCCGGCCCGCGGGATGGGTGCTGCGCCGTTTACGATTGATCGGGCGAAGGCCGAATCAGCCGAGGTACAACTCACGCTCTCTAATCCTACCACCTCTGCTATTCGGGTGGTATGGACAGAGGGGACCTTCATTACGGCAGAGAGTATCCCGCATGCAATTGGGGTGAAGACCGATCGAGACGGGTCGTCAACAGAGCCCACAATCATTGAGGCCAACAGCACGATTCGGATAACGGTTATCGCCATCACGAAAGACGGTAAGCCGATAGCATCAGGAGGCAAGTCGATCGAGGCGCCCTATCGGGTCGGGCTCAAGTTTACCGCTGAGCGTGGGCTCACACAATGGAAGGGCACAGTGTGGGTTTTTGTCTTGTGAGTCTTCCTCGCAACGAGGAGATATCTCCAGAGTGGGAAGGAGCGACGTAATGCCGGTAACGAGGAGAGAGGTAAGGCGTCAGACACAAGGTGTGAGGCTTGTAGCGCGCCACGTGTGCGGATACAGGGTGTTGATAGCGGGCGCTGTTCTGACGGGCAGTCTTCTATTATTCTCGATCGTGAATGGGTGGAGCGATCAACCCCCGCAGGAGGGTGGACATCACCATCATCTGGCGGTCACACCCCCGCAGAAGATCGTGCAGCAGAAAGATCCGGCGCAACAACAGCCTCGTCTCGTAACCCCCCCACGGTGGCGATTCGCCATACCGGCCGGAAATCATCACGCCGGACGGCAGGTCTTTATCGACTTTGAATGCTTCAAGTGCCATGAAGTGTTTGGTGAGGACTTTCCCGCACCCAAAGCCGAGCAGGGCGATGTGGGGTCTGCCCTCTCGGGGATGGGGGCGATGCACCCCGCTGAGTATTTCGTCGAGACGATCATCGATCCGAATGCCTCTGTAGCCTGGCGGATCACACACCACAAGGCCGAACACAAAGGGTATCTCGGCCCTGACGGCAAAACGAAGATGCCCAGCTACAACGACTCGATGACTATCCAGCAACTCATTGACCTCGTGGCCTATCTGAAGAGCTTGACCGAGGGCGGGCATCAGCATTGATTGATAAGAGGTTCAAGGTTCAACGTTCAACGGTGCGGAGTGCGACATGCTAAAAACGAAATCGCTCCAGGGACGCTGCCCTGAACCCCGCACCGCCCACCGCGCACCTCGCACTGATCTGTACCAGCAACAGCGGGGCTTCTTTGCGCGAGTCTACGAGTCCGGCGCTCCGACACCATGGCCTTCCACTGAACCGACGCCGGCTGTCGGTCGATTGGCGCATCTGCTGAAGCGTGATAAAGGAGGTGGTCGGGTACTCGACCTGGGTTGTGGTGAGGGACGACATACGCTGCTGTTCGCCAGGACAGGGCTCTTTACCGTCGGCCTTGACTATCTGGCGGCGCCCCTCAAGACTGTCGCGCAACGGGCGCAAGCGAAGCGCCTGACGCCAAGGATCAGACTTCTACTGGGCGACGCGCTCATGCCGCCTTTGAAGCCTGGTAGCTTCGACGCGCTCGTGGACAGCGGGGTATTCCACCACCTCAGGAAGGCCGACTGGTCGATCTATGGTGAGCGCGTACTGTGCCTTATAAAGCCAGGCGGCTACTTTCAGCTTACGGTTTTCAGCACCAGGTTCAAACATTACCCCGGCGAGCGGCGGACACGCAACTGGTGCGTCCATCGTAACCACTATGATCGCTTCTTCGTTAAGCGTGACTTCACCAGGATCTTTCATCGGTGGTGCGAGATCCTGGTGATCGAGGAGGAGCGCGACGGACTGAACGGCTTCTTTCACGTCCTCATGCGGAGGCGTCCGGGTGATGTACGGCGCGCCGACCATGGTTCTGCGTGCTGATATCCCGCTCCGGCTTGGGCCTCATGGTGGTCGTTGGTCTCCTGGTGATACCCCGAATCCCGCTTCCCGCAGTTGATGCCTCAGTCTTGATGGATCTGTGTGCCGCCCTCGCCTCGCCGACGGAGACGGAGGCAGCGCGTGAAGACAGGGTGATCGTTCACGACCCTGAGGTCCGTGAGATTATCGCGCAGCCGACGCTGCGGCGGCGGATTTCGGCGATTCGGCTTGCCGGCGACCGCCGTACCTACGAGTTCCTGATGATGCACCCGCCGCTGGCGACGCAAGTGGCCAGACGCCTGCATCCGCCCCTCGAACGCTATACTGTGGCGCAGGTCGGGGAAGGCGTCTACACGATCGAAGACCGTGGCGCCCTGCGAGGCGACGCGAGGCTCATCGCTGCAACCAGCGATCAGCGCGTCTATCGATTTCAGGGAGAGTTCCGATCACTTGCGCACCTGATCCGCTTTACCGGTCGAATGGTGCTAGTCTTGCGCTATCGCGAAGTACGAGAAGGAGGTCGGACATTCATGGACAGCGACCCGGACTTTTACCTCCGAATCGATCATCCGTTTTTCCACGTCATGACGAAGCTCTTGGCGCCGCTTATCACATCAATCATCGATCGACGAGTGCATATGATTATTGAGGCGACGAGCAAACTCTTCGATCAGGTACAGACTGATCCTAAGGGGCTCTATCAGCAGATGGGTACGTGGCCGGAGGTGCAACCCACGGAGCTGGAGGCCTTTCGGCAGGCCTTCCTCAGCAAGGAGGCGGTAGCGCGATGACCCTGCAGGAGGCGATCGGTCAGCTTTTCATTCTCGGCTTTGAAGGGAGTCAGCCGTCAAACGCTCTTGAGGCTTTTGTTCGAGATCTTACCCCTGGCGGCTTTATCCTATTTGGGCGCAATCTTGGCAGCCCGGAAGAGATTGCGGCACTCACGAACGCACTACAAACGGCCTCGTCAACGCCGCTGTTCTTCGCAATTGACCAGGAGGGTGGGAAGGTGGCTCGCCTGCAAGCCCCATTCACGCGGTGGCCATCCGCCGAAGTCGTTGGGGCGGCCGGCTCAACGGAGCTGACTACCGCCATCGCCGCATCGATGGGCAGGGAGCTGATGACGGTCGGGATCAACATGAACATGGCGCCGGTGCTCGATGTCCTGACGAATCCAGCAAATCCGGTCATGGCGGGCCGAAGCTATGATTCGGATCCGCACATGGTGGCCCGGCATGGGATCGCCTTTTTTAGAGGGCTGACGGCGCAGGGAGTGATAGCGGTCGGCAAGCACTTCCCAGGACACGGCGATACGACGGTTGACTCGCACGTGGCGCTGCCGATCGTACCGCACGACCTGGACAGGCTCTCAGCGGCGGAGCTTGTCCCGTTTGCCGCCGCAATCAGCGCGGGCATTCCGGCGCTCATGACGGCGCATCTCCTCATCCCTGTTCTGGACCAGGAACTGCCGGCTACCTTATCGCGACGAATCCTGACCGATCTGCTGCGAGAGCGGATGGGCTTTCACGGTCTGGTGATCAGTGACGATCTCCTGATGCAGGGGATCGCTGACAGCACGTCTCCCCGTGAAGCGGCCGTTCGGTTCCTGGAGGCCGGAGGCGATCTCATGCTGATTTGCCATGACCAGGCGGCGCAGCGGCAGGCGCTCCTCGCCGTAGTCGAGGCTGTAGAGATCGGGCGACTGTCGGAGGCGAGGATACGGGTGTCGTGTGATCGAATCGCCAGAGTGAAGGCGCAGTACCTGCACCGTAGGTCGACAGCGTCTGCTGAGGAGATCCGCGCGATTGTGGGTTGTGATGCCCATCGACGATTGATTGAGCGGCTGATGTAGCGTGAGCCATGAAGTGTCGGTTCCGATCAGTCGTCTTACTCACCGTAGTGGCGCTTACCGCATGTAGGACAGGCGCCGGCCTGCCGGTCGTGTCGGCTCCTGATGAGAGGCTTCGTGTAGAGCGAAGCGCGCAGACGCTCCTGAAGACTCTCCCATCCAGTGTCACCAGA
>JACPQW010000034.1 GCA_016190285.1 Candidatus Methylomirabilis oxygeniifera
CGCCGAACTGGACGCCGTGACAACCCGGGTCACACGGCAACATTGCTACGACGGTGTCGGTAGTGGTGTCCACGATGGTGATGGTCCCTGTCAAGGTGTTGGCGGTCACCATCGATCGACCGTTCGGGCTGACAGGAGTTTGGATCGGCAGGGCGCCAACGGGACCGGTTATCGTCCCGGAAAGAGGATCGTAGTTGGCCAGGAGATTAATCGTACTCAGGACCCCGCCTGTTGCCGTGTTGACGACGGTAATGGTGCTGTCCAGCAGGTTGGCGACATAGTATTTGCTCGCGTCCGGCATCATCCCGGTGGCAAGCGGATGCGAGCCGGTCGGGGCAATACCGGCAATCGAGTTGCTGGGGAAGTCGTAGATGGTCGAATCGGAGGTGAAGACGTTGGGCGTGACCATCGTCTTTCCGTCGTGACTCATCCAGTGGGCGTGGGGGTTGCCCCTGCCGATATCGATCGTCCCCTGCACGGACGTAGCCAATGGCGCCAGCTCCACCACCGAGTTCGTCTTGGCGGAGCCGTTAAGCGTGACATGGAGCTGATCGGTATCCGTCCGCGTCATGACATGGGCCGGCGCATCTCCCACAAAGATATTGCGGACCAATTGGCCTGTCGCCCGGTCGAATACGGCCATCTTGCTATCGAACCATTGGGTCTGATAGATCAGCGTCTGGTTCTTATCGGTCCACATATTATGGGGATTGTTCATATTAATCTTAGGTAACGCGACCTTCCTGGCGACTTGCCAACTGTTCGCGTCGACCTTTGTTGCTGTTCCGGGCTTTCCTTTTCCCGCTGTGAGCTCGAACTGGGTATCAACCCACACCTCGCCAACTCCCGGGGTGGCCGGATTGGTGAGTGCCGGCAAGGTCGTATCGTTGCCGTACCGCGCGTTGAGCACCGCCGGCAGGTTCACCACCCCGATATCGACACGGACGTCCACGTTCGGGTAGGTGATGTGCCAGGGCAGCGACGACCTCCGATCCTGCCAGTTGGCGGGATTGGTGGCGATGAAAAACGTTCTGAGGAGCCGCGTCGCCAGGTCGCTGCTGGTTGGGACGGTGATGCCGTTGACCAAGGTAATGCTATTGCCGAGGTCCAGTCCTGCTGTGTTGGGGTCGTCAACGATTACGGCAGCGAACATGTAGGGGTGAACCTTGCACACGAAGACATAGAGCCCGGGCGTGCTGAGGACCAGATCGGCGCCACTTTTTGATGGTGGGGTGTCAAACGGCATGCCTTTCGCGCCAGTCGGGAAGATCAGGCTGGTTACCGTGTGGACGGTATTGGAGTTTTGAAACGAGAACTTGACCCTGCCTCCGGGTTGGGTGACCGCCAAGGATTGCGTGCCCCCGATCGGTCCGGCGATGTTCTTGAACCAGCGTCCGGGTTCGTCAGTGATCGCAAACTCCGTATCCGCATCCGCTCTCGTGATCGTCGGTCCGGCAACGATTGACGCCAGTATCAGCGCGTACGCAATCACTAGGGTTGTGCCTCGCCGAGGTCTTCGTGCATCTGCTCTACTCAAGGATGCGGGGTGGCGCGCCTCACCTTGGCCCGTTCCTGCCGGTTGTGTGGATTGTGGTTGTGTTTCCATCTCTTTTGTTGCTCCTTTCGATTCCTCTTTCGAGGGAATGACGTGGTCAGAACACCACGGCTTGGTAGTCATCTATTAATCCGACTGTTATGCCAAGCACCACAGGATATTTTGTCCGCAATTGTCCTATACGGTTATAGGTAGTTAGCCTACTTCTGGCGCTTTTAAGCAGGAATCATGCCATAAACTTCTATGAAGCATAACTCACGGAAAACACGTTGATAAACGACGGCCAGGCAGATTGACGCTCCACCTCAACCGTTGTGTAAAATCTGCCGGCCCGCACCTGTGGGGATAAAGTTCTTATCGGTCGAGGAGTTGAAGGATCGCATGGTTGCATGAGGTGTGCTGAAGCCCTATTGCCGCTCCCCTTTTTGCCTTTTTCACCTTGACAGGTACAGGGTGCTATACTATGTATGCTGCGTACAGGATAGAAAGGGATGAGGTTGACGCGGGGATAGCGCGGCGAGAACCGTGGCCGAAGGCGCGTCGAGTGACGCAGTGGCTTGGCGACATCGATCGTTACGGCAGGGGTAGACATTGGCTGATCAGAGTACTACTGGAGAGGATCGAGAAGAACACGCAATCGCGACGCCGGAGGAGAGCGGGGCGACTCTCTGGTCACGCCGTGATTTTTTTTGTCTCGCAGGATGGTGCGGGATCGCGGCCGGGCTTGGCGTTGGCGGCGTAGCATTCGGACGCTTCATGTTCCCTAGAGTGCTCTTCGAGCCGGCGGCGGTCTTTAAAGCCGGCTTGCCGGAGGAGTATCCGGTCGGAACCGTCAGCGAACGGTGGAAGCAGGAGGAGCGCGTCTGGATCGTCCACGAATCTGACGGATTTTATGCGCTCCTTGCGATCTGCACGCATCTCGGCTGTACCCCGAACTGGTTGAATGCGGAGGACAAGTTCAAGTGCCCCTGCCACGGCAGCGGGTTCCGCAAGACCGGGATCAACTTCGAAGGTCCTGCGCCTCGGCCGTTGGAGCGGGTCAAGATCGGCCTGAGCGACGACGGGCAGCTTGTGATCGACAAGAGTGTCCAGTTCCGGTTTGAGAGAGGCGATTGGACAAAGCCGGGAGCGTTTCTTAAGCTGAAGGTCTAGCGCCGATTCTGCGGGCGCGGCGAGGGTGAAAGGGTACGATCCTGAATGCCCAACATGAACGAGCTGAAGAAAAGGATCGTCGAGTCGCAGCTATGGCGCTCGATGTTTCGCCACGATTATCCCGATACCCCGCGCAACCGGGTACTGCAGATCATGGCGAATGTCTGGCTGCACCTGCATCCGCCCAAGATCCGACGCCACGCCATCAAGCTTCGCTTCACCTGGTGCATGGGCGGCATCACCTTCCTGATGTTCCTGGTCACGGTGGTGACCGGTGTCATCCTGATGTTCTACTATCGTCCGGTGGCCGAGTACGCGTATGCCGATATGAAATACCTGCAATTCGATATCCCGTTTGGTATGATTATGCGCAATATGCATCGGTGGGCAGCCCACGGCATGGTGATCACGGTCTGGCTGCACATGTTCCGCGTGTTTATGACCGGCTCATACAAACCGCCGAGAGAGTTCAACTGGGTCGTCGGGGTCGTGTTGCTGACCATCACGCTACTCCTGAGTTTTACCGGTTACCTCCTGCCGTGGGACCAGCTTTCAATCTGGGCTGTGACGGTCGGAACCAACATGGCCAGGGCCACGCCCTTCGTAGGAAGTGAGGGCCCATTTGGCGAGGTGGTCGGCGTCACCCCGCGGTATGATGCCAGGGCGTTCTTGCTTGGCGGCACCCTCGTGGGACCGCCTGCGCTCCTTCGGTTTTACGTCCTGCACTGTATCTTTTTACCTATACTGATCAGCCTTCTCATGATCGTGCATTTCTGGAGGATCAGGAAGGACGGGGGGATCTCGGGACCGTTGTAGTGATCAGTGGTTAGTGACGAGTGATAAGTGAAGTGTGGTGATTCACAACCAGCGATGAGCGACACGATGGCTGAGGTAAAAGAGAACACGACGCCGAAACCTGCTGCGCAATCCGCCGGCGCACATGAACCCGCAGTGACCGATAGGGTTCACGTCTGGCCCTACCTCGTGCGCAATGAGTTCATCTGTTCGATTATTGTGATGGTGATTCTGACTGTCTGGTCGATCACGATTGACGCGCCTCTGGAGGAGCCGGCCAATCCCACACAGACCCCCAATCCAAGTAAGGCGCCATGGTATTTTCTTGGACTTCAGGAGATGCTGGTCTATTTTGACCCCTGGTTTGCCGGCGTCGTCCTGCCCAGCCTGATCATCGTTGGGCTCATGGTCATCCCATACGTCGATGTCAACCCCAAGGGGAACGGGTATTACACCTTCAGGGAGCGTCCTTTTGCCGTGACGATGTTTCTCTTCGGTTTTTTCTTTTTGTGGATTTCGCTGATCATCACGGGCGTCTTCTTCAGAGGCCCCGGATGGAACCTCTTCTGGCCGTGGGAGACCTGGGATCCTCACCTGGTCGTTGCGCTCACCAATATCGATCTTCCTGCCTGGGGTCCGTTCAAGTGGATGGGCAATCCAAAGATCTTCGGGGTCGAAGTGATCGGGTTCGTATTGATTGCGCTTTACTTCAGCACGGCGTTCGTATTTTACTTTCTAAGACGGGATACGAACGACATGATCCGTCAGTTGGGCCCCATGCGCTACGGGATCGTGGCTTTCCTCTTCCTGACGATGATGAGCCTTCCAATTAAGGTGGTCCTCCGCCTGGCATTCAACATCAAGAATGTCTGGGTGACGCCCTGGTTCAACATTTAACGCCACAGTCGAGGATACCTGGTGCAGTCGTGGAGAGGGTGGCGCACGAGTAAGCTGCCAGAGCAGCGTTCCTTACGGATCCTGTTCTTTATTGTAAGTATGCTCTTTATGCTGGTCGCCGTCTGGGCGGTGTGGAATGAGGGGAAGACCAGGCGTCCATGGAAAGCATACCAGCAAGAGTTCAATCGTCTGGAGTCCGAACAGATTGCTCGGGAACTGGCCGCAGAGCGATCCAAGCTTCACGCACCGGACGTTCGAGCTGCACTCGCCAAGCTGCAGCAGGATCTCAAGACGGCACAGGCGAGGTTGGTCGGACCCGAGTCGACCAAGGCACAGCAACTCCTTGCGCAACGCGAGGCCGAGTATGCCGAGATGAATATGAAGGCCCAGTTTATCAAGAGCGAACTGGATGAAGCGCTCTACTGGGTGGAGCATGCCATTCATGAAAAAAAGGATGCGACACAAGCGAGAACCAAGGTAGCAGCGATTGAGCAACAGTTGCGAGAACTCAGCGCGCAGGCAGATGTGCTGAACGCGCGAGTAGAGGAAGCGCGTGAGATCGTGAAGCGGTTTCAGGCCGACGTGGACACCATCCAAGGCAGGATCGAGGAGCTTAACGCGCCGGCTATTGCCATTGAGCGACGTCTGGAGTCAATCGCGGGTCGCGCTCCGGAGGTCAAGCAGATTGTCGTGGAAGGGTTGGCGACCAATGAGTTCAAGGTGCCGATTCTGACCGTCGATCGCTGCGGGACATGCCACCTTGCGATCGATCGGCCAGGGTTTGAGCAGGCCAAGCAGCCCTTCCGCACTCATCCATATCGGGATGTTCTCTTGGGCAATCATCAGATCGCCCGCTTCGGCTGCACATCGTGCCACCAGGGACAGGGACCGACCCTCGAGGTTGATGCAGCGCACGGCGAGGTCCGCCACTGGGATCGCCCGTTGCTGCGCGACGACTTCGTACAGACGAGTTGCCGGAAGTGCCACACCGACAAGAAGGAGTTTGCGCTGGCGCCTGTCTATTCGCGCGGCAGGCAGATGGTGGAGGATCTCGGCTGCTTCGGCTGTCATACGATGGCGGGGTTTGAGAAGGTCCAGAAAGTAGGACCGGATCTGACGCGGATCGCCGCCAAGGTGAATCCGACCTGGCTGGTCGAGTGGATCAAGAAGCCAAGAGCGTACCTGCCCAAGACAAAGATGCCCCACTTTGACCTGTCTGATGAGGATGCATTGAGCATCGCGGCGTATCTGCTCCGCGCGTCTCAGCCGATGCCGGCGCTTCGGGATGCGTTGAAGGCGCCCGCCTCGGTCGAACGTGGACGGGAGATCGTGAGTACGATCGGGTGCCTGGGCTGCCACCGGATCCCAGGCATAGAGGTGAAGGCCCCGCCTACCGGCGCTCCGTCCGCCGTATCGCCCACGCATGCCCTTGTATCACCGCTTGCTCCTCCTCCCTTGCCGGAGGATCAGGATTTTGCGCCGGATCTTTCAAAGATAGCCGGCAAGGTGAATGCGGACTGGCTGTTCGCCTGGATCAAGAATCCCAAGCAGTTTCGGCCAACCACCCGAATGCCTGATCTACGTCTCTCCGACGACGAGGCACGGGCAGCAACCGCCTTTCTGATGACGCTGGGACAGAAGCAAAGCGTTGCGGGTGTGGAACGAGAGGTGAGGAGAGTCGAGCGAATCGCAGCAGGTGAGCGCCTGATCCGTAAGCGGGGATGTTTTGGCTGCCACGACATTAAGGGATTTGAGACGTCGGAGAAGATTGCGCCGGATCTCAGTAACTTCAGCCGAAAGCGATTGCTGGAGCTGTTCTTCGGCGAGGCGGTCCAGGTGAAGCAGACCTGGCAGGATTACACGTTCTGGAAACTGAAGAATCCCCGGATCTATGCTACCGAACGGGTGGAGCAGTTGATGCCGAACTTCGGCTTTACCGATGACGAGGCGAAGACGCTGATGGTCTACCTGAAAAGCCTCAGCACCGAGCGTGTCCCGCCGCAGTTCCAGAGGAATCTGTCCGATGAAGAGCAGGTCATTCAGAACGGACGGACCCTTGTGAAACGCTACAACTGCAACGGATGTCACGTCATTGAGGGACAGGGGGGCGCTATTGCGGCCTTTTACGCCAACGAGACCAGGATTCCGCCTCCTCTTGAAGTGGGGATGATGCATGAAGGGGAGAAGGTCCAGGCCATATGGCTGTATCAATTCCTTGGGCGGCCGATCCCCCTCAGGCCGTGGCTTGACGTTCGGATGCCGACCTTCGGCCTCAGCATCCAGGAAGCTACCGCCCTGACGAAGTATTTTGCGGTGATGGGCAAGCAGCAGGTACCCTATGAGTATGTCTCGGTGGAGGAACCGTCCCCGGAACTTGTGAAGGCCGGTCGATTGCTGATGTCGAAGGAGTACTTTGACTGTTTCACCTGTCACCAGCAGGGCGAGAAAAAGCCGGAGGGTCCGCCCGAGAACTGGGCACCCGATCTCAGCTTGGCCAAGCGTCGCTTGCGGCCGATCTGGATCGGTAAGTGGCTGAAGGATCCGCAGAAGATCCAGCCGGGGACCAAGATGCCCAGTTACTATCCGGACGGTCCGGAGGATATCCTCGAGGGGAAGGAGGACCGGCAGATTCAGGCGATCACAGAATACCTGATGCGTTCGGGCGAGAACTGATTTATACTGTCGGCGCGATGAGACACATCCAACGACACTGAGTCACATACAGACGGAAGGAGGCGAGACTCCATGCTTAGGGTGGGCAAAAAGATTGCTGTGACCGTAGTCGCGAGCTGTTTCCTTGGGTCCGCCGCTCAGGCCTTGGCCTATGAGGGCGTTGAGGTAAAAGACGGGGGGACGATCACCGGGACGATCAAGTTCGCCGGGACGCCGCCGGCACGGAAGGAACTCCAGGTGACCAAAGACAAGGAGATCTGTGGGAAGAAACAGCACCTGAGCTGGGATCTCGTTGTCGGTCCGAACAAAGGGATCGAAAATGCGGTGGTGACTCTGCTTGATGTGAAAAAAGGGGAGAAGTGGACGATCACGAAGGCCACGCTGGATCAGAACGGGTGTGCCTATGTGCCCCATGTCGGTGTGGTTCCCGCTGGCGGCGAGTTAGATATCCTGAACAGTGATGGGATTCTCCACAACATTCACACCTACAGTAAGTTGAACTCCTCGATCAACAAGGCTCAGCCGAAATTCAAGAAGGTACTCACCGAGAAGTTTGCCAAACCGGAGATTGTCAAGGTGACCTGTGATGCCCACAGTTGGATGCTTGGCTGGCTCGTCGTTTCCGACCATCCGTATGTGGCGGTGACCAACGATAAGGGCGAGTTCACTCTCAGCCATGTGCCACCAGGCAACTATAAGCTCGAGGTCTGGC
>JACPQW010000010.1 GCA_016190285.1 Candidatus Methylomirabilis oxygeniifera
ACCTTGGGCGAAATCATGGGTGTCTTTCGCGAGGTCTGGGGCGAATACAAGGAGCCCTCGATCATCTAGCCATTGGTTCGCAAGCCCCCTCACTGCCGTCATTGCGAGGGAGCGGAGCGACCGAAGCAATCTCACAGTAGTTGGAATCATGGTTGTGTGCGGGCAAAAGAACGGGGAGATTGCTTCGCCTTTGGCTCGCAATGACCGGATTGCGTGGTGTGCAGGAGCGTGAAATGGAAGGAAAACAGGACCGGAAAATCCGGGTTCTGATTGCCAAGCCGGGCCTTGACGGGCACGATCGGGGCGCCAAGGTCATCGCCAGGGCCTTCCGCGACGCCGGGATGGAGGTGATCTACACCGGGCTCCGACAGACCCCCGAGATGATCGTGAGCGCGGCCATCCAGGAAGACGTGGACGCTCTCGGCATGTCCTGTCTATCCGGGGCGCACATGTACCTGTTCCCACGAGTCATGGAGCTGCTCAAGGAGCGCGGCGTCGATGACATCCCGGTCTTTGGTGGCGGCACCATCCCTGCCGACGACATCCCGAAGCTGAAAGCGGCGGGGCTTGCCGCCGTCTTTACCCCAGGCACGACCACGACCGAAGCGATCGCATTTGTGAAGGACCACGTGAGGCAAAAAGCCTGAGTACATCGGCGCTCAGCCGGTTAAATGTCCTTAGCGGCAAGGAACGATCCCTGACCCTCATGCCGCCGACGAGGTGCAGACCGATAGAGGCTGCCGGCTCAAACGGCGGCGAGCTAGGCGGCTTCGCCCGCCTGGGTCCGGGATCTGCCGTGCTAGAATGATGTTAAGCACCGTGACAATCTGGGGAAGGGGCGGTCATGGGAGAGAAGGTGCATCTGCTCGTTGGGACAAGGAAGGCGGGATTCATTTATACCGCCGATGAGAGGCGAGAACGGTGGGAGGTATCTCAACCAATACTGCCGGGTTGGACAATCCTCCACATGGCAGCCGATGATCGCCGCAAGCCTGCGCGGTTATACGCTGCCGCTACTCACTGGGCGTGGGGACCTTCCGTTTCCAGAAGTGATGATGGCGGAGTAACGTGGGAGCAGCGAAGCCCGGGGTTATCTTTCCCAAAAGATATGGGCATCACGATCCAAAAGGTATGGAATGTCCAGCCCGGGATCGAGAGTGAGCCGGGTGTGGTCTTCGCAGGAACGCAGCCGGCCGGACTGTTTCGAAGCGATGACTGGTGTGATTCATGGTCTCCGGTAGAAAGTGTGAATCGCCATCCTTACAGGAATTACTGGTGCGGAACCGGGGGAGGCGACTCATGCTTGCACTCGATCGTCATTGATCCTCGCAACCCGCAACACATGTACATCTCCGTAAGCTCGGGCGGGACATACGAAACCAAAGACGGTTGTGCGACCTGGACTCTGTGCTCGCGCAAGTGGGATATTCTGGCAACACCTGAGACAAGACAATGCATGGCGGCACAGGAGGAAAAATACTCCGATGCCATCGCAGCTTTCATGGCCGGCCAACCAAAGCTGCCGGAGAATGTGGATCCGGCAGCAGCGGATGAGCTGCACAAACTCAGGATCGATCCGAAGAATCCCGATAGGCTTTGGGCGCAGGCCCACGTTGGAGTATTCCGCACCGACGATGGCTGCACAAGCTGGGAATGCGTGACCGAGGGACTGCCGTCCTTCCACGGCTTCCCGATCGCAGTCACAAAGAGGGCGCCTGACGCGGCATACGTTGTGCCGCTCGAGTTCGAAACAGATAACGTCCGTGTTTGCCGGGGACAGTTCGCTGTGTACCGGACACGTGACGCAGGAAAAAGTTGGACGCGCCTGACGAGAGGGTTGCCTGGGCCACATGACTATCAAAGCGTCTATCGCGAGGGGCTAGACACCGACGGTCGATCCCCGGAAGGCATTTATGCCGGAACGAGCAACGGAGAGGTGTATGGCAGCACAAATGGAGGAGATACCTGGCAGAGGCTTCCGGGAACTCTTCCGCCTATCCTCTCAGTGACCTGTGCGGTGTACTGACCGTGAGTATCGAGATGTACAAGCAGGTCATTGCGAGGGAGCAGCGCGACCGAAGCGTTCTTTCGGCGGTTGGTTTTAGCTGGTGGCACAGCGGGCCTGCCCGTGCGAAGAACGGCGAGATTGCTTCGCTTCGCTCGCCATGACGGAGAGGGGGTAGAGCGCTTCATGCGACCGGTATACATGGTTTCTGGAGGGGTAAGCAAGTTCGCGAAGGCGAGGCCGGATGTCACCTTCCAACCGATGGTGAAGGAGGCGTACGACTATGCCCTCAAGGACCTTGGGCTTGAGCACCCTCGGTTTGTTGAGATCGTTGACGGATCGGTTGCCTCGTACTTTTCCGACCATTTTCAGCGGCAGTTGATGTCGGGCATCATGGTGCAGGACTATCTGGGGCTCTGTCCGAAGCCGAGCCACCGGGTCGAAGGTGGTGGCGCCACCGGAGGCCTCTGCTTTCAAGAGGCATGGAAGTCGGTGGCCTCCGGCCTCATGGATGTCTGCGTGGCCTACGGCTTCGAGACGATGTCTCATGTGAATACCTGGAAGGGGAACGAATTCATCGCCCTGGCCTCTGACGTGAGCTTCGACTACCCGGTGGGCGGTTTTTACAGCGGCTACTACGCGATGATGGTGGTCCGACACATGCAGGAGTTCGGTACGACCGTCGAGCAGATGGCCCACATCTCGGTGAAGAATCACAACAACGCCTTTCACAACCCCTATGCCCAGAAGCGAAAGCTCCTCACGATCGAAGATGTGCGTCGCGCGCCGATGGTGGCCTGGCCGCTGACCCGCCTGGATATCTGCGTCATGTCCGACGGGGCGGCAGCCACCATCCTCGCCAGCGAGGAGGGCGTGAACAAGCTTGAGAAAGCGAGCGGCAAGCGGATCAAGCCGGCCAAGATCGTCGGCATCGGTCGCGGGACCGACGCGATGCGGATGGCCGACCGGCCCCACCGCCAGGTGCTGCTGCTCCCGCATGAGCGGGTCAGCGACTATCGTGGGCTCAAGTACCCGGGCATCCACTCATTTCGGGCGGGCCGGATGGCCTCCAAGCTAGCCTATGAGATGGCCAGGATCGTCAATCCGATCAAGGAGCTGGACTTCATCGAGTTGCACGATGCCTATACCTCCTCAGAAATTCAGACCTACGAGGATATGGGCCTTTGTAAGTACGGCGAGGGTGGCCGATGGGCAGAGGAAGGCAATCCATTTCTCCCTAACCTCGACTATGGCCTTGCCCTCAAGAAGCCCGGGACACTTCCCGTCAACCCTTCGGGAGGTCTGATCGCCTGCGGCCATCCGGTAGGAGCCACCGGCCTGATGCAGGCGGTCTTCGCCCTGTGGCAACTGCAAGGCAGCATCAAAAAGCATTTCGGGAACGACCGGCTTCAGGTCAAGGGTGCCAGACGTGGGGCCATCCACAGCCACGCGGGCACCGGGACATACGTCACCGTCAGCATCATGGAGAAGGTCTGATTTCTAGCTACTGTATGGGAGGAGGGAGCATGCGATGGCGAGTGCCAAACGTGAGAGACCGAATCGGAAGCTGCCCAATGAAGAGCCTGTCGCGTTACCCGAGACCGACGACGGGACGATCCTGTTCAATGTCCCGTTCCCCAAGGATCTGGCTCAGCTCAAAGCCATGGCCCCCATCATCCTCAAGCAGCCCTACCGGATCGACTACATCCACAGCTACGGGCAGGACTCCCCGTTCTTTGCCGGCCTGGCCAATGGCAAACTGCTTGGGACTGTCTGCACGAAGTGTGGCTACAAATACGCGACGCCCAAACTCCACTGTATGGATTGCGGCAGCGAGTGCGACTGGTTCGAACTGCCCCAGGTCGGCGCGGTCCACACCTTCACCGTCTGCTACTTCGGGAGCGAGGAGTTTCTGAAGGAGACCCCTTTTGTGCTGATCCTGGTGGAGTGGCCGGGTGTCGATACCCTGTTTCTCTCGCGGCTGATCGGCGTCGATCCGCTCTCACCCTCACTGGAGTGGGTCGGGATGAAGGTCCGAGCGAAATTCCGCCGTCTCTCCAAGTTCAAGCCGACCGATGTCTACTTCGTCCCGGCGTAGCGGTCATGAAAGCCACCCATCGTGACTATCCTCGTCTGGATGAGCGGCGGATTGGGCACCGCGCTGCGTCCTACTGCCCCTACGATGTGTAGCGCAGGATGGCGGCGCAAAACAGGATAAGCCAGCCGAGGACCAGGAGGGCCAGCCATGATCTTTCCCACCGCCGGGGGAGACTCCCGAGGCGCCCATGATCCGTAGGGCTCAGCCGTCTCCCGCTTCCCTCCCGCTGCGAGAGCAGCGCCATCTCGGGAACGAGCCTCTTCCAGAGATACCACAGGATCCCCAGACAGATGAGCCCGAGGAGGATCTTGCTCACGAGGGCGCCCCAGGCGATGAGGGTGAGGTCAGGTAACTTGCCGTACAGGGAGAGACTGAGAACACCGAAGTTGGCCCCCGTCGCCATCAAGGCCACCAGGATCCAGAACTCCCTGCGGGGCTGCTTTCGGAGGAAGGCCTCCGTTCCGTCATCTACCGCGTCTGCTTCTTCCCTGCTCCGGCGCTCCCGGATGAGCAGGACCACATACAGCGATCCTCCTACGAAAGCGACGACCAGCAGATTATGGAAGAACTGGTTAAGCGCGTAGAGGAAATTGGCAGTCACCGCTTCCCCTGGCGAGCCCCGCGGCTAGTATCCCCAACTCCGCTTAGGCGCTGGAGGCGGCGTTACCGGCGCCGCCGTGCCCTCCTGCACGCTCACCTTCACGCTGGCCTCGGGTCCGATCTCCTGGTGACTCTTGGTAGCGGCGATGATTCGAACGGTGTGCGGCCCGTTCGAGAGGCCCTTGAGCTCCAGCGACGTCCCGAACTGCGGCCCCTGGTTGGCCGCGTCCAGATACAGGTGGACGTGGTCGGCATCCCCCGCCTTCTTGAACTCCCACTTCACCACAATGCCGGGGCCTACGGCTTCCCCATCCTTCGGCGACAAGAGCTTGACCGTGGCCTGCTGCGCCCAGCCGGTAAAGACTCCCACGACGAAGACCATCGCTAATCCCGTGACAATCGAGGCGATCGACTTTCTCATGTGATATCTCCTCCTGCAAGGTGCTGGTTAGCCCACTGGAGTCTGGGCAGGGCCGGCTCCAGCGTGGCCCTGCCCAAGCCCTTCCACATTAAAAAACGCTATCAGTGACAGGTGGGGAAGTCAAGCCGAAAACTGCACGGTTATTGGGAAAATAGGGACAGCGACTATTTAAGTGTGATACACAAAGAGGATGTGCCTAACAAATCGCTCCAGGGATGGCGTAAACGCCGCCCGCTGAACGCATCGTGAGTCGGATCGTTGCTTCCGTAATGTGGACTACCAGGAGGGCGGGTTAGTAGTGGTGATCTAGGCGTGCAGGAGCGGTCTGTCTGCATGGTGCTCAACAATGCCCTCGTGCCGGGTGACTCGACCAATAGATGAGCGGATTTCTCAAAAGAGCGGCCCACGATCCACCGTCCTTCCCCGCTCGCATCGCCATCCTCTATTTTTCGATGTACAATATCCCTTGACACGCAAAAAACAGCCCCCCTATACTTCCAGACAGCGAAAGCAATGCCTTATCAAATTGATGATCAGTTGTCAGCTATCAGCAAGCTGAGTTCGGAAGGGCGGAGCGCAGTCCCCTTCCACGTCACGTGATGTATACGACGCATTTCGGCCTCACCGAGGCCCCGTTCTCCATGACGCCCGATCCGCGCTATCTCTATATGAGTGAGCGCCACCGTGAAGCCCTGGCACACCTTCTCTACGGGGTCGGAGAAGGCGGCGGATTCGTGCAGCTCACCGGCGAGGTTGGAACCGGGAAGACGACACTCTGTCGGTGTCTGCTGGAGCAACTGCCGCCCCGCGTGGATGTGGCGCTCATCCTCAATCCGCGGCTCACGGATATCGAGCTGCTCGCCGCGGTGTGCGACGAGCTCCGCGTCTCGTATCCCGCCGGCACGACCAGTGGGAAGCTCTTCGTCGACGCGCTCTACCGACACCTGCTCGATGCGCACGCGCAGGGGCGTCGCACGGTGCTCATCGTCGACGAGGCGCAGGACCTCACCACCGATGTCCTGGAGCAGATCCGGCTGCTGACGAATCTCGAGACCCCAACCCAGAAGCTGCTGCAGATCATCCTCATCGGCCAGCCGGAGCTGATCCGACTGCTCGACAAGGAAGAGCTCCGGCAATTGGCCCAGCGGGTCACCGCGCGCTATCACCTGCTGGCGTTTTCCGAGGACGACACGCGAGCCTATATCGGTCATCGACTCCAGATCGCCGGCCAGAAGGAACAGATCTTCACCGATGCGGCGGTGCGCGCAGTGCACGGGGCCGCGCGCGGCATCCCGCGCCTGATCAATGCCATCTGCGACCGCGCGCTGCTCGGGGCATACACGCAAGACCAACGTCGTGTCGTGGCCGCCACGGTGCGCCGCGCGGCGAGCGAGGTGCTCGGCGAGACGCTCACGCCGCGGCCCGCGCGTCGATGGCAGTGGGTGGGCGCAGCGGCGCTGGTCGCGGTGCTCGTCACCGGCGCCTGGGTGCTCTTCACTCAGGGGCAGGCTCTGGTGATCCGGCGTGCCGTGATCCCGAGTGCGGTGAATCCGACCCCGACGTCCGCTACGCTGTCGGCGCTCCTCTCGGATCCCTCGCTACGCGCCGACAGGAAGTCGGCCTTCGCCAGCCTTTATGCGAGCTGGCGCCTTGACGTCGACGGCTCCATGGACAACCTCGGCTGCGAGCGCGGTCGCTCCGAAGGACTTCAGTGTCTCTTCAAGACGGGCACGTGGGGCAAACTCCGGCGATTCAACCTGCCGGCCATCATCGAGCTGTCGACGCCGGGGGGAGATCGTCGGTACGCCACGGTGGTGGCCCTGGACGAGCAGAACGCGACCCTCGACTTCGGCGGGCGGCGGCACGTGTTCCCGCTGAGCGAGATCGACCTCTACTGGGATGGTCCGTTCATTCTCCTCTGGAAGGCGCCCGTGTTGAGCTCGGTTCCCATCAGGCCGGGCGCGCGCGGCAAGGACGTGGAGTGGGTGCGAGAGCAGTTCGCCGAGTTCGACGGCGTCCCCGGAGGAGGACGGAATCGCCAGGTCTTCGACGACGACCTCCGTGCCCGGGTGATTGCCTTCCAGCGTAGTCGGTCGCTCATGGCCGACGGGATCGTCGGAAAGGAGACGCTGACCCATTTGAGCGCCGCCCAGCGCGATCCGAAGGTGCCTCGCCTCCGGCGGGCGGGCTCGTAGGCCGCACATGTCCTACATCCTCGACGCATTGAAGAAGGCCGACCGGGACCGACACCCGACGGCCGTTCCCACGCCGGCAACCGTCCACCGGACGCCGGCGCCTCCTTCACGGCGCCGGCTCCTCTGGCCGTGGCTCGCCGGTGCGGTGATCGTCGTAAACGTGGGCGTCTGGCTGTGGCTACTGCGCCCGTCGCCCTCCGTCCCCAACGGAGCGCTGGTGAGCGTGACTCGGGAGCCCGCGACATCCCCGGCACCGGCGGCGCCGGAGCACGCCGCGCGGGCGCGTCCCGTCGAGCCCGTCGCCACACCGGATGCGCCGGACAAGGCGGCGGTTGCCGTGGCGCCGTCGCAAGCCCCATCCTCTGCAACGAGGAGCGCGCCCTCAGCGCCCCTGTTGCGGCGGGAGCAAAATCGTGACGCGGCCCCGCGGGCCGCAACGAAGCCGGCGCACGTGACATCCGCCGGAGCGGCTGACCCGAGGTCCGTCTCGCCTCCAAAGTCTGAGACCGCGCCGGAGAAGTCCCCGGCTCCTGCAGTGGCCTCGGCTCCCGTGAAGCCCCTGGAGCGAGACCCGGCAACACCGCCGGCGTCTCAAGAACCGCCGGCACCTCAGGAGGTCTTCGCGAATCTGCACCTCCAGGTTCACGTCTATTCCGAGGTCCCCACAGAGCGCCGGGTCTTCATCAACAACCAAAAGTACGTCGAAGGCCAGCGGATCGACGCCAATCTCGTGATCGAGAGCATCACGTCCGACGGAGTCTTCGTAAGCTACCAGGGCAAGCGGGTATTGCTCCGGACCGATCAGTCCGCCTCTCGCTAAAATAGGGGAAAATGGGGACAGACACTACTATCGTGACAATTCGTAGTGTTCGCTGCAATGATCGTGCATGCCACGGATTACCCGAACTATTGCACCCGGCCACCCGTATCATGTGACGCAACGAGGGAATGATCGCCAGGCGGTCTTTCGGAACGACAGCGATTCGAAGGCGTACGATGACAGAGCGACTGCTGCGAAGAGACGGGTTCATTTGGGATGTGCGCAGGAAACTGGATGAGTAATACACGTGTAGCAGAGGGGAAGACCAAGAAAGGATCTCAAAAAAGAGTGTCTGTCCCTATATCCAAAGGGGTACGGGTGGTGGCCCGTGTCGTTGCCCGTTCCGGGAAGGTAGAGGAACTCCTGGCGTTGTTGAGGGGCCTGGTCGAGCCCACGCGCAGGGAGCCGGGCTGCGTGACGTATGAACTGCTTCAGAACACGGCCGATCCGACCGATTTTACATTTGTGGAAGAGTGGAGTAGCGAGGCAGATCTTGATGCGCACTTGCAGTCGCCACACCTGAGACACGCTCGTGTGAGGTTGCCGGACCTGGCTGTTGCCGATCCGGATATCCGCCGGTATACGGTTGTCGGGTGGTAGCGATCTAGCCTAAGCATAGCGGTAGAAAGTTGTCATTGGTTAGAAAGTCTCCCTCAGCGGTCATTGCGAGGGAGCGGAGCGACCGAAGCAATCTTACAGTAGTTGGGGTCCGTGGGCCTTGGGTACAACGATGAGATTGCCGCGCACCCTACGGGTGCTCGCATTGACGGGGGAAGAATCGAGCGATTAAGAAGTCTGTCGCTGTTCTTGGGTCCAGCGGACCGGTTGCCTGTCGTGTGGCATTTTTGTTAATATCCGACTCAATGATGTTATGCCAACCGTTTCCTTCGACAGGCTCAGGACGAACCGTCGAAATGTCGAAGGTCTCACCATGAACGGATTCCCGTTAAGGGGTGGAGTTGATGACAGAACCTGAGATGTCGCGCGAGAAGAAAACCGGATACGATCCGCACGGGATTGAAGAGCGCTGGGCCAAGGTCTGGGAGGCAGCCGGATCGAGCCACGTCGACGAGTCCTCGCCGAAGCCGCCGTATGCCATCGTCATCCCGCCGCCCAACATCACCGGCTTCCTGCATATCGGCCACGCCATGAACAATACCCTTCAGGATATCCTGATTCGATGGCGGCGGATGCAAGGGTATAACGCGCTCTGGTTGCCCGGCACCGACCATGCGGGAATCGCGACGCAGAATGTGGTGGAGCGACAGCTTGCTGATGAGGGACGCAGGCGAGAGGATCTCGGTCGTGAAGGGTTCGTGGAGCGGGTCTGGCGGTGGAAGGCGGAATCCGGTGGAACGATTATCCGCCAGCTCAAGCGGCTGGGGGCCTCCTGTGACTGGGAACGGGAATGTTTCACCATGGATGAGGATCGCCAGGAGGCGGTCCGCGAGGTGTTCGTGCGGCTGCACGACGAGGGGCTGATCTACCGGGGCGAGCGGCTGATCAACTGGTGCCCCCGATGCCAAACGGCGCTGTCGGACATTGAGGTGGAGTACGAAGAGACGCAGGGGTCGCTCTACCATATCAGGTATCTTATGGCGGATGACTCTGGAACTGCGCTGATCGTGGCCACCACAAGGCCTGAGACGATGCTGGGAGACACCGCCGTTGCCGTCCACCCGGATGACGCGCGATACAATCGATTGATTGGCCGTCAGGTGAGGCTTCCACTTACCGGGCGGACCATCCCGGTGGTGGGCGATCCGATTCTGGTGGATCGGGAGTTCGGCACCGGTGCCGTCAAGATTACGCCGGCGCACGACTTCAACGACTTTGAGGCAGGGGAGCGACACGGCCTGCCGCGGATTGCCCTTTTCGGCCGGGAGGGAACGATCAGGATCCCGGTGCAATCGGAAGCACAAATAGATCCTGCGCTGTTTGAGGAGATCGAGCGGCAGCCGATTGCGGTCGCGCGTGAGAAGGTGCTGGATCGGTTGCGCCGGGAAGGATTGTTGGAGAGGGTAGAGCCGCACCTGCATGCGCTGGGGAAGTGCTACCGCTGCAGGAGCGTGGTGGAGCCGTTCCTCTCGACGCAATGGTTCGTGAAGGTGAAGCCGCTGGCGGA
>JACPQW010000030.1 GCA_016190285.1 Candidatus Methylomirabilis oxygeniifera
ATCTTTAGTCGCTCCCATACTTTCATTATAAATAACTCACTCCTTTCTTCTCGTCTCAATGAACAGCCGGTCAGGTTGCTGCCACGCTCAACTCATCCGCTCATCAAAGGGTTCACTTGAGTTAAGTAGCAATTCTTGTGCCAACCGGCTCCCTTTGATTTCTTCCATAATTACCGCAGTGTTTCGCATTTGACCGATGGGACGAGTGTAAATTCTTCACCCTATTTCCTCTCTGTGCGCTGACTGTGCACCTCACGAGATACCTGGTGCTACTGCCGCTTGAGCGTGTCTTCCCAACGCATCCTCCGCCGCTATGATTTTCTTAGGCATTGAGTGCCGTCACGTGCTGAGTTGGGTATAATGGTTGCGATCCTCAAGCCTGTTTTCAGAAGTTGGGAGAAAATGCATCGGGTCTGTGACACGCGGAGAGGTAGCATGAGAGCGGTCGTCCAACGGGTCAGCGAAGCGACGGTAGTGGTGGCGGGCCGGCTGGTGGCGGCCGTTGGTCACGGGTTCCTGGTTCTGGTCGGGGTCGGTAAGGACGATACAGAGACCGACGCAAACTATATCAGTGCGAAGATCACGGAACTCAGGATCTTTGAAGATGAGGCAAGGAAGATGAACCGATCAGTGAAAGACACGGGCGGCTCGGTACTCGTGGTGAGCCAGTTCACGCTGTATGGCGACTGCCGGAAAGGCCGTCGGCCCTCCTTCGACCAAGCCATGCATCCGGAGGCCGCGCGACGGCTTATCGAGCACCTGTGCAGGAGTTTACGGGAACGGGGATTGCGGGTAGAGACCGGGCAGTTCGGCGCGGAGATGAAGGTATCCGCGACCAATCATGGTCCCGTAACGATCCTGCTCGACAGTCAAAAGGTCTTCTAGTACGGTGGCGCGCTCTTTACTGTCGCCCGGAGGGATTGCCTACAAACCACACCGGCTCCTCGCCTGCTACGATAGCCGGCGTGATCGTCCAGGTCCCTCGACAGGCAGTATTGGCCACCCTCCCGGCTTGCTCGGAGCCCGCAACCATCAGGGTTACGCCACTCGCCAGCCCGCCCAGAATACAAAAGGTCGCCTTGAACGGGAAATAGACGACTGTCCCTATGGCGCTTCCGACCCCTGTCCCGACCTGTCTGAGCGTACTGTGCTGCCTCGCTGATTCTGATGCTGCCAAGCTTTGGGTGCTATGCCCGATTAGGAGCAATGCTATACCATATGCCACCATCTGTCTCATCTCGGCTCTCCTCTTATTGATGATTTTCTATAACAGTAGCATCTTCTCTCGTGTAAAATAGCGTAGAAAAGGAAAATCGTAAGAATAAGCCCACATCGATCAGGATCGAGGCTCACGCAATCTGACGCCGCCGGATGATACCATGTCGCACATACCTCAACAAGCCTTCAAGGTCGCGCGCACCGCACACGACATCGCTTCTCAGCGACTTCGGGCCCATGTCGAACGCCTCGCCGGCGAGATCGGCGAGCGTAACGTGTTCCGGCCGGAGGCGCTGCACGCAGCCGCCGACTACATCGAGGCCGAGTGGCGCAGTCAGGGTTACCAGGTCGTCCCGCGCCGGTACGACCTCTCCGGTACAGAGTGGGCCAACCTGGAGGTCGCGCGGCCTGGGAGCGTTCGGCCGGCTGAGATTCTGCTCATCGGTGCCCACTACGATTCGGTGCGTGGAAGCCCGGGCGCCAATGACAACGCCAGCGGTGTCGCCGCCCTGCTGGAACTGTCCCGACTGTTCGCCGACATGACGCCGGCGCTGACCGTCCGCTTCGTGGCCTTCGTGAATGAGGAGCCGCCGTTCTTCATGACGCGGCGCCAGGGGAGCGTCGTCTACGCCAAGGCCGCGCGTGCCCGCGGAGACGCCATTCGCCTGATGGTCTCGTTGGAAACGATCGGCTGCTACAGTGACAAGCGCGGCAGCCAGCGCTACCCGCCCCTGTTCGGCTTCTTCTACCCGCGCCAGGGCAATTTTATCAGCTTTGTTTCCGACTTTCGCTCGCGCGCCCTGATGCGCCGCGCGGCACAGGTCTTCCGCCGGCGCTCCGACTTCCCGCTCGAGCACGTGGCGACCTCCCGCTTTATCCCTGGGGTCGCCTGGAGCGATCACTGGTCGTTCTGGCGGCAAGGCTACCCGGCCTTCATGATCACCGATACCGCCTTCTACCGCTATCGCTACTACCATACAAGCCAGGATACTCCCGAGAAGCTGGCCTATCCGGAGCTGGCCAGATTAACAGCGGGGCTCGCCGAGACCTTCTCGGCATTAGCCCTGGCAGGCCTGGACAACAAACGGGACTAGCCTTCTGCGGCTATTCCGATGCTAAGCGGTAGCCCACGCCGGGTTCGGTCAGCAGATAGCGGGGGCGCGCCGGGTCGGCCTCGATCTTCCGTCTGAGCTGGGCGACGTAGACTCGGAGATAATGCGCCTGCTCGGTACACTGGGGCCCCCAGACCTCCTTCAGCAACTGCTGCTGGGTTACCACCTTTCCCGCATAACGAATGAGCGTCGTCAGCAACCTGTACTCGATTGGGGTCAGGTGGACCTCCCTCCCCTCGACCGCAACCCTTCTCACCGCCAGATCCACATGCAGATCGCCCACGCAGAACGTCGACTCGGCAGTTTCCGTCGAGCTGCGCGCTGCGTGCCGCAGGACCACCCGCATGCGAGCGAGCAACTCGCCCACCCCAAACGGCTTGCTTACATAGTCGTCCGCGCCCGCATCCAGCGCCGCGATCTTGTCGCGTTCCTGGCCCCGCGCCGACAGCACGATAATCGGTACAGCGGTCCACTCGCGGAGCCGGCGGATGACCTCGAGGCCGTCGATGTCGGGCAGACCGAGGTCAAGGATGACGATGTCAGGCTGTCGCATGGCCGCTTCCGTCAATCCCTCCTCACCTGTGGCTGCCTCAACGAGCCGGTACCCTTGACCGGTCAGGGAAGCGCGGAGGAAGCGGCGAATCGGTCGTTCGTCCTCGATCAACACGACGACCGGGCCGCTCACAGCTTCCGAGCTGGGCTGAGAGGCTGCCGGGGCCTCACGGCCTGCGAGATCAGGCATCGATCCCCTCCAGCTCCGGGGGTGTGCCGGTCAGTGGGATGGTAAAGCGGAACGTTACGCCACCCTCAGGTCGGTTCTCGGCCCAGATGCGACCGCCATGCGCCTCCACGATCCCCCGGCAGATCGCCAGCCCGAGCCCGGTCCCGCGCGAGGTAGAGCCGGACCCGCGGTAGAACTTATCGAAGACCCGATTCTCGTCGCCGGGCGGCAGGCCTGGCCCCCGATTAGCGACCTCCACGGTGACCGCTCCCTCGCGCGACCACGCCGCGATCTCCAGAGGGCCGCCATCAGGGGTATGCTTGACGGCGTTGTCCAGCAGATTGATCAGCACCTGTTCAAGCAGGACATCGTCGATCGGGACGAGGGGCAGATCGGCAGGCAACGACGTGGTCACAGGGCGGTCGCGCAAGAGCTTCGCCAGGCGGCCCAGCGCGGCGCCGACGACCTCCTCCAGCACATGCCACTCCTTGCGAACCTGGAGAGTCCCGGACTCCAGCCGCGTCATCTCGAGCAGGTTGTTCACCAGGCGGTTGAGGCGCTCGGCCTCCTCGGAGAGCGATTCCAGCAAATCTTTCCGGGTCTGGTCGTCGAGGATGTTGTCTCCTTCCAACAGGCTGCTCGCCGCGCCGGTGATGGTGGCGAGGGGCGTCCTGAGATCGTGGGATACCGAACTCAGGAGCGAGCTACGCAGCCGCTCGGTCTCCGCGCGTATCTGGGCATCTTGCGCGGCCTCGGCGAGCTGCGTACGCTCGAGCGCCAAGGCGGTCTGGTTGGCAAACGTCTCAAGCTGATGGAGTTGCTCAGGCGCTTCGAGCGAGTGAGGAACCGCCAGTTGCAGCCCCAGCACGCCCAGGGTTCCGTGCGACGCGACCAGAGGGAGATACAGCGCCTGTGTCTCCGGTAACGTTGACGTATCATGTCCGGCGATCTGTCCATGCTCATATACCCACTGGGCCGCCCCGAGCTCAGAGCTGGTCATCTCGAACCGGGTTGAGAGTTCAGTCTGCAGGCTGAGACGGCCGCCCGGATCGGGCAACAGCACCGCGACCTCACCGCCAAACACCTCGGCCATCTGTCGCTCGGCGGCCCGCAGTACGTGTTCCACGCCTCGCGCGCTCACCAGCTCCCGACTCAGCGCGTACAGCGCAGCCGTCCGCCGCTCGCGCTCGCGCGCAGACTCCGCCTGCGCGCGAATGCGCACGGTGAACCCGCTGATCACGAAGGCTACGATGAGCATGACCGCGAAGGTGACGAGGTATTGGGCATCAGACACTCGAAACGTAAAGTGCGGAGCGACGAAGAAGAAATCGAAGGCCGCCACACTCAGGATAGAGGCTAGGACGGAGGGGCCTGGTCCGGAGCGAGCGGCGACAGCGGTTACCCCGAGCAGGTACACCATGATGAGATTGGAAGGTTCGAAATGCGGGAACATCGTCCACGCCACCGCCGTGCAAAGCGTAACGACAACCGTCGCGCGGCCATAGGCAGCCCAATCCGGATTGTGCTGACGAACTGTTACGGTGACCGGCGCGGTCGACAGTCCCTCTCGCTTCATGACGTTGTTGTCATAGTTGCCCTACACAATGGTACGGCTATTTGGATCTGCCCGGCTAATCAAGCATAGCACACGCTCCACTGGAGGCTGAAAAATGACTCGCCGTGATTACTCGAGTTGGTACGGGACGTCGGTGATCACAATCCCACGCTTAAAGAGTAGGGCCATCCGCAGCCAGATGGCTGCCTGACTATGGACAAGATTGTGCCACCGGCGACGAGGCACGAACTGCGGCACGACAACGGTAATGGTCTCATTGGGTTGGCGCTGAGCCGCAACCTCCTCGATGTAGCCAACCAGAGGTTCTAGGAACAGCCGGTAGGGGGAATGGAGGACCATGAGGCGGACCCCCTCTCCCCACCATTCCCACTTGCTGCGCACCCGCTCGGCTTCAGCCGGATCCATCGAGACGTAGACCGCCGTGATGTCGTCGGAGAGGGATCGGGCGTAGCGAAGCGCGGCGACGGTCCCGCGATGGACGCCGCTGATGGGCATGATCACCCGGTGCCGCGACATGCGCTGGGGCGAGCCGAAGTCCTCCAACGACAGGTGCGCGGCCAAGTCTTGGTAGTGGTGGTGGATGGCATAGAACACCACGACCATCGCGGGCACAAGGAGGACGACGATCCACGCCCCGTCGCGGAACTTGGTGCTGGCGAAGACCAGCATCACGATTGCCGTACAGAACGAGCCGAACCCGTTGATCCCCATCTTGAGCGCCCAGCGTGGATCATAACGGAGCGTCGAGCCGCGCTCCTGCACCTCCTGGCCGGGCACGAGGCGGCCGACCTTCCACCAGCGACGGGCCATGCCAACCTGCGAGAGCGTAAAGGAGAGGAACACCCCGATGGCGTACAGTGGGATCAAGGCGGTCACGCTGGCCTGAAACAGCACGATCAGGAGGGAGGCAATGAGGGCGAGGGCCACGATGCCCCTGGAGTAGACGAGGCGGCTGCCTCGGTAAGTGAGCTGCCTGGGCAAAAAGCCGTCGCCGGCTTGCAGGGCGCTAAGTCGGGGGAAGTCTGCAAAGGCCGTGTTGGCAGCCATGATCAGAATGAGGGTCGTACCCGCGATGGTAGCCAGGTAGAGCAGCCCCTGTCCCTGGAATGCTGTGCGGGCCAGTTGCGAGACCACCGTCTCTTCCTCCGAGGGGAGAGCTCCGATCTTGACCGCAAGGAACGTGATACTCAGAAACAGCGTACCCAGGATGGCCGCCATCCAGATCAGCGTGATCCCCGCATTGCGGCTCTTGGGCTCCTTAAATGCCGTGATGCCGTTCGAGATGGCCTCCACCCCCGTAACGGCGGTCGTGCCGTTCGAAAAGGCATGGAGGATCAAGAAGAGCGTCACCGAGGCCATCACCGGGGCTCGCAGGGGCGGCGGATTAACGACCACCCCGAGGCTTCCCGTCATGTAGCGGTAGAACCCGGTCCCAACGGTCAGAAACAGAATGGCGACGAAGAAATAGGTGGGAATGGCGAAGGTCACGCCGGATTCCCTCACGCCGCGAAGATTAATCAGCATGATGAAGAGGATGAACCCGACCGACAACACCACCCGATGGGGAAAGAGGAACGGGTAGGCAGAGGTGAGCTGGGCCACACCCGATGCGACAGAGACGGATACCGTGAGGATGTAATCCGTGAGGAGCGCCGCGCCTGCCGTCTGGGCCGGGAGCTCGCCCAGATTGTCACGCGCCACAATATACGCGCCTCCGCCGCCCGGATAGGCGTGGATGGTCTGCTGATACGAGAGCGTGAGGATCGTGAGCAACATGACAATGGCCAGCGAGATTGGGAGGGCGTACACGAAGGCCGCGATCCCCACCGTAGCCAGAACAAACAGAATTTCGTCCGTCGCATAGGCGGTAGAGGAGAGGTTATCAGAGGCGAAGACGGCAAGACCGACCGTCTTGCCGATGGTCTGGTGAGGCGCGTCCGCACTGGAAAGCGGGCGGCCAAAGAGCCGTGTGCGCCACGAGAAGGGCGGTCGGTACTCTGCGACACGCTCGAATACGTTGGGTTCAGTCTCTTCCTTAGTAATGGGCCAAGGATCTCGCATTCGTCCCTCCGCCTACTCCTCCTTAGATTCCTACCCCCTGTCATCAACCTAGTGCTGAGGGTAGAGCCTGGTCAAATCAAAAGGCCGTTAAAATCGATGCCTGAAGCGTCAAGGAGTTGTAAAGAGGATGATTGGTGAGGTTGCCTACGGTAGTGATGGCGGGAGCGTGGCTTGACCCGAGTTGGTGGGATATGAAAGAATACGCCTAGGTTGCGACAATCCAAAAACGCCGATAGAGAGGAACGAGCATGAAAAAACTATATCGCCTGACAGGAATGCTATGGCTCGTAGCCGTGATGCTGGTGGGTGGTCCTGCTCTAGCCGATGAGACCTGCCAGTCACCGTTCCTCCCGAAGGTGACCGGGCAGGAGGACTATGTCTATGTCTGGACGTTGGGAATCAAGGGGGTGGGCGACGGCAACGACAGCCTTGTGACCGTTGACGTGAACCCCACGTCCAAGACCTACGGGCAGATTATCCATCGGGCCCCCGTCCCTGGGCGGCATGAGGCCCACCATGCCGGGTTTACTGACGATCGGCGGTATCTGTGGGCCGGAGGTCTGGACGACAGCCATATCTTTATCTTCGATGTCGCCTCCATCCCGGCCAAGCCAAAGCTGATCAAGACGATCAAGAGTTTCGTGAAGGACACGGGCGGCCTGGTCGGTCCCCACACCTTCTATGCCCTGCCTGGACGGATGTTAATTTCGGCGCTCTCGAATGCGAACGACAGCTCAGGCCGAACGGGACTGGCGGAGTATTCCAATGAGGGACGTTTCATCCGGACGATCTGGATGCCGAAGGAGGCGCCTTATGGCTATGACGTGCGGGTCAACATCAATCTGAACCGGATGCTGACCTCCGCCTTCACCGGCAAGAAGAACTACATGCGGACGCTCGACGAGTTGATCAAAGACGCAGAGGCCATGAAGGAATTCGGTGATACGGTGGTGGTATGGGACTTCCATGCCCGCAAGCCGCTGCAAGTCCTGCAAGTCCCCGGCGCGCCGCTGGAACTGCGCTGGGCGCTCATGCCGAACCATTACTACGCCTTTACAGCAACGGCGCTCGGTCATCAACTTGTCCTGATCCACCAGCGGGAGGACGGCACTTGGGCTGCACAATCCATTGCGGACCTCGGCGAGACCCTTCCTGTCGATATCAGCATCGCGCCGGACGACAGCAAGCTCTACGTCACCTCATTCATGGACGGAAGACTAAGAGTGTACGACATTTCAAACCCTTTCGAGGCCAAGCTGATCGAACAGGTAAAGGTAGGCGAGATGGCCAACATGGTGTCCGAATCGTGGGATGGCACGCGCCTCTACGTCACCAACTCTCTCCTCTCGAAATGGGATAAGCCTGGAGACTACTGGCTCAAGGCCTATACATGGGAGAATGGAAAGCTCGCGCACAAGTTCACTACGGACTTCAATGCGGTAGGCCGGGCTCACCTGATGAACTTTGGGAGCAAAGGGCTGCGCACCAAGGGTGAGTCGCATGCGTTGCCTAGAAAGTCCATCGGGGTCATTGCGAGGGACCCAGAGCGAAGCGAAGGGGACCGAAGCAATCTCGCAGTGCAGTTACGGTGAGATTGCCGCGCTCCCTTCGGTCGCTCGCAATGACAACTCGCGGCGCGGGAGTCCTCGCCTCGGACTTTCATGCCCATGGGCGCGCCGACGGCACATAGGGTATTGGTTTGTGGTGATCGGCGTGTTCCTGGCGGCGTGTTTTCTCCCGTCCGTCGAGGCCCACGAGATCCCTGGATGGAAGGAGACCTATATTCAGGGTGTGTTCTCGCCCAAGTTCACCCCGCCTGCCGCCGGAACCTACGACCTGCCGGTGATTACGCGCGTCCCGCCGGTCGTCCTGATCGATACCGTTGGACGCCGCGTCAGTACCGCCTCCCTCATGCGCGGCAAGGTGACGATCGTCAGCTTCATCTATACCGCCTGCTCGGACCGACTTGGCTGTCCCTTGGCCGGCATGGCGCTGAAAGAGCTTCAGGTGCAACTGTTACGCGAGGGTCTCCAGGACCGGGCCGTACTCCTGTCCATCAGTCTGGATCCTCAACGTGATACGCCGAAGCGGCTTGCCAAGTACGGACACACCTTCGGGGTGGAGCCGTCGCTCTGGCATCTGCTGACTGCGCCTTCAGAACAGGCGCTCCGGACAGCGCTGGAAAGTTACGGGCAGGATCGGGTGAAGGTCTACGATGAGAACGGCCGTTTCACCGGCCGATACCGTCATGTCCTCAAGGTCTTCCTGGTGGACCAGGCTGGGAATGTGCGCAACATCTACAGCACAGGCTCCCTGGTTCCCCAGGTCATGATCAATGACATCAAGACAGTGCTGGCCGACAAGACCATCGATCGACAGGAGACCAAGTAATCGGCGACGTTGCGGCGCGCCTGCCTGGCGGCCCACGGTTTAGGCCAGAGACGTACCTTCATTCTTGGACGCTTGGTAGTACGGGTTGGTGCCGCCCGCATGGTCGGTCGTATCGAGGACTTGGCGGATCTCTGGAACCGCCTCCTGGATCGCCACAGCGACCCCCTGCTTCAGGGTCACATCAGCCATCCCGCAGCCGTGGCATCCACCTCCGAAGGTGATGTAGGCGATGCCATCCTTGACGTCGAGCAGTGTCACGTATCCGCCGTGAGCCGCCACGCCCGGATTGATCCGGGTGTCTATGACCCGTTGGACGGCCGCCGCTATAGGGTCCTTCCATCCGGAGTTCGGATTATCGATCTTGAAGCCGCTCTGGTTGACCCCCTCGATGAAGTCTACAGTAGCGCCCTGGAGCTTGGGCGCGCTCTCAGCATCGACATAGACTTTGAAGCGGCCGGCATCGATCACCGTATCATCGACCCCTTTGTCCTTGTCGGCCATGAACCCAAGCCCATAGCGAAAGCTTCCAGGGCCTCCCCCTGTCACCACGACACGCACCCCTATACCTGGCTGACTCTCGGCCTCCATCAGCTCGAGGATCTTCTTTTTCGCCGATTCAGTAATCGTGAGCATGTGTTCCTTTCTCTGGGGTTTTATGCCCATGTTGGTTCAATCTCGGGTCCAAGTCAAAGTTGGATCACTCTTATGGTAGGCGCAAAGGTCCCTTCACGTCAACCTGAAGCGCCCCCCAAGGATGGATTGACAGCGCAACCCGCTCAGTGGCCTGTTATGATAAAAAGGATTTTGGTATAAGATACTGATCCTCCGTATAATTGGCCTTGCTGCTTGTTGAATAAGTGTCCTGAACGTTTCAGGTGGTTACCGGGTCGCGGTCTCCCGGTTGAAGGCAAGGAGTGTGGGAACGGGTGGAGAACATCAGGCAAACCGTAAAGCGCGTGTGGGGCTACGACGCGCTCCTCCCATTGCAGGAAGAGGCCATAGGGGCCGTGCTGGCGCGGCGGGACTCCATCGTCATCCTACCGACGGGAGGCGGAAAGTCGCTCTGCTATCAGGCGCCGGCGGCAGCGATGGGGAAGCTGGCCGTGGTGGTGTCGCCCCTCATCGCCCTCATGAAGGACCAAGTGGACGGACTCACTACCGCCGGGGTACCGGCCGCCTTCCTGAACAGCAGCCTGACGACCGACGAGCGACGGTTGGTGGAGGCCAATGTGGCCCGCGGGCGGTACCACCTCCTGTACGTGGCCCCAGAGCGGCTGGTGCTTCCTCCCTGCTTGAGGTTGCTGAAGCAAGCCGGAGTGGCATTCTTCGCGATCGACGAGGCACACTGTATCAGCCAGTGGGGGCACGACTTCCGGCCGGAATATCGGCAGCTCAAGGTGGTGCGAGAGGATTTTCCGGACGTGGCCATCCATGCCTTCACCGCCACGGCCACGCCGCGAGTTCGGGCGGACATCGCCACGGAGTTGGCGCTACGAGAGCCCGAGATCCTGGTTGGGAGCTTCGACCGTCCGAACCTAGTCTACCGGGTACGCCGGCGCACGGATCGGCTGCAACAGGTCACAGAAGCGTTGGAGCGGCACCGGGGAACGGCTGGGATCATCTACTGCATCCGCCGGGCAGAGGTGGACCAGCTCACCGATGCGTTGCGACGGCGGGGATATCGGGCAGTGGCCTATCACGCCGGGTTGGCCGATGCCGAACGACGGCGCGCTCAGGACGACTTCATTGCGGAACGGGCGGATGTCGTGGTGGCCACGGTGGCGTTCGGGATGGGCATTGACCGGTCCGACGTGCGCTACGTCATCCACGCCGGAATGCCCAAGTCCATCGAGCACTACCAGCAGGAGGCGGGCCGGGCCGGGCGCGACGGTCTGCCGTCAGAGTGCCTGCTGCTCTACTCCGGCGGCGACTTTGGCCTGTGGCGGTCCATCCTGATGGCGGAGGGGCTGCCGGCACCGGGCGCCCTGCCGAAGCTCAGCGAGATGTACAACTACTGCCAGGGCGCCGCCTGTCGGCACCGCTTTCTCGTGAACTACTTCGGCCAGGCATACCGCACGGACACGTGCGGGGCCTGCGATATCTGCCTCGGCGAGGTAGCCGTTGAGGACGGCTCGGCGACGCTGGCGCGACAGATCCTCGCCTGCGTTACAGAGATGGGAGAGCGATTCGGCGCCGACTACGTGACGGACGTCCTGCGTGGGGCCGAAACCGCCCGGATCGCGAGGATGCGTCACAGCCGGCTGGATACCTACGGCGTGCTGCGACAGTACCCGAAGGCGACGGTGCGGAACTGGATTGAGCAACTCGAGGGGCAGGAGTATCTGGCGCGTGGCGAGGGCGAGTACCCGACACTCGACGTCACCGCACAGGGTCATCGGATCCTTCGGGGAGAAGATGCAGCGCCGCTTCTCCGGACGGTCGGCAGGCCCTCGCGCGAGGCGCCGTCCAGGCTGGCGCGCCAAGCCGTGTCGCCGGGCCTGGGCCGAACGAACGATGAGGATCTGTTCGAGACGCTCCGCGTCCTCCGTCGAACCATGGCCCAAGAGCGGGGTATCCCACCCTACCTCATCTTCAGCGACGCCAGCCTGCGTGAGATGGCGCGAGAACGCCCCACCACCGAGGACGCCTTCCTGCAGATCAGGGGGGTCGGCCAGCGCAAGCTCCAGGATCTCGGCCAGCGCTTTCTGGCCTGCATCCGTAAACACGGAGACGGCTCCGCAGGCGACACTTCGCCTGCGCCCTCCATTGCCCGCTCGTCTACTAAACGGGACTGACTCATCCTTGAATCTTGACATTCCCAGCATGCGTGTCTATGCTCCCTGCTGTGCATAGCGTCGTCAGTCGCAATAATGGACGTCATTCCCGCAAAGCTTGTCCCCGCATGCTTGAAGCGGGAATATACAAAGACACGGGATTTCGGGCCAACCCTTATCGGTTCGTCAGAGGAGGAGCAACCAATGGCTTACGAGGCAAGAAATTACGAGCAGTTGCTGGGAATCGAGGGATTGAGTGATCCGCTCATGAAAAATCATTTTACACTCTACCAGGGGTATGTTGCCAATACGAATAAGCTGGCCGACGCGCTGTGTCAGATGCTGAAAGACGGCAAGACCGCCGCGCCGGAATACGCGGAGTTGAAGCGGCGATTCGGCTGGGAATTTAATGGAATGCGCTTGCATGAGTACTATTTTGGGAATATGGTGAAAGGCGGGAGGGGCTTGGATCCGGCCTCAGAGCTCTATCAGAAACTTACAGCAGACTTCGGCTCATACGACAATTGGCAGAAGGACTTCAAGGGATCGGGAGCCATGCGGGGGATCGGCTGGGTGGTCTTATACCTGGACCCGATCGCGAACCGAATGTGCAACGCCTGGATCGGTGAGCATGACACCGGGCACTTGGCTGGAGGCGTCCCGCTGCTGATTATGGATGTATTTGAACATGCCTTTATGATCGACTACGGGCTCAAGCGGGCTGATTACATCGAAGCCTTCTTCAAGGGCATCGACTGGTCGGCTGTGACGGCGCGGTACGCCAACGCCCCGAAGGTAACCTTATAGAGGTGGGCTGAGGAAGATGAGCCTGTTCTGGGACGACACGTACGAGATCGCGCAGGCCCTGATTCAGTCGCATCCTGAGCAGGATCCTCTGGAGGTGCCGTTCACCACTCTGCGCAAGTGGATCACTGAGCTTGCGGAGTTCGACGACGACCCCAACGGCGCTTCGGAGGCCAAGTTGGAGGCGATTCAGATGGCCTGGTACGAGGAGGCGACAGGCTAAACGCTCACGTCGGAGTGGCGCCAAGATGCCTGCGCGATCATACGACACGCTCCAGGGAACGCTGGAGCGAATCACGTACGTCAACGAAGAGAACCACTATGTGGTGGCCAGGCTCCAGGTATCCGGGCGGCGAGACCTGGCCACCATTGTGGGCAACCTGCCGACCGTCACGCCTGGCGAGACCCTCAAGCTAACCGGCGAGTGGGTCCAGCACAACCGATACGGCGAACAGTTCAAGGTCGAAGCCTTCGAAACCATCTCCCCCGCCACGCTCACCGGTATCGAGAAGTATCTGGGCTCCGGCCTCATCAAAGGGATCGGCCCGATCTTCGCCAAAAGGCTGGTAGAAGCCTTCGGCATCGACACCCTGCGCATCATTGAGGAAGAGCCCTTCCGTCTGCTCACGGTGGATGGGATCGGCGAGGTCCGACTTCAGCGGATCCGGACCGCCTGGGAGGAGCAGAAAGAGATCCGGGAGGTGATGATCTTTCTGCAGGGCCATGGCGTGTCCTCTGCCTATGCCGCCAAGATCTTCAAGACCTACGGGAAATCTTCTATTGCCATCGTCCAGGAAAATCCCTACCGGCTGGCCCGCGACATCTATGGGATCGGCTTCAAGACCGCCGACCGGATCGCCCAGGCGATCGGGATCGAGAAGCATTCGCCGCTGCGGGTGGAGGCCGGCGTCATCCATGCCCTGAATGAGCTGGCCGAGGAGGGGCACGTGTACTACCCCCTTGGCGACCTTTCGAGAGCGAGCGCCGGTATTTTAGAGGTGGACGAAAATCTGGTGACCCAGGCGGTTGAGCGGCTTCGACACGAGGAGCGGGTCATCTGTGAGCCGGGGCCGCAAGGGGTGGCGGTCTATCTCGCC
>JACPQW010000031.1 GCA_016190285.1 Candidatus Methylomirabilis oxygeniifera
ACCTTTGACGACGTCGAACTGACCAAGTCAAATATTCTTCTCATCGGTCCAACCGGATGCGGCAAAACCCTGCTGGCACAAACCCTGGCCAAGATCCTGGACGTACCGTTCACCATCGCCGATGCCACCACCCTCACTGAGGCGGGATATGTCGGGGAAGACGTGGAGAACATCATTCTGCGATTGTTGCAGGTCGCAGACTACGATGTGGAGCGGGCAGAGCGAGGGATCATCTACATCGACGAGATCGACAAGATCGCGCGCAAGTCTGAAAACCCATCCATCACGCGGGACGTCTCCGGGGAGGGCGTCCAGCAGGCCCTCCTGAAGATTCTTGAGGGAACCGTGGCCAATGTCCCGCCGCAGGGCGGGCGCAAGCATCCCCAACAGGAGTACCTGCAGGTCGACACGACGAACATCCTGTTTATCTGCGGCGGGGCTTTTGTTGGGCTGGAGAAGGTCATTGAACATCGAACCGGCCAGAAGTCGATGGGATTCGGCGCCGAGATCCAGGCAAGACGGGGAAGGCGGATCAGCGAGCTGCTGGCCGATGTCCAACCGGAAGACCTGCTTCGGTATGGCCTTATCCCCGAGTTGGTGGGGCGACTGCCGGTAATGGCGGTCGTGCACGAGCTCGACGAAAAAACACTGGTGCGGATCCTTGTCGAACCGAAGAACGCCCTGTTGCGGCAGTATCAGCGGTTCTTCGATTTTGAGCATGTGAAATTGACTCTGACCGACGAGGCGATCAGCGCTGTGGCTCAGGAGGCGGCGAAGCGGCAAACCGGCGCCCGTGGCCTCCGGGCGATCCTTGAAGAGATCATGCTCGATATCATGTATGAGATCCCCTCACAGTCGGGGATTGCGGAGTGTATTGTCAACCGCGAGACCGTGGTCGAGCGGAAACCGCCCATCATCCTCTATAAGAAGAAGGCCGAGTCAGCCTGATCGCCGAATCGCTTACAGGTTGCCGACACTATTGGCTGTCTCTACTTCCTTTGCGGCAATCTGAGATCTTCGATCCTATCGCTCCTCGCCGATCTTTTGTCCACTTCATGAGGATGGGATAGGACTTTCTCGAACGGCTTGGAGGTGTTCAATATGAGATTGTTTATGCCGCGCCTGCTGCTCGTAGCGGGCTGCGCGACGCTCCTGCTCTCGGTCTCAGGGTGCGCGAGTCTCGATCTGTTTTCACCGAAACAGGCTGAGGCGCCTGCTGCCGGATCGGATCAGGAGTTGATGAGCCAGGCCGAGGCGGCCTTCGCCCTGAAGCACTATGATGAGGGGCGCAAACATCTGCAACGTCTGATCAACAACTTTCCTGAAAGCGAACTGGTCCCGATCGCTCGCATGAACGTCGGTCGCACCTATTTCGATGAGAAGAGGTTCGATGAGGCGCGCGCCGAGTATCAACGGTTCATCGAACTGTTTCCGCAACATGAGCAGCTCGATGAAGCCCAGTATTACATCGGACTGTCTTACTTCCGCCAGATGGAGAAGGTGGACCGCGATCAGACCATGACCAATAACGCGGCACGAGAGTTCCGGACCCTGGTCAACGACTTTCGTCACTCACAGTTTGCGCCGGACGCGCAGGCTAAATTGGCGGAGTGCTATCGGCAACTGGTTCAAAGGGAGTTGTACGTCGGCAAATTTTACTTTCACCGTGAGGCGTATGGCGCCGCCATCCCGCGGTTCGAGTCGATGCTGAAGGAGTACCACGGCTCGGAGTACGACGATCAGGCACTATACTATCTTGGAGAGTCGCTCTGGGAACTTGAACAGAAGGCGCCAGCCAAGACTGCCTTTCAGCGCCTCATTGCAGAATTTCCAGATTCCGACATGGCGCCGCTGGCCGCGAAACGGATCGGCATGACCTTTGTCCAGGGTCCGCGCAGTCGCAAACCCCCTGCTGGTTTCCTGAGCGGCGCATTGGACTCGATGTCCGATGCGTTCACAGAGTTACAAGACGCCATCTTGGACAGTTCGATCTGGCAATCCCCGACGACGACCACCCCCTAGGATGTCCCGGCAGATGCGGGCGTGGTGTCAGTATGGGGGTCATACCGCTGCTCAGGATGAGAACGCTTGCATGGCGCGTCAGTGAATGCACGAGACCAGCCACTCGAATCGACCGCCGTCTCTCGGGTATGAGACCCGGGCGCTGCTCCGGCAGTACCATCTGCTGCCGAAACGAGGTCTCGGGCAAAGTTTCCTCGTCTCCCCCGCGGTTCGCGACCTGATCCTTCGCGCGGCAGATGTCGGACCACAGGACCTCGTGGTGGAGATCGGTCCAGGTACGGGAGTTCTGACCGAGGGTCTGGCCGAACAGGCGGGCCGGCTGATCGCCATCGAGCGTGACCCGGGGCTCCATCGACTGCTGGCTGAGCGCCTCGGAGATCACCCCAAGGTGTCATTGATCTGCGGCGACGCCCTCGAATTCGATTTCGTAGACGTATGTGGTAAGATGTGTCCAGCGTATACACGGGCCAAGCTGGTTTCAAATCTCCCCTATTCGGTCGCCACCCCCCTGATCCTCCAGTTGATCCCGCTGCAGCGGTACTTCTCCTTCCTCCTAGTGATGGTGCAACGAGAGGTGGCGCAGCGGCTTTTGGCGTCGCCTGGCGAAGAGGGGTATAGCGCCTTGACGCTCCGTTGCCGTTACGAGGCGGATGTCTCAGCGGTGGCGCAGGTCCCACGGACGGCCTTCTACCCAAGGCCCGCAGTGGACTCGACCCTCGTTCGCCTCGACCTGCTGCCTGGGCCCAGGGTGACAGTGCACTCCCCCGATCTGCTGTTTCGCATCGTACGGGCTGCGTTCGGACAGCGTAGGAAGATGCTGCGTAATGCGCTGCTGAACGCCGGCATCATGACGGAGCCTGCAGACCTGGAGCGGATCTTAGCGGATGCGGGCATCGATTCCAGGCGCCGCGGCGAAACCCTGAACCTTGATGAATTTGCCCGGCTCGCCGATCGTCTGTATGCGATGTGCGTCATCTCGCCTCCACAGGCCCTCCCAGGAGAAGGAGATGTTGCATACAGCTAAGCATCAGGAGATCGCGCGGGTGGGTCTACGATGAAGATTTCGGCTATCGGGGAGTTTGCCCTGATCGAACGGATCAGAAGCATCCTGCCTCGACCGCATGATACCCTGCTTGGAATCGGTGACGACTGCGCCGCATTGCGGCCTACGGCAGGCACAGATCTCCTGCTGACGACCGATCTGCTGGTTGAAGGAGTCGATTTCACGCCGCAGACCATCACGCCCTTTCGTCTCGGGCGTAAGGCGATGGGCGTGAATCTCAGTGACATCGCCGCCATGGGGGGTATGCCGCGTACCGCGCTTGTCACGCTGGCAATCTCACCTGATGAAGAGATTGAGTTTGTCGATGAGCTCTATCGTGGTCTTCGGGAGGAAGGTGCGCGATTCGCAGTCGAGGTCATCGGCGGCGATCTGTCCGCCTCTTCCACCCTCATGATCGGCGTGACACTGGTGGGGGAAGTAGAGGCAGGGAGGGCTGTCAGACGTTCCGGTGCGAAACCTGGGGAACGGATTTGGATCACAGGCCGGTTGGGCGCGTCGGCGGCAGGTCTTACAGCGCTCAGGGCCGGTTGCCGCCTTCGAGACGATCAGATCGAGACCCCATTTGAAGTCTCCGGCTCTCTCCGGGAGGCTATCAGGCAGGCTATCGAACGACATCTCTGTCCCATCCCAAGGATTCGGGAGGGAAGGGCCCTTGCACAGGCCGGAGTCGCATCCGCAATGATTGACCTGAGTGATGGGCTGGCTTCGGACCTGGTGCATCTGTGCCGCGAGAGCGGGGTCTCGGCAACAATCAGAGAGGATCAGATCCCAATCGACCAGGCAGCATCAGCCATCGCCCGGCGCTTCGGCCAAGAGCCGCTGACCTTAGCGCTGCAGGGCGGAGAAGACTTCGAACTGCTCTTTACCTCTTCGTGGGATCCTGCCGATGTTGCCGCCATGTTCTCCGATGCGGTGACTGTGACCGCAGTCGGGGAGATCCAAGAAGCGGGTTTAGGATGTCGGCTTGAACGCCAAGACGGCACCGCAATTGCGCTGACCGGCGGCTACAATCATTTCAGGAGAACAGAGCGGTCAGCGATCAGCACTCAGCCGACAGCTACAGGTGTGGCCAGGAGGGCCACAAGCTATTAGACTGTAAGAGCAAAAATGTTTTAAAGGTTTGTGAGGAGGGATAGATATGCGAATAGTGAGGGGGATATTTCACGGCCTGTGGGTGCTGGGATCGATTGTCTGCGCCGGCTTCAGGGAGGTTGTCACGATCATGGCCTTTACCGAAGGCGGCCTCATGCGGCAGTTTCGCCTTTCGAGGCGCATCATCGCCCTCTCCTGTATTGTGCTGACCGGCCTAACCGTCGGCTCAAGCGTCACCCTGCTCAACCTGGTTCGAGGTCAGTATTACCTGACCCGCGCGAAATACTTGGAGCAGGAAAATCGCGCAATGACCTCGCTCCTGCAGGAACAGGCCGAGCAACTGAGCAAACTGAAGATCGAGATGGCCAGGTTGAAGGAATTTGAAGAGAGCTTGCGGCAGGTTGCCGGTCTCAGCGTTGCATCCGAGCTCCAGACAAGCGAGTCTGAACCCGCCGGTGGACGCGCGCCCTCACAAGGCCGCAGGCCGTAACTGCCTTACTGCGACTTGGCGAAGGGAGCCGCCAGGATCGCGTTCGGCCCCAACGCCTCCTCGATCCGGAGCAGTTGATTATACTTACAGGTCCGTTCGGTCCGACTGAGGGAGCCGGACTTGATCTGACCGGCGCCCGTAGCCACCGCCAGATCGGCGATTGTCGTGTCCTCGGTCTCACCCGATCGATGCGAGATCACGGTCCGATACCCGGCAGACCGCGCCAACTCCATGGCCTGTAGCGTTTCAGTCAGCGTCCCGATCTGGTTCAGCTTAATTAAAATCGCATTGGCCACGCCCTCATCGATCCCACGGGCCAGCCGCCGGCTACTCGTGACAAAGAGATCATCGCCCACCAGTTGCGTTTTCTTCCCGAGCTCGGCGGTCAGCTCCTTCCATCCTTGCCAGTCATCCTCGGCCAAGCCATCCTCGATCGAAACGATCGGATACTGGCGGATCCAGTCGCTATAGAAACGAATCATCCCTTCGGCGTCCCGGGTCGAGCCGTCAGATTTCTTGAAGACGTACTTGCCCCCATCGAAGAATTCACTCGCCGCCGGGTCGAGCGCCAGCGCGATGTCGCTGCCCGGACGATACCCGGCCTTGGCGATCGCCTCCAGGATCAGTTCGATCGCTTCGACGTTCGAGCGCAGGCGTGGCGCAAAACCGCCTTCATCGCCCACCGTGGTACTATGGCCTCTCCCAGTCAGAACACTACCCAGCACGTGGAAGGTTTCCGCCCCGAACCGGATGGCCTCAGCAAAGGTGCGCGCCCCAACAGGAACGATCATAAACTCCTGAAAGTCCACATTGGTATCGGCATGCGCCCCGCCATTGAGGATATTCATGAGGGGAACCGGAAGAGTCGTCGCCGAGGGGCCACCTAGATACCGGTACAGCGGACAACCTCGCACGGCTGCGGCCGCCTTCGCGACGGCAAGCGAGACGCCTAACACCGCATTGGCGCCCAGCCTGGCCTTGTTGTCGGTCCCATCAAGCGTGATAAGCGTCCGGTCGATTGCCGCCTGTTCATCTACCTGCTTGCCCACCAGGACAGGGGCAATAAGGTCGTGGATATGGCGAATCGCCTTTTGTACCCCTTTCCCACCGTAGCGGGCCGGATCCCCATCCCTCAGTTCCAGCGCCTCGTGCCGCCCGGTTGAAGCGCCGGATGGAACGGCTGCCCGCCCGATGGAGCCGTCCTCCAGCACAGCGTCCACCTCGACAGTCGGGTAGCCACGGGAATCCAGGATCTCCCTGGCGATGAGCCTCGCGATCTGCGTCATGGATATAACCCCCTGAGTCGCTTGCCGTCAGCCACCCTTTTGACGGCCAGCATCAGCGCGGCGGTCCGAAGGTCAACCTGCTCCTTACGAGATACCGCCATTACCCGCTGGAACGCGGCGATCATCACCTCAGACAGTCGTTCGTTAATCTGATGCTCATGCCAGAAATATTGTTGCAGATCCTGCACCCATTCGAAGTACGAGACCGCCACGCCGCCGGCGTTGGCGAGGATGTCGGGGATCACGGCCGTCTCTTTTGCCGCCAGGATCTGATCGGCCTCTGGTGTCGTTGGCCCATTCGCCCCCTCGGCCACGATCCTCGCCCGTATACGATCGGCGTTCTTCCCGGTGATCTGTCCTTCGGTCGCAGCCGGAACCAGGATATCGCAGTCAAGCTCAAGGAGCGCCTCGTTGGAAATCCGATCGCCATCACGGTGTTGGGTGACGGAGCCTCCCTCAGCGTCCTCAGCCAACACCTTCGCAATATTGAGCCCGTTTGCGTTATAGATCCCGCCCTTGCTATC
>JACPQW010000033.1 GCA_016190285.1 Candidatus Methylomirabilis oxygeniifera
ACGATGAATGTCCCGTTTTTCTTTGGGGGAACATCCCTCCTGATCGTGGTTGGTGTCGCATTAGACACTGTGCAGCAGGTCGAGTCTCACCTGGTCATGCGGCACTATGAGGGGTTCCTGAAGAAGACTCGAATTAAAGGTAGACTGGGGTAATGGGTCATGCGGCTTGTCCTGCTGGGACCGCCCGGCGCTGGCAAGGGGACGCAGGCCAGGCTGCTGACGGCCAAGTTTGATGCCGCGCATGTCTCTGCCGGCGACCTGCTGCGACAAGCAGTGGCCGACGGCTCAGAATGGGGACAGACCGCTAAATCGATCATGGCGCAGGGAGCCCTGGTGCCCGACGGCGTGGTCATCGAGATTATCGAGAAGCGACTGCGTCAACCGGATTGCGCCAGTGGCTACATCCTGGACGGGTTTCCGCGGACGTTACGACAGGCCGAGGCGCTCTCGGACGTTCTGAAGATGTTGTACGCCCCCTTGGATCGGGTCATCAGCCTTGAGGTGTCCGAGGACGATCTGGTGAGCCGACTGGCGGGTCGGCGGGTGTGTCGGGCCTGCGGAACGATGTTTCATGTGGACACGAAGCCGCCGGTACGGATCGGGGTGTGTGATAACTGTGGGGATCAGCTCTTTCAAAGGGACGATGATAAGGAGGACACGATTCGCCATCGCCTGCGGGTCTATCGGGAGCAAACAGAGCCCCTGATCGCGTATTACAATAAGATGGGGCTGCTGAGGCGTATCGATGGACACGGGACGATCGAGGAGATTGCTCGACGCATCCATCGCGCCCTAGGGGACGGATAGCAACAGCGATGATGATCTTGAAATCCCCTTGGGAGATTGAGCTGATGCGCAAGAGCAGTCGGATTGTGGCGGATACGCTCCAGAAGCTGGTGAGACTGATTGAACCGGGACTGTCTACCTTGGAGTTGGACCGTTTTGCAGAGGCCTATATCGTACGGCGAGGGGGCAAACCGGCGTTCAAGGGTTATCGTGGTTATCCTTACACGCTCTGCGTATCCGTAAACGAGCAGGTCGTCCACGCCTTCCCATCGGGAAGGCGTCTTGAAGATGGTGACATCGTGAGTCTGGACCTAGGGGTTGTTGTCGACGGATATTACGGGGATGCCGCAATCACGGTTCCGGTTGGCAAGGTGTCCGAGGAGGCTCGACGTCTGATTGCGGCAACGCGAGCGGCGCTTTCTCAGGCGATCCTGGCCGCGCGGCCCGGAAATCATCTCTCCGATATCTCTCATGCGGTGCAGTCCGCTATTGAGACGCAAGGGTTCTCGGTAGTGCGGCTGTTTGTGGGTCACGGGATCGGCCGATCGCTTCACGAGGAACCGCAGATCCCGAACTTCGGCCCTCCAGCCCAGGGCCCTGTACTCAAACCCGGGTTGGTTCTGGCTATTGAACCGATGGCGAATGCCGGCGGCGCGGACGTCATGATCCTCGATGATCGCTGGACAGCGGTCACACGCGACCGATCCCTTTCGGCCCATTTTGAGCATACCGTTGCGCTGACTGAGGATGGCGTTCAGGTGCTGACCAGTGTTGCCGGAGACGAGTCGTCTGAGGAAGCGAAACACTAATGCCGAAGGAAGAGGCGATTGAGGTTGAGGGGACCGTTATTGAGCCGTTACCGAACGCCATGTTTCGAGTAGAATTGGAAACGGGACACAAGGTGCTGGCACACATCTCCGGAAAGATGCGCATGCATTTCATCCGGATTCTTCCTGGCGATAAGGTGATCGTAGAACTGTCCCCATACGATCTGACGCGAGGACGAATCATTTACCGATATAAATAGCTGTGAAGGGGAAGGGTATCAGGGGCATGAGCGATTCCGTAACGTGGGGGTTATCATGAAGGTTCGAGCGTCGGTAAAGCCGATATGCGAGAAGTGTAAGATCATTCGACGGAAAAGGGTGCTGCGGATCGTATGCGAAAATCCTCGGCACAAACAACGACAGGGATAGTCGGTTCAGCGGACGCTATTAGCTATCGGCTGACAGCTGAAAGCGGTCCTTCGAGGAAATTATGGCACGTATCGCCGGGGTAGATCTTCCGAGGGAAAAACGGCTTGAGGTAGCGCTGACGTACATCTTCGGTATTGGTCGTTCTGCTTCCCGCAAAATCTTGCAGGACTCCGAGGTTAACCCGGACGTCCGCGTCAAGGATCTCACTGAAGAGGAGATCACAAAGCTGCGGCGAACCATTGAGGGAAACTACAGGGTTGAAGGGGATCTCAGGCGTGAGATCTCGATAAACATCAAGCGGCTCATGGATATAGGCGCCTACCGGGGTCTCAGGCATCGACGGGGTCTCCCGGTTCGCGGCCAGCGAACCAGCACGAATGCCAGAACGCGCAAAGGGCCTCGCCGGACGGTCGGCGCGAAGAGTAAGAAAACATAGCCGGGTTTATTGTCGGGCTGACGGCTGATCGGTGAGAGCTGATCGCTGAGCTATTGGAGGAAGAATGGCGGAAGAAACAAAACCGCGGCGTCCGGCGGGACGCGCGGGAGGCAGGAAAGAGGCGAAGAATATCGCTCACGGAATCGCCTGCGTCCAGGCGACGTTTAACAATACCATCGTCACCATCACGGATGTGACGGGTAACGTTATTGCTTGGGCGAGTGCCGGCTCGGTTGGGTTCAAGGGTTCCCGTAAGAGTACCCCATTTGCCGCTCAAAGGGCTGCTGATAGCGCTGCGCAGAAGGCGATGAGCCATGGCATGAAAGAAGTGAAGGTCTACGTGAAAGGGCCAGGCGCCGGGCGAGAAGCGGCCATTCGATCCTTGCAGGCGGCAGGTATGGAGATTGTGGCGATCAAGGATGTGACGCCGATTCCACACAACGGTTGTCGGCCGTCCAAGCGGAGACGTGTATGAGACAGTCGTTCCTGACGACACATCATCCGGTTATTCCCGGAAAGAGTATCAAGAGCGCGATCCGCCGAAGTATCAGGGTGACGGGGGGCATCACCACTCCCCTGGGAGGAGGGGTTCGTGGCTAGGTATCGGGATCCCGTATGCAAGCTTTGCAGGCGAGAAGGGATGAAGCTGTTCCTGAAAGGGGATCGATGCTTCTCCGCCGCCTGCGCGATTGAGAAGCGGAACTACGCTCCCGGCATGCACGGCCAGCGGCGGACGAAGGTGTCGGACTACTGCAGGCAGCTTCGTGAAAAGCAGAAGATGCGCCGGATCTATGGAGTCCTGGAAACGCAATTCCGGAAATATTTTCGTCTGGCTGAGCGGCAGACAGGGATGACGGGTGAAAACCTCGTCAGAATCCTGGAACAACGACTGGACAGTGTGGTCCATCGCCTCGGATTCGCCGCATCCCGCGCACAGGCGCGTCTGCTGATCACTCACGGTCACATCCTCGTGAATGGACGCAAAACGGATATCGCGTCCTATCGAGTTCGTCAGGGCGAGACGATCGAGGTGCGGCCCAAGAGTCGTGAAATGACGGCAATTACGATGGCTCTTGAAGGGGTAAAGCGGCGAGGGTTGCCGAGTTGGCTGGAGCTTGATGCGACCAACATGAAAGGGACTGTCCGATCGATCCCATCCCGGGAAGAGATCGCTATCCCCGTGGAGGAGCAGCTGATTGTTGCGCTGTACTCCAAATAATGGTGGGCGTGGGAGGTTTTGATGATTCAGAAGTTTAAGGGCATCCAGAAGCCAAAGCGGCTGGAATGTGAGCTGGAATCTCTGACCAGCACATACGGCAAGTTTTTTGCGGAGCCCTTTGAGCGCGGATTCGGATTGACCATCGGTAATGCGCTTCGGCGCACCCTTCTCTCCGCCATTGAGGGAGCCGCGGTGACCGCGATTCGAATCACCGGGGCGCTGCATGAATTCTCAACGATCCCTGGGGTGAAAGAAGATGTTACCGATATCATTCTTAATCTCAAGGGGCTGCGACTTCGACTTCACGTTGACCATCCTAAGACCCTCTATTTAAAGGCGTTTGCAGGAGGCGCAGTTCGAGCCGAGCATATTACTCCGGATCCCGATGTCGAGATCTTGAACCCCGATTTGCGCATTGCGACCTTGGAGCAGGATGGGAAGCTTGAGCTGGAATTGGAGGTTCGCCTCGGACGCGGGTATGTTCCCGCAGAGCGAAACAAACGAGAAGGGCAACCCGTCGATGTCATTGCCATAGACTCTATCTTTTCCCCGATCCGGAAGGTCAATTTCCTGGTCGAAGATACCAGGGTTGGCCAGGTCACCGACTACAATAAGCTGACCTTGGAGGTCTGGACTGACGGCAGCGTCCTGCCCCGCGATGCCATTGCGTATGCGGCAAAGATCCTCAAGGATCACCTGAGCATCTTTACAAACTTTGAGGAAGAGCCGGAGGGTGAGGGGGTTGTTATCGACGAGGCGAGGAAGCAACTGCTGGACAACCTCAATCGGAGTGTTGACGAACTGGAGCTGTCAGTACGATCGGCTAATTGTTTGAAGCACTCAGAAATTCGATATATCTACGAATTAGTTGTCAAGAGTGAGGCCGAGATGTTGAAGACAAAAAATTTCGGCCGGAAGTCTCTGAACGAAATTAAGGAGATCCTTACCGGTATGGGGTTAACCTTAGGGATGAAACTGGAAGGCCTCCCTGTTGGCGAATCGATTGGGAAACGCGGTGACAAGACCTCGAAGGCCTTAACGGGGGCCTGAGCTTGGCCTGGTTTTACACGGTCAGGCAGGAGTGCCTGCTATGCGACATAGGAAAGCTGGGAGGAAGCTCGGCCGAACAACGGCTCATCGTGAGATGCTCCTCCGTAATCTGCTGACATCGCTCTTCCGTTACGAGAAGATCGTGACAACTGAGGCGAAGGCCAAGGAGGCGCGTAAGCTGGCGGACAAGATCATTACGCTTGCCAAGCGCGGAGATTTGCATGCGCGCCGACAGGCAGCGGAGGTTATCCAGGATGAGGATGTTTTAAAAAAGCTGTTTGATTCCATCGGTAGCCGCTATAAGGATCGAAACGGCGGCTATACCAGGCTGACCAAGCTGGAGTACAGAATGGGGGATGGCGCACCGCTCGCGGCCATCGAGCTTGTCGAGATCGGTGCAGTGACTGAACCTTCGGCCAAGCCGGCGAAACGCCGTGGTCGGCGTGGGGATAAAGGCACGGGACCGAAGCCACGGCCGGCCGAACCCATAGCGGCTCAGGCACCAGGTGCTTGAAAGGGCGGTCGGTCCTTGAAGACAATAGGTTGACGTAAGCAACGATGCCCTTCCCGGTTCGTTCGGGAAGGGCATCGTTGCTTTTACGGTAAGAGGATTTGCCCTTTACAACTCGTGGGCCGTTGTGATACGAGAAGAACCTCGGGACAGTTGAGCGGCCCGTACGATAGACCGGGGGAAGGGCGATGAGCGGAATAGAGATGGCCAGAATACGGAACGTTGCTATTGTGGCCCATGGGGGCGCAGGGAAGACGACACTGACTGAGGCGATGCTGTTTGACGCCGGCGCGACGTCTCGTCTTGGGACGGTTGAAGATGGGACAACCGTCACCGACTTCGACGAGGATGAGGTCAAACGGAAGATGAGCGTCAGTTCCGCGCTCGCGTTCTGTGAGTGGAAAGGGTACAAGCTCAATCTTATTGACACCCCTGGAGCATCTATCTTCCTGACCGACACCAGGAACTGTCTGAGAGTCCTTGACGGCGCCGTTGTCGTGGTGAGTGCCGTCTCCGGTGTAAAGGTGCAGACAGAGAAGGTATGGGCGTGCGCTGAAACGGAAGGCCTGGCCCGAATGATTTATATCAATAAGATGGATCAGGAACAGGCCGACTTTTTCAGAGCCTTGGACGATATTCGCAAGAACCTCTGCCCGGTGGCGACACCCATCCAACTTCCAATAGGCGCGCACGCGTCCTTTACAGGTGTGATCGATCTGCTGCGGATGAAAGCTTTGATCTATCAGGGCGAGCTGACGGGGAAGTGTTCCGAAGGAGAGGTTCCACGAGAGCTGAGACTGAAGGCGGAACAACTCCGGGCGACGCTGATGGAGGCGGTTGCGGACAGCGACGATAGACTGCTGGAGAAGTATCTTGAAGTCGGTGTACTCTCATACGAGGAGTTGAAAGCCGGACTACGGCGAGCGGTGATTGGGGGAAAGGTTGTTCCGGTCCTCTGCGGTTCGGCTGTCAAGAACATCGGCGTACAGCCCTTGCTCGATCTCCTGACGGAACTCTTTCCATCTCCGGCGGATCGTGAAGCGATGACGGGAATCGATCCGAGGAGCGGCGAGCGAGTGACCCGAGAAAGCCGAGAGGATGCTCCGTTCTCGGCTGTCGTATTTAAGACACTCGTCGATCCCTACGCCGGCAAGATCTCCCTGTTCCGAGTCTACTCCGGGGTACTTTCTTCCGATTCGAGCGTCTACAACAGCACCAAAGGGTGCAAGGAAAGGATCGGTCAAGCAGTGCTGCTCCGAGGTAAGAATCAGATACCGGTTCCGACAATCGGGGCCGGAGATCTGGGGGCTGTCGTGAAACTCAAGGAAACCGGCACGGGGGACACCCTTTGCGATGAGCGAAGCCCCATCAGCCTGGAGTCGGTTGGGATCCCAAATTCTATCGTCGAGTACGCCATTGTACCCAAGACA
>JACPQW010000032.1 GCA_016190285.1 Candidatus Methylomirabilis oxygeniifera
AATCTACCCGTTCTGCTCTGCAGATCATCAAAAACAGTGAGATTGCTTCGCCTTCGGCTCGCAATGACGCGCGAAGGGGTGTTCGAATCGGTGGCACTTCCTCGAGTGAGCTTGAATGAGGACACTACCCGTTACAGCTTTAGGGTTGGTAACCTGCCCGGGAACTGCTATCCTACAGAGCGTGCCGATAGTCGGAACTTTTATGACTAACACAATAGGGGGTTAGCCGCCATTGCCCGGCAATCTGTCACTGCAAAGCGTATCAGCAATCTTGAGCGTCCCCCTGGGGCTCGTGGTCGGAAGTTTCTTGAATGTCTGTATATGGCGTATCCCGCGCGACGAATCTCTCGTCTTTCCTGGATCGCATTGTCCTCACTGCCATGGATCGATAAGCTGGTACGACAATATCCCGCTTGTCAGCTTTGTATGGCTTGCGGGTCGATGCCGTCGGTGCAAGGCGCCGATCCACTGGCGGTATCCGCTTGTCGAGGGACTGACCGCCGGCCTGTATCTTATGACGGTATTACACTTTGGCGTCACTATCCGGACTGCGGTCCTCCTTCTTTTTCTCTCGGTATTGGTGGTGATCACATTCATCGATCTGGACCATGGCATCATTCCCCATATCCTCAGTCTTCCCATCATACCGATTGGACTCGTCGCAAGTCTCCTGACCTTCGATCCGCCGCCGCGTGAAGCCGTAATGGGAGCGCTGGTCGGCGCCGGACTGGTCTACCTGGTTGCGGTATATGCAGAGGTAGCCTTTCAGCAAGAGAGCATGGGCGGCGGCGATGTGAACCTGCTGAGCATGATCGGCGCCTTCCTCGGTTGGCGCCTCATGCTCGTCTCTTTTGGCGTCGCGGTCATCGCCGGCGCCTGTCTTTCGTTGGCGCTGATCGCATCCCGTGTGCTGTCGCGGAAAGACCGGATCCCGTTCGGGCCGTTTTTGGCGCTCGGCGCGGTCGTTGCCCTGTTTGTCGGCGATGAACTGATCGACTGGTACCTGGGTCTCTTCGGATGACATCAGCGACAAGGTGTTGACACCTCGCCGTGACTCGTGTAGAAATTCCACCTGGGAGCATACGATGACGTACAGCGGTAACCCCACTTTTGCAGCCCGGGTGTTCGAGCGGGCCTTAGACATCCTTCCTATTCTCACGACCCTTCTACTCCTCTCGATCTACCCGCTCCTCCGGTATCTTCCCGACGATCCGTTTTGGGCCGAGGTCTTTCGATTTGCCGTTATCACCATCTGGATCGGCTACCTGATCATCAATCAGATCCGCGCCCATAAGACGCGACAGGAACTGCTGACCAATATGGAGACCGACTGGCGCAGCAGGCTCGATACCTCCGGCCACCCCTTCAGTCATTATGCGATCCTCATGCCCCTGAAGCGGGAGAGCAACCGTCGCGTGCTGTTTCAGACGATACGTTCGATCGAGCGGCAGCGCTACCCGCACGCGCAAATCACCCTGATACCGATCGTGGAAGCGGAAGACCGAGAGACGCTTCAGACGCTGGACGATCTCGTCCCGACGTGTGAGAAGACCTTCAGAATCCGACTGCTCACCTATCCCACCGACGGGATCATGAACAGATGCAAGGCAACGTCGATCAGCACAGCCGGCCGGTATCTCGCGCGGCTGATCGATGACGGGACACTGCGGGATGAGAACCTGAAGATTCTGATCATCGATGCCGACACGATTCTGCATCCACAGGATCTTGCCTTCCGGGAGCATAGCCATCGGCAGGAAGCGGAACGCGCGATGGTCAGAGAGAACCGTGGGGTCGTCTTGCAGTCACTGACCACCTACACCTCGAACTACTGGAAGGTGCCGATGCTGCCTCGCCTGCACAACTCCGGGTTCGTTCTGTATCAGTTGGGAAAGATGCAGACTACCGGCGACTATCTGGTCCTGGGTCCGGGAACAAGCCTCCCCTTCCGTGATTTCCGCGCGGTGGACTACTTTGAACCGAATCGTCACAACGAGGATATGCAGTTTCGGTACAAGGTCGTGATGGAAGGGTTTCGCGTCGCCCCTATCAAAATGCCGACCTGGGGACAGGCACCGCTCACCACCAGAGAGTCGTGGAGCCAGATCGCCCGTTGGGCCCGCGGCGCCGTAGACGTCAAATTCGTCGTCAATTACGCGCGAAGATTTCACGACATGCGGGTGCCGCTGCTGAAGCGAAAGGTATTCCTGGCGCTTCGAGCGCTATTTGCCAACGCCATGCCGCCTCTCATGGTCTTTTTGCCTGCGCAACTGATTCTGATCTCCTGGATCAGCCCCTGCGTCAGAGAGCTGTGGCCGTTTCAGGTATTCCTTTCGCCCGATGTACTCGCCTTACGGATCGGGAGCAAAAGCCTGTGCGTGAGTCCGCTCGCCGCTTTTAATCTCCAGTTCCAGACGATTGTGCTGACCGCTTCGATGTTCTTGGGCATGGTGCTGGTCCCCCACACGCTGAAGCCGATCATTTATCAGCAGCCGCCTCGCCGTTGGCGGCAGGCCAGGACACTTTTTGAGTGGTCTCGCCTGACCTTCACGCCGGTCAACCTGCACAACTATGTCCTGATGGCCACGGCACAGCTTTACATGCAGGCTCGCCTGGCGCTGGGCATCTCCATCACGCATACGGAGGTTACCCGCAAATGACATGCGAGGCGCGAGGTGGAAAATCCCCCCGTGCCCCCCTTTTGTAAAGGGGGGGTGGGGGGATTTCGTGCGCGAGTTGCGGATCGGTTTTTTTACCTGCAACGCCTCCCCGCTGCTCAACGGCCTTGCTGTCTCCATTCAACAATTCGCGTGTCACCTGCGTCGCCTCGGCCATCGGGTCTTCGTCTTTGCGCCGCGTTACCCCGACTGCCGAGATGTGGAGCCCGATACCTACCGGTTCCCATCGCTGCGCGTGCCGACCCATCACCGCTATGCCTTGCCGATTCCAGCCGTCGCCGTGGGACTCCATCGTCTGATTCCGCGTCTTGGTCTCCAGATCATCCATACCCACCACCCGTTCCTTGTCGGGCCCTACGCCCGCCGACTGGCCCGCCGATTAGGCGTCCCGTTTGTGTTCACCTACCATACACTGTACGAGCATTATGCCCATTATCTGCCGGTCGTCTCGCCCCTGGCTGCCCGGCTCGCAGAAACCAGGAGCTACGCCTTCGCCAACCAGGCCGATCTGGTCATCGCGCCGACGTCAGGGGTGCAGGAGCGACTGTGGAGCCACGGGGTCACTGCCCCCATCGAGGTGATCCCCACGGGGATCGAGCCGCCGGACCCACCGGAGGAATCGAAGGCGCAGCTTCGTCGTCGCCTCGGTGTACCGGCGGACGGGCCGGTCCTCCTGTACGTGGGGCGGCTGGCCAGGGAAAAGAATCTCGGATTGCTCTTGCGGGCAGTCCATAGTGTCACTCGGGTTGCGCCTGACATCACACTGTTGGTAGTCGGGGAGGGGGATGAACAGCAATCATTGCAGCGACTGGCTGCCCATCTGGAGATCGTCGACCGCGTCCGCTTCGTGGGCCCGGTTCCGCACCATGCTGTAGGGGGCTGGTATCGGGCTGCGGACCTCTTTGTCTTTCCGTCGGTTTCAGAGACCCAGGGCCTGGTCGTGCTCGAGGCGATGGCGCACGGGCTTTCTGTGCTGGCGGTCCGGTCTGTCGGTACCTCGGATTTCATCGTCGATGGGGTGAGCGGAGCCCTGGCCGATAATGCCGAGGACGATTTCATCCGGCGTTTGCTCGCGCTGCTTCGCGATGGGGCAAGTCTGCATCGCTACGCCGAGCAGGGCAGGGTGAAGGCAATGACGCTGACAGCCGAAGCCTCCGCTGTGCGGCTTCTTCAAACCTACGAGCGACTGTTGCACCCCCTCACCCTCCCCTCTCCCCCAGATGGGGGCGAGGGGAAATAAAAAGGAATTCCTCTCCCTCACCGGGGGAGAGGATAAAGGTGAGGGGGCCGTTCGCGAAGCCGACATATAGAGATGCAGGCGTTGCAATAGATGGCCCCAATGGACAACCTGGTCGAAGAGTACCTGAGGTATCTCACGGTCGAGCGGGGGCTGGCAGAGAACAGCCTGGCAGCGTATGGAAGGGATCTACGCCGGATAGTCGGCTACTTCAAGCAGGCCGGGGTCGGCTCATTTCAGGAGGTCGGCCGCGGGCACGTCGCGCGTCTGCTCTTGGCGCTCCGTGAGGAGGGGTTGGCACCTCGCACGGTCGCGCGCCGCACGTCGTCGCTTCGCGGTCTGTACCGGTACCTGC
>JACPQW010000037.1 GCA_016190285.1 Candidatus Methylomirabilis oxygeniifera
GATATGCTCTCCGGTTTCGTCTCCAGCCGGTTTGAAGCGACCGATGATGTCGGCGTCGAATGACAGCTTTGACAGAAGACGGGCATCAAAACCGAGGGCATATCTGATACTGTTCTGCTCAAGATCTTTGGTATTAATCTCGTAGCCGATGTTGACGTGAGGCGTGAACCATCGTCCATAGGTTTTGGAGGCTATAAAGAGACCGCCCAGGTTGGTCCCGCCGGTTCCCAGAAGTCGTCCCTCATCTCCCGTTGGAAGCTTCACTTCGAACAGGAATGCCAGATCCGGGGTAAGGCCGCCGGCGTTGCGCACGAAGTTATATTTCGTTCGAAGGATGATATCCCCGACGCCGGTCTCCTCACCACCTCCGCGGGCGTTGCAAGAGTTTGGGTCGATGGGCGGGCGGCAGTTGGAGTGAGGCCCAAACCGATGGATCGGGAGGTCGCCGATTCTCGTCCCGCCGGGATTGCCGAACTGATCGAAGACGGCAGCCGACGCTCTGGCTTTGAGCCGAACATGGATGATGGGGACGACGAGTCCGATGTCCCATACGGGGGTAACACCGTATGTCGCGATGAAGGCGATAATATCTTCGTCCAGATCGACCTTGAATCGGGCGCGAATAATATCACTCTCAAAGCTGAACGGACCGCTGGTATCCCGGATTCCGTTTCCATTGATATCGCCACGCTGGAACACCAGATCCAGTTTATCGAGGTCTTTGCCTTGCAGCTTAGTAAAGTTCAGTCGAGTGTAGGCGAGGGTTACATCGAGCTTGCGCGCGCCAAGGGTCGTGGCGCGCTCCGTCAGTAGGGGGCCGAGGCTCTCGGTAGTTCGGACCGGAATCCCGCGCTCCATATCGAAAGTGAAACCGGTCACCGAGGAGCCGAACGAGGGAAGCGCGATCGCGGAGGTCAACTGGGTATTGAGTTGGTCAAGCCCCTGAAGCGACGATGCCTGAAAGCGCGATTCCTGGGTGAAGAAAGGAAGGGGGCTCGGCTCGAGGAGAATCCCCTGATTTCCGTAAAGATTCCTGATGGTATTCTTGAGATCTGAAGCCTCAACAGAAGGGGCGACGCCTCCAATCCAGAGGATCAACAAGATAGCTGTGATGACTCGGAGACATGAGGTCATCCACTCGCTCCTCGGATGCGTACAATGGATCGCCCCCTTGTCTTCGTGTGACGTCGGGAGGGGCACACAGGCGAGCCTGGAAAGACGTTCAGTAAAAACCGTGCGATCGCTACCATTCCGATCAGACGCCTCTTTGTCCCTCCGACGGAGAATCCGCCAAGGCTACTTTCACGGCTGTTCCCGCATATGTTACCTTCGTAGCCGTAAACGTGACGGCAGGGAGGACAAGCAACTTCCTCGGGTCCGTGTGCTCGTAACTTTCTGTGGCCATTTTCAGATCGAGGATCGCGTTGGCGCCCATCTGGAGCGCCTGTTTAATAAGGCTGTGCATCGCCTCTCGTTCGGCCAGTTTCCGCTCATCGTCATTTGAGGCAGGTATGCGCGAGATCCCTGTGGCGGGCCCCAGCACTTGTTCTGTTGCTCTGCCGGGAATGGCGCCCGAGGTTGCGATAGCCACCCGATTCTGGAAGTACTGGATCTCCTTATCCAGAGCGATTCTTCTCCACTTGAGTCTGTACGTGTAGAGAAAAGGCCACGCTAAACCAAATAAGGCTAACACCACAAAGATGATAGCGGCTACAGCAGCCATTTTAACCTCCCAGGGCTCCTCCTCCCACACCCCGGCCTATGACGGTCCAGCCGTCAAAAGGGAGTGGCGTCCTGTATGTGAGCACTGTTTGACAGGCGGACAATGACCACGTACACGTCATGGCGGTCTCTCTACTATTCCGATCTCATGCGTTCACCGGGCAACTGCCGCGTAATGGCCTCATACTCCCATCAGCGAGTGTACAGATGCGCTGCCGCTGCGCCGATGAGCGGCAGCCGTGAGCGGCTTATGCGCCTTGTACAGCGACAACGTGCCGAACAGTGTCGCAAACCGGGCCGTCTCTGAGATCTTCTCGAACCCGGTGTCTCGAAAGAGCGCAGGCAGGCGCCCCTTCACGTTATCCGCGGTCCTGGCGAAACTGTCGCCGAGGCGCACAGAGAAAGCCAGCATGCGCATCAGCAGGTTGTGGGGTTGTCCCCAGTCGGCGACATGGAACTCGCCTCCCGGACGCAAAACGCGAAAGACCTCCTGTAGCGTCCGAACCTTCTCGGATCGTGTCAGATGGTGCAGCATCAGGCTTGAGAGCACTCGATCGAATACGCCGTCGGCAAAAGGCATATCAAAGCAGAACGCCTGGATCAGCGCGATCTGCTCGACATCTCTACGAGCCTTTGACCGTGCAATGTCCAGCACGTTCATATCACCATCCAGGCCAATAGCCAACAAAGATTTTGACCTGCGCCTCGCCAACAGGAGCAGCGTCCCCGTTCCGCATCCCACATCCAGGATCCGAGCGGTCTTATCGATGCCTGCTTCATCCAGGAGGCGACTTTTGAAGCCCATCTCGCGCGTGGTCACGCGAACGAGAGGATCGTAGAGCGGGGTGAGGATATCCCAGCCCAGCGCCGGGACATATCCCGCCTTCTTGCGAGCCATCTGTACCCTCCACGCCCACTCACTGCCGGGCTCAGCCGCGTACCAGGATGTCGCCGATACCGACAACACGATAATACGGTGAATATCGACCTTACGTGCGAGTCGCCTGCACTATCGATGCGAAACGCGGGGGATGTCAAGTGCTTTCTCAATATTGGTCGCAGGTTGACATCCGACCACGTCACGCGTTACTACCAGAACTACTGGGATCACGCCTGGGATTACGGATTTAGTTGTAAGGTGGTAACATTTTATGTATTATAAAACGGGTGTTTTACCCAAGCACGGCGGTGTATAAGAGGTGGAGAATCTTTGGAGGAAGCAAGTTCTGATGACAAATAGGATTAAGAGTATTACAGGCAAAATTTCGTCCCAGAACACTGACCAGCTAAAGGCCGCTTTAGCGGAGGTCTCGGCGCTTTCCGGCCTCTCTTCCGAGGAGAAGCAGGAACTGGCGGCGGCGATTTCTACTACCTTTTACCGCGACCCCGGCGACGATGAGGAGTTTTCTCAACTCATTGATCAGAGCGAGTCGGCCTTGGCCTCCCTTGGCGCAGAGGTGGCTGAATGGATGATCGAGCAACTCGTTGAGGCTGATGCGGAATCGGCGGAGCATTTCGCCGGCGCCTTAGGGCAGGTCGGCGCACCTGTCGTCGATCTGCTTCGCTCCTGGTTCGATACGAGCAGGAGCGATGACTACGCTCAAATAAACCTCCTGTTGGCGGCGGGACATTTCACCGATCCGGCTATTGCCAGGATCCTGCCTGAGGCCGTCAGATGCGCGGAGTCTTCCAATAAACAGGTGAAGTCCGCCGCTTTTTACTGTGTGGGGCGGATCTTCAACCGCATCCCTCCTGAGACGATCAGTGACGCGGACCGGACGACGCTGTTTGACAGGCTGTTTGCCGGTCTTGCGGATCCGTCGGCCCTTGTCCGCAGGCACGCCGTGCGCGCCATAGGCAAGGGCGTTCGCCACTCCTATTTCACGCCGGAGCAGGTGGAGAAAAGTCACAACGCCTTCCGTGCCATCCTCGGAATGGATCACTTCGACTGGGACAGTGCCTTTATCGTCCGCAGTGAAGCCGAATATCAACTTCACTACTGCCAGCATAGCTCACAAGCAAGCGAGAACCTATCCAGGGGCAGATACCACCAGGATTTTTCGATACTTGAAAAGCGGGAGCTGTGCGCCAACACCTACTACTTCAAGGTGAACGCGCCGCTTCTGGCTAAGAAGATACAGGCTGGGCAGTTCATCATCATGCGTCCCAACTATGACAGCGAGCGTATCCCCCTCTCCATTGCCGGATGGGACAGGGACAAGGGATATATCGAAATCGTCATCATGGCTGCGGGCAGGACATCCACCGAGGCCACGCGGAAAAACGTAGGCGACAGCTTCCAGGACGTTGTCGGGCCGCTGGGCCAGCGCTCCCATGTGACCAAATACGAGGGGGCGTGCGTAGTGCTCGGCGGCGGCTACGGCACGGGCGCCGTCATCCCCACGGCGCGAGATTTGAGGCAGCTTGGCAACAAGGTCTATGGCGTGGTGGGCGCCCGCACGAAGGACCTGCTGATACTCGTGGACGAGCTCAAGGCGGTGTGCGACGAGGTGTTCGTCACCACCAATGACGGATCGGTCGGTATTCAAGGCTTCGTGACCCATGCGCTGGAACAGATTATGGCGAGGGAGAAGGTCTCCATGGTGTTGGCGGTTGGCCCTGTGCCGATGATGATGGCCGTCGCCAGGATGACTGAGGGGAAGGGGATCGAGGCATGGGTCTCGCTGAACGCCATCATGGTGGACGGTACCGGCATGTGCGGCGCCTGTCGGGTGACGGTGGGCGGCAAAACCAGGTTTGCCTGCTATCACGGGCCGGATTTCAACGCCCACCAGGTGGACTTCAGCGAGCTGGTGAAGCGCCAACAGATGTTCGTGGAACAGGAAAAGATCGCCTTCGAGGCGATGCATCGATAAGGGGAGAGGCATCAACATGGCAGAAGTCACGAAGGGGTTAAGTCCCAAGGAGCGGATGAAGAAGCCGCGTAACGTCATGCCGCTGCATTCGGCAGGGCTACGCATTCACACCTGGGAGGAGGTGCCCGTCGGCTACTCAC
>JACPQW010000041.1 GCA_016190285.1 Candidatus Methylomirabilis oxygeniifera
GTACTGACGTGCACCGGGGACCTCTCGCGCAATCGGCAACTCGGATTGGCGCTCGGCAGAGGCGCGGCGCTTTCCGAGCTGCTGCAACGCAGCCCGACGGTGAAGGAAGGGATCAACGCCTCGAAGGGTGCTGTCGAGCTTGCCCATCGCGTCTCTGTCGATATGCCGATCTGTCAGGAAACCTATGCGGTCCTCTTTGAACAACGATCGCCGCAGGTGGCGGTAGCGAATCTTCTGGGCAGGGCGTTGAAATCTGAAGAGGCGTAGAGGCACAACGTGCCGTACGTGCAGGTTGGACAGACTCGAATCCATTTCGTTGAACAAGGGCCGATATCGGCGAGTCATCTGCCGCCGGTCGTGTTTATCCATGGGGCAGGCGGGAGCCATCAGGTGTGGCTCCAGCAACTGAGAAGGTTGGGACGTCGGCGAAAGGCCATCGCCATAGACCTCCCCGGGCATGGCCATTCTGAGGGGAGCGGCGCCGATCGGATCGAGACCTACCGCGACGTCGTTGTAGAGCTTCTCGCCGCCTTGGGTCTTGACCGGAGCGTCGCGGTGGGTCACTCGATGGGCGGGGCGATTATCCAGAGCATGGCCTTGATCTGTCCTGAGCGGCTGGCAGCGATTGTGCTGGTCGGGACCGGGGCGCGGCTGCGCGTCCATCCGCAGTTCTTCACCGGCCTTCAAGACGACCCGCAGCGAACAGTTGAGTTGATGACCAGATCGGCGCGCGCGTCGGGCGCTCCGGCGGAGACGCTTACACGGGATGCCGACGCGATGCTGCGCACCCCGATTTCAGTGATCGAGGGAGACCTTCGGGCCTGCGATGCCTTTGATCTCATGGAGCAGGTGAAGGCGATTAGCCTCCCAACCCTGGTGATCTGCGGGACCGACGATCGGATGACGCCGCCTCAATACGCCGAGTACCTGCATCATCAGATTAAGGGATCGCAGCTTGCGTCCATTCCCGCTGCCGGCCACATGGTGATGTTGGAGCAGCCCGACGAGGTGAGTCGAAATATTGAGGCCTTCCTTGAGCGACCGGGCTGTTAAGACGTCTTCGGGTAACTACTCAGATAGCTGAAGACTGAAGGCTGTTAGGGGTATGTCGGAGGTCTTAAATGGCGTATTTCGTGCCTTGCGAGCTCATGTATTACCTTCAGCCTTCAGTCTAAACGCCTAAGCAGTTACGTCTTCTGTTGCGCATCCGGTCTGCCGAACAGTTTCGCCAACTCTTCAGCCCCTTCACGATCTGCAATCGCAAGCACCTCATCCCCGACCTCAAATTGAGTATCGCCTCGCGGGATGAGAATCTGACCATGCCGGATGATGGTGGCAATAACCGAATTCGCAGGCAAGGTCAGATCCTTGATAGCGATACCCAGGGCGCGGGCGCCCTGGGGGATCTTTTCCTCTACCAGAGAGTAACGGCCCCTTCGCAGTTTCAGCAGTGTCATCATATCGCCGAGCGACATCTCTTCCTCGATCAGACTCCCAAAGATCTGCGCCTGATTCAGCGCGACATCCACATGGAACTTCTCGTCGAAGAGCCAGGCAGCGCGAGGATTGTTGATCCAGGCGATCGTGCGCGGCACATGATAGCAGGTGCGGGCGAAGTAACAGAGCACGAGATTGTCCTCGTCGGTGGAGGTGCAGGCAGCCAACACCTTCGCGCGGTGAATGCCGGCCGCCTCAAGCGCCTGCAGATCGATCGGATTGGCTTCATAGATCACTTCTGTGGGTAGTTCGTGGTGAAGGTGCGAGAGGATGTCCCGTCGGTGTTCCAAGACTCGAACCTCGTGTTCACGAGCCAGCAGGAGGGTAGCCAGGTGCGCGGCGGTTCGGCCTCCGCCGGCGATCAATACAAACATATTATCTCCCTTGCGGCGCCTGTAACCGGTGGCGCACCGTTTCGATACCCTCCAGAGTCGTGCTCAGGTGCAGGATATCGGCTGCCTCAAGGCGTTCTTCGGAGGTGGGAAGGATGGCCTTGCCCGCGCGGGTCAGCGCTACGGCCAGACACCGGCCTGCGGGGAGAAGATCTTGGAGAGCCCGCCCGTGCCAGGCCTCCGGTACGACCAGCTCGTAGATCTCGATTTCCCCGTTTCCGGCTGAGAAGACGCATCGGGCAAAGGTCGGGTAGAGCAACTCCTCGATGCGCTGTGCGCCCCAACTGGTCGAGCTGACCACCTGATGGCCGAAGGCCTCGTGCAGGGTCCGCCAGCGCGGATGATAGTTGCGGACGACGACATGAGGCACGTGATAGACGGTGTGCGCCACGTGCGCCACAACTGCGTTAAGCGAGTCGGAATTCGTAACGGCGGCGAGACCGTCGGCCTGCTTAATGCCCGCTCGGCGCAGCACATCACTGGCCAGCGCCTCGCCTTCCACTGCACGCCCGCGAAAGTCAGTGGGCAGATTATTGAGCGCAGCAGCCACCTGGTCGATAACGGCCACCTGATGTCCCTTCTGGAATAGGCGATACGCCAACTCCGAGCCGACCCGTCCACATCCTACAACAATGAAATTCATCGTCTGTTCCTTAGAAAATAGCGTTCAGCAATCAGCGTGAAAAGCGGGTGTTTAGGTTGAAGACCGAAGGCTGGAGAATCCTCAAAAACCTTCAGTCTATCTACCTTCAGCCTATTCTCTATCCTGGCGCCATTACTCTATTTGATAGGGTACGTCAGTAATCACAATCCCCGGCTTGAACAGCAGCATGACTCGCAGCAGCATCGCCGTCTGGGTGTGTAGGAGGTTGTGCCACCAATGGCGGGGGACAAACTGCGGCACGATGATGGTGATGATCTCGTTCGGCTGACGTTGCGCTGCAATCTCTTCAATGTACCCTAATAAGGGTTCCAGAAGCAACCGGTAGGGAGAATCAAGAACCACCAGGCGGACTCCATCGCCCCACGATTCCCATTTCCGGTTCAGCCTCTCGGCCTCGACGGCATCGATGCAGATATGCACGGCCGTGATGTCGTCGGAGATCGTACGAGCATAGCGCAGTGCCGCCAGCGTGCCGCGATGCACGCCACTGACGGCCAGGATCACACGCTGACGCGAGATTCGAGGCGGCCCACCATACTGTTCCAATGAAAGGTGGGCGGCCAGGTCCCGGTAATGGTAATGGATGGCAGTGAACATCGCGACGAGAATTGGCACCAGCAGGATCACGATCCACGCCCCATCATGAAACTTTGTGACAGTAAAGACCAGCATGACCCCGGCCGTACAGAGCGCGCCAAATCCGTTGATCGCCATCTTGGCCGCCCAGCGCGGGTCGTGACGGAGTATTGAGCCGCGCTCTTGGGCTTCCTGCTCGGGTGAGAGATGTCCGGCCTTCCACCATCGGTGTGCCATGCCGGCCTGGGCGAGCGTGAAGGAGAGGAAGACGCCGATGGCATAGAGCGGGATCAGCGCGTTGACGCTGGCCTGAAACAGCCATATCAGGAGTGAGGCGATGAGGGCCAGCGCCACAATGCCTCGCGAGTAGACAAGCCGGCTTCCGCGGTACGTGAGCGGCCGAGGCAAAAAGCCATCCGCCGCCAGCAGGGCGCTCAACCGCGGGAAGCCCGCATAGGCCGTATTGGCCGCCATGATCAGGATTAGGGTTGTGGCGGCGATGGCAGCCAGGTACAGCAAACCTCGACTCTCGTACGCCGTGCGCGCCAGTTGCGAGATCACCGTTTCTGTCTCCGAAGGGGTCGCGCCCATTTTGCCGGCCAGGAAGGTCACGCCCAGGAACAGCGCGCCCAGAATGGCAGACATCCAGATCAGCGTGATGCCTGCATTGCGGCTGCGCGGCTCCTTAAACGCAGGGACCCCGTTCGAGATGGCCTCCACCCCGGTGAGGGCGGTCGTGCCATTGGAAAAGGCATGGAGAATCAGGAAGAGTGAGATTGATTGTGCGACAGGTTCCCTTCCAGGCGGCGGGTTCACCACGGCATGGAGGCTTCCCATCAGGTACTGACTGAGGCCGCTGCCTACGGTCAGAAACATCATAGCCAAGAAGAAATAGCTGGGAATGGCGAGGATCGCGCCGGATTCTTTCACCCCGCGCAGGTTGACAACCATCATGACCAGCACCATCCCGATGGCTAATGGCACTCGGTAGGGAAAGAGGGACGGATACGCTGAGGCCAGTTGGGCTACGCCCGAAGCGACTGACACGGCCACGGTCAGGATATAGTCGGTGAGCAGCGACGCGCCGGCTATCTGGGCCGGGAATTCTCCCAGGTTGTCACGAGCCACAATATAGGCTCCACCGCCCCCCGGATAGGCATGGATCGTCTGCAAATAGGAGAGCGTCACAATAGCCAGCAGCGCCACGATGGCCAGCGAGATCGGAAGGGCATAGACGAATGCTGCGGCTCCTACAGCGGCCAGGACGAACAGAATCTCGTCGGTGGCGTATGCGGTGGAGGAGAGCGCGTCAGAGGCGAAGACGGCCAGGCCGATGGTTTTTCCAATAGCCTGTTCAGGGGCATCGGCGGTCCGGAGCGGGCGTCCGATCAGCCAGGTTCGCCAGGAGTGAGGCGGCTGGTATTCCGCGGTCCGTCGCAAGACGGTTGTTCCGCTATCTTTTTCGAGAGTGGGCACAGATTGCCTCATAGTACAGTGTGTAGGATCAGCGAGGCTGGTTGGTCACCTGGGCGCCAAAACGCCTGTAAGGATGCTATCCCGATCGGCTTGTTCCGTCAAGTTAGTGGGTATAATGAAGAGCCTCGCTCTCAACTGCCTGTGTGTGTGATAGCATAGAGCTCACAGGGCATAGGTTTCAGCAAAACCGGCTCAATCTAGTCACTCTCCATGAACCTGTCAAGTATTATTGCGCCAAGTAACTACAAGGTAGATAGACTGTAGGCTATTAGGCTGTAGGCTATTAGGCTGTAGGCTATTAGGCTGTAGGAACGCGCACAGATGAGCCAGGCGTTTCCGAATGCGACGCGACAATGCTGGAGACCGAAAAGGTTCTGGGCGCCTTGATTCGGTCCATGCGCAA
>JACPQW010000036.1 GCA_016190285.1 Candidatus Methylomirabilis oxygeniifera
AGCCAAACAGGTAGGCCGCCGCTACAGGGGTATAGCGGGACAGCACCTCTACTGCGTACTGGGAGCGGTGTTCGATCACGGCATCGATGTCAGCCTGCACCACCTCCCCCGTCTTCTTGATAACCTGTCGCGCGTGTTGGCAGGCCTCAACTCTCGGTGAGGTTGAGGATCTCCCCGACCGCCTCGGCCACCTTCGTCATGAGGGCGTTGGAGAGGTGAGCTATCGGACCCTGGACGAGGCGCCGATTGTCAATCGCCCGGAACTGATCAATCAGCAGGTCGGAGTCGCGGCGCATCCTGCCGGAGGCGGGGATGCGAATCCGGAGCGGCTCAACGTCATCAATCACGTTGGTAGTCAGCGGAATGATGACTGTTGACGGATGGCTCGCATCGAGCAGAGCCTGCGATTGGATAATCAGGACAGGGCGAGTCTTGCCGGGCTCGGTACCGCGTCGAGGGTCTAAATCTGCCAGCCAAATTTCGCCACGGTTAGGCATCTGGGTCGCGCTCAACGGCGGCAAACTCGGCGTTGACCCGCATACTTTCCGTCCGGACCTTCTGCGAGACCTCAGCCAGTCGCTTGGCGCGTAGCCGCATGTAGGTCTCCCGATTCATCTGTTCAATGGCGCGCCGGATGTACTTGGCCCTGGACACCTTGAGGGCTTCGGCACACTGGCTGCTGGTCTTCAACAGGTCATCGGGCAGTTTGAGAGAAATCGCTCCCATAGGTCACCTCCAAGATATATTATTATGATATGCAATACAGATATCCTATATGGGTCTACGGCGCAAGCTTTTTCTTCCTGCATGGTGCCCCACCATCAGCTCGCTGAACGGTGATCTTAGTCATCGCTACCACCTTGTGGTCTGATCGGGACACCATGCGCGAGGTTCTACACAGCGAAACTGGCGACTGATTCTTCCGCCCCCAGCTATCCTGTCCAAAGCACAACACCTTGTTACAGACCCCGAAAGCCGGCGACGGTCTGTTCATCACAGCCTCAGGTCTGTGCGCCATCACACGTAGCACAGGTTTCATGTCTTCATCAACCAGTGTTTCGTCCGAGAAGCCGCCGCCCGCGCAGACCGTCGCCATAGTGCGGCCCGATCTGTACGCTGCCACTCAAAGGAGGCGGGTCAGATGAAGCGGTTCACGGTCTGGCCGGATTTGATCTCGATAGGCAACAGCGGCGCACTCAAGCAGCCTCACGGGGCTTTATTTGGCGTTCAATCGTATCACCGGATGCCAACTCTGCAACCCGCAAATCATATGCAGTTTGCAGGTTCAACCAGGATTGTGCGTCCGTCCCGAAATAGCGGGCGAGGCGCAAGGCTGTGTCCCCCGTGATACCACGTTTCTTCCTGACGATTTCGTTGATGCGGGCAGGGGTAACGTCCAGTGCCCGCGCCAGTCCATTCGCGGAGAGCCCAAGCGGCACCATATACTCTTCGTGCAGAATCTCGCCTGGGTGGATTGGCCGCATACGGTTCTTCATCATGGCATGGCCTCCTCAGTGATAGTCCACAATCTCAACATCACACGCATCTCCTTCAGCCCAGCGGAAACATACTCGCCATTGGTCGTTGATACGGATGCTCCACTGACCAATGCGGTCGCCTTTCAGGGCTTCCAGTCGGTTGCCTGGGGGCGAGCGTAAAAAATCCAGCGTGGCTGCGGCGTGCAACAGCGCGAGCTTACGCTCAGCCGCTCGCCGGATGGTCTGCCAGCGGCGCGAGCAACGACCCTCGAACAACGCTTGCGTGTCTTGATTGCGGAAGGTCTTTATCATGGACTTTACTGTATATCGATCCACGATATAGTGCAAGCTCAAACTTGGGCTGGATAGGCGCGTGGGTGTCACCTACGGACATCGTGCATGGCATATGTCCCCCCCCACCTGTATCCTCCCCCTCGGAGGGGGGAGGAGTCCACAAGAGGCGTCCCTTCCTTCAGGGAGGAGATGCTGGCAGGCCAGGGTACCCATGGAAAACCCGGAAGAACTAAAAATTCGATATTGATGGGCCGGTGATATCAGTCCTGGGAGACAATCCGCGGCAGGCGCGGGGAGAGGGCAGTCAGGATCTCGTACGGGATGGTTCCCAGTCGCTCTGCCCAATCCGCGACCGAGACACACTCCTCTCCGTCGTGCCCAAGGAGCGTAGCGACATCCCCATCGAACGCCTCCGGTACGTCGGTGATATCGATCAGGCATTGGTCCATCGTGATCGTTCCCACCTGTCGAGCTCGCCGACCCCGAACGAGAAAGTCGATCCTGTTTGAGAGGGCGCGGGAGATCCCATCGCCATAGCCGATAGACACGGTGGCCAGTCGCGTCCGGCGCCCCGTCCGAAAGGTATGACCGTAACTGACACCGGTCCCCGGTGGAACGGTTTTGACGAAGATGATCTTTGCTTTGAGAGCAAGGGCAGGGCGAAGGGCCACGACGGTGTGCAAGTGAGAGCTTGGGTACAGGCCATACTGGGCCAACCCGATCCGGACCAGGTCGAAGTGCGTGTCGGAAAACGCCAGGGTAGCGGCAGAATTGGCCAGATGCACCAATGGGGGCCGAAGCCCCTGCCGCCGCAGCGTATCCACTAACTTTGCGAACCGCGTGAACTGCTCCCTGGTTGTTGTGGGATCGACCGCGTCAGCCGTAGCGAGGTGACTGTACAGGCCGGCAACCGTCACATTCGGTAGGATTCTGATCGCGCTCAAGAGCTCCTGAGCCTCCTGCCAGGCGACTCCAAGACGGGACATGCCGGTATCGACCTTCAGGTGAATTGGGATCAGCCCCAGACCCGCCTCGGACAAGCGACGGGCCTGGTCGAGGCTGCAGACAGTCGGTTGCAGCCGATGCTCGGCGATGACCTCGATCTCTTCTTTACACATCGTAGGACCGAAGAGGAGAATTGGCGCCTCGATGCCCGCCTTTCTCAACTGGAGCCCTTCTTCAACGGTAGCGACCGCAAGCCACGAGGCGCCGGCCGATAGCGCGGTCTGAGCGACCGCAACGGCGCCATGGCCGTAGCCATCAGCCTTGACGACCGACATCAACTGCGTGGAGGGTTTCAGCAGCCGTCGGATGGCGGCTATATTGTGGCGGATCGCCTCGAGATCGACCTCGACCCAGGCACGATGGGTCAAGGACACTCGATCGGCTGTGCAGTGCAGCCCCTGATCAATGCTCATACATACTGCCCGTCACGAATCATGACTACATGCAACCCGCCGGCGCATTCAGCCTAAAAACTTTCGGATCCAGGCCGCTCGGAGGATGAGATCACCGAGGTCCTTGACACTCCCCCCACGAACCCGCTTGATAATCGTCGACGTGACCTCCCGGTGGGCATGATCCGGGGAGAGGGGGAGGCCGAGTAGTCGAATAGTCGTCCGGATCTCCTCTGCCTCAGCAAGGGGGAGGAGGGTGAGCGCCTCCTCATTCAGGTACCGAAGCGCATCCCCGAGGTCGGCATCGAATCCCGGGTCGACCTCCCTCAGAAAGGTGAGATCCTCCTGACCAAGACAGGAGAGACCGAGGATCTCAGGTGGAAGGCCTAAGGAGTAGAGGGCGGCACAGAAGGAGATCGCTCGAGGGAGCGAGACCCCGCCGAGGCTCCGGCTGTAGCCGAACAGACCGATATGCAGTTTCCGCATCCGTCGCCTGGGCACAGCGGGGGCGATGTCATTCATCAGGGGGGCTATCGCGCTGACCTGACGCTGATAGCACACCGAGATCCGCTCGATCAGATCGATGATCTTTCCCTCCGGCTCCACCGGCTTGGGGCTCTGTCTGGGCGCGCTCTTGAGGGTCTCGATGGCCCGGATGCTTGCGGGAGCCGGATAGTCGTACTTAAAGGCCGACTGGATCGTAAACGTCTGAACGCTTGGATGCTCCGCGAGATGTCGCTCCACGGTATCAGGGCGGAAATTACCCCGAAACGGGGCGCTTCCGGCCCCAAGGATCGGATAGATGGGAATCCCTAGCTCTCGCTCCAGCTTGTCCAGGCGACTCAACGCCGTCTTGACCAGGAGGCCGGCTGCCAGGCTCCCGTAGTTCAAAGCGGGATCGGAACGGGCCAGGAAGACGCGCTGATACGGGAGGTCCTTCCCCTGTAGGTAGGCCCGGATGATGGCATCGGCCCGAAGCAGCGACTCTTTGTCCTCGATTAATGGGATGATCCGGATGGCTGAGGGGTGGAACTCTCCAATCCACTCTTTGAGAGGGATATCACCAGGGCTAAGAACCGCCTCCCCCTTCCCCGTGACGAAGACCTGATAGTACCGGCGCACACGGTTCAGTTCCTCCGCGGAGGTGGTCATTGGGAAGATGATTTCGAAGATGGGTGCGACATCCTCCCCATAGAAAAGGCGGGCCACATCGTTGGCTCTGGGGATTCCCTGGAGAACTTCAAGAAGGATCTTCCCCTGCGATTTTTCCACCGCAGGGTTTGGAACTCGTAACGTCAGGAACATCTCCCGTCCCAGGGGAAACGCCCTGAAAAACCCCTCGTAGATCGTCAGGAGCTTCTCGACGACGAAGTCATCGACCTCCTTCCCCTCGAAGTCCCACATCTGCTCATCACAGCCTAAATGGGAGAAGGCGTAGTAGGCCTCCCGGA
>JACPQW010000043.1 GCA_016190285.1 Candidatus Methylomirabilis oxygeniifera
CCGTCTTTCAGTACAGAACGCTGAGATTGCCACGCTCCCGTTGGTCGCTCGCAATGACGAGACCTTTGGATCGACAGCGACGAGCGTGGGGAGGATGGGCATTTCCAGCGGAAGGTTTGTGCCCTTGATGGGCAATTTGCCCCTAAAAGGGGCAGAAGGCAGGTATTCTTCCCCTTTCTTTTCAGGTATTCACCGGATTGTTATCGCTTGGCCAGTAAGCGTAAAAGAAGTGTTTGGGAGTCGGAGTCGCGATTGCACCCCTACTGGTTATGAGGGAGGAGGCTTGGCAATGAAACCGCTGCGGGCTTTTCTGATTGTGGTGGGGTTCGTTCTGACCACGCCTTTCACACACCCCGTTGGCAGCGTTGGCGCGGCCGAAGCCCCTACCGGCTTTGATAATCTGACCAATGGGTTCATTCCCCAAGACGGCCTGCCATGTCTCGCAGTCACCTTCGCGTGTGCCAAACTGGTGTTCGAGGACCGTGTGCAGATAGCTAATGGACTTGGACCCGTTTATGATGCGCAGAGCTGTGCCGAGTGCCATCAGAACCCGGTCACAGGCGGGATCAGCCAGATCAACACTCTAAAGGCCGGCCACTTCGACCGGGTCACCCGCATCTTCATACCCCACCCAGGTGGCATTGATATCCAAGCTCGTGCTACCGACCCGTTGATACAGGAGAGGGTACTGCCTGGCAACGAGGTTCAAACGTTCCGGACGAGCTTGAACCTGCTCGGGGATGGCTTCGTCGAAGCGATTGACGATGCCACACTCCTGGGCATCCAGGCCAGCCAGCCGCTCGACATGAGAGGCGACGCTATCATGGTGACGGTTAATGAGACCGGCGTGACACGTGTTGGCCGGTTTGGATGGAAGGACCAGGGCGCCAGCTTGATCACATTCACCGCCAGCGCCTACCGAAGCACGATGGGCGTCACAAGCCCCCTATTTTTCACAGAATTGACATCGAACGGCAACTCGGTTGGCCCAGGTGGCTTGTGTGGCGTCGATCCATGCCCCGGCTTTTCTGCCGTCGCGGAGGACACGGGGGGAGTACTGGGGCTTCCAAACTGTACTGCCCATGATCCTGCAGGAACAGGCTGTGGGAAGTTTGTCGAAGCTTTTGTTCAGTTCATACGAGCGACGAAGGCCCCACCGCGGGGTCCATGTGATGCTGATTGTATGGCTGGCGACGCGCTCTTCGACGCAATAGGCTGCAACGTCTGTCACGTCCGGACTATCACCACTGCACCGCCAGGCACCCCGATCAATGTCGGTGGGATGCCTACGGTGCCTGCAGCGCTCGGCAACCAAACCATTCATCCGTTCAGCGACTTTCTCCTGCACGATGTGGGAACCGGTGACGGCATCGTCCAGGACTCCGCTCCACAATCAACCAGGAACAAGCTTCGCACACCCCCGCTCTGGGGCGTACGGACTCGCAACCGGCTGATGCACGACGGCAAGTCGCTGACGTTTAAGGATGCGATTCGGCGTCATAAACGCCAGGCAGCCCCTGCCAGGCGTGCGTTCTTGGGTCTGGATGCGGCGGAGCGGGGCCAGTTGATCAAATTCCTGGAGTCACTGTAGTCGCGTGACGCGCAGGGTTCTCCCGCGGGTATCTTCTTTCTCCTGCTAACCTTCACCCCCATACCCTCTCTCAACCAGGCGCTGCTCGATAGCTTCTTTCGCAAGGCCAATTCCCCGAAATGCAGTTCCGGCGATAGAGGCACATTCATGGAGTCAATTGCAATGTTCGGGCTGAACGCGTGCGATCTGCCTGCCGGGAATCATGTGGCACCCAGGGATGTCGGCGGACAGTGGAGCCTGCCACCGCCCGGCGCCGTTGATGATCAATGGCACCAGCAGCCCGTAAAAGATGATGTGGGAAAAGACACCTTCTCCGACCACCATACTGAAAAAGACAAACGCAAAGAAGAGACCGATAGATAGGGGCCGGACCAGCACACCCGTCAGGATGAGGACACCGGAGAGCGTTTCCACCACGGCCATCCAAAGGACGAGGGTTCCCGGCTCCATCCCTAGGGTTGGGACATGGGCGACCTCAATAACGCCCAGCATAAGGTTGGGCTGTCGGAATTTATACTCCAGCCCCAGGTAGAGGAGGTTGGCGCCGACCAAGACCCGCAGCAGCCACTGCGCCCGCTCCATCGGCTGGCCCGCGAGAACTGCGCAGAGCTTGGCGGTTCCCGAAATGGATGGCAGCGGCAGCGCGTAGGGCCCCGCGCCCCGAAGCAGAAGGTAGACGGCCGCTGCCCCGACGAGCCCGATGTAGGCAGCCATGGCCTTGCCAAAGAGGACGAGGCCCAAGAGACTCAATCCCACAAGCATGGCCGCTGCGCCCCTGACATAGATGCCCAGCAAGAAACAGAGGGCGAGCAGCCCTTCCGCGACCGCCAGCCATGTCCAGTTGCCCGAGACCTGGTGTAACTCCAGGTCGGGCACCACCAGAACCGGGTTCTGCATATGCCCTGTTCCGGCACGTGGCGCTAACCCAAGGCAGGCCATACTCAGCAGGATGAAGAGCACCACACGCAAGGCCAGGGTAACGTATTCGCGGTACGACGCCACGAAGGCCTCTAGCCGGGAGAAGAGCAATCGAGATCGGGTCCAGCGGTGCAACAGAAGGCAGCCAAACAGGGCGACGGCCGTTACCAGATAGATGGCTGCACTGGTCGCGTTAAGCTGGGTGAAGACCTCAGGCTTGGGTCTGGTACTCCATTGGGCCACCTGTTCGGGCGTCAAGATCCAGGCTTCATGGGCCATGACTCCTGGCGACAGCAGGAGCGGAATGAGCAGGGACAGGAGGAACGAGATCACGATATGCTCTCCACCTCTACGATTCAGTGCCACCTTTCAGGGTCTTCTTTTCAGCAGATTCAATACGAAGTTTGAGGCCGAATCGAGGCCGTGGACATCAGGACGGTGCTGATTTTTCTGTAAGATTTTGAGAAGTCCAGCATCGGAGTTTATCCTACAAACCATACCCTACGCCCTAACCCCTATCTCTGTTCTTTCGGCTTCCGACAACTGATATAGCGAGCGAGCGATCTAAATTCTTCTTGCCCGCCTGGTAGTCAACGTACTATCTTTCGTCAACGGCTGGGATTGATTTGCTAAGACCCAGCCGCCGCGGACCACTTTCCGCCGCTGATGGCATGCATCTGACGCACGACAGCCTGCGAGTTATCAGACACTTGCGCCTGGAGATTTTACCCTTTCGAACGGTGTCGCACAGATGATAAATTCGCTTTGATAAGCGCTACCCTATGCTGGAGGTGAGCAAACATGCCAACGACATTACCGCGGATCTACACGGCTATGGAACGACCGATTTACGAAGCGGTCGCGATGCTGGCCAAGAAGGACGGTGTGTCGCTATCGCAGAAGGCGAGGGATCTTCTTGTTGAGGCCCTGGAAGTTATCGAAGATGAGGGTCTTGAGGCGATTGTCGAGCGACGCCGGCAGAACATGGGGAAATCCGTACTGCGGGCAGACACCTTATGCTTACCCTGCCGGATGACGCGAAAACCAGCCTTCTGTAGAGCGCGAACAGCATGCTGGTGATTGACGCCGGGAATCTTCGGCACGATTAAGAGGCGACCTCGACTTCGCGGACGATGGCGCCCATTAGCAGCTCGTCGCGAGCGGCCAGATACTCGTGGATCGCGTCCTGGATGTTCTCAAGCGCCTCTTGCTCGGTGGCGCCCTGCGACCAGCACCCTGGTAGGCCTGGCACCGAGGCGCTGTATCCCTCTTCGCTTTGCTGAAGCGCAATCTTATACCTCATGAGCGTATCTCCTCAGCCTCATGCTGCCGGCGGGACCGAAACCATTCTACGTTCACGGTCAGCCGCGAATGCGAGGCAACCCCAGATGTTCTCGGCGCAACTTTCCGCCACGCTTGCCGGGCTCAATCGTGATGACATGTCGGTAGTCCATAGGCCAATGATAGGCATATGGTTTCCGGCGGTCAACTCCAATTATGCGCCGAACCAACGGGGTGGATCAAGGATGTGCGGGAGCAAGTACCGTGGACCCGTTAGCTAGAGTCCTCTTTATTGCCCGAACATTTAATCTTTTGCTTCTTCTCCGAATGGGAACATTCTATTTGATGGTAGTGCGGTGTCAAGGTATTATCACCAAGAGTTAAGGCCCTGGAGCTGGGGGGGATTGGCCGAAGTTGTCGGGTTACGCTGCGCTAACCCGACCTACGACGGAATGCTGCGGACTACATGCTGTTTTCTAACGAAGAGAGAAATGGGGACACTTCAGGCGATTATCTTTGACGTGGATGGGACGCTGGCCGAGACGGAGAGGAACGGGCATCTGGTGGCCTGTAACGAGGCGTTCGCGCGGATGGGGTTCGACATCCGCTGGAGCTGGGAGGAGTTCAAAGAGTTGCTGAAGATCCCTGGCAATGCCCGGCGGATGCGACTGGCGCTCTCGACCCGGACCTCGCTCTCCGAGACCGAACTCGACCGGATTGTGCCGGAGCTGTTTGCGCTGAAGAAGGAGTTGTATCTGAAGCGGGTTGATGCGCTGCCGCTTCTTCCCGGTGTGGCCCGGATCATCCACGAGGCGATCGATCGCGGTATTCGACTGGCGATCGTATCGGTGACCCACGAAGATCAGATCCTCGCGCTCCTGAGGGCGCAGATTCCTGAGGCGCTCGATGCCTTCGACCCAATTTTCGGCCAACAATCCGGAAAGAAAGACTCAGCCCTCTATGCCCGGTGTGCTGCGAGGCTCGGATACGATGCATCGGAGATCCTGGTCATTGAGGATTCCGAGAGAGGGTTCAAGGCGGCCAATGGAGCCGGATTACCTTGCGTTGTGGTCTATAATGAGTATACACGCGGCCAGGACTTCACCGGCGCCGAACTTGTGGTTCGGAGTCTGGAGCATCTTGACCTCGACCTTCTGGAAAGGCTGTGTCTGAGCTGACCACAAAGCGCGCAATCACGTGCAAGGGGATCGATCCTTGACATTGCCACGAATGATATGTCACTTTTTGCATAGCACGTCACCGTGTACCAGTGAGTCGCGATGATCATCGGGGTTCCAAAAGAGATCAAAGAAGCTGAGAGTCGGGTAGCGATCATACCCGCCGGCGTGCAGGCGTTTCGGGCGCATGGGCACCGGGTGCTGGTCCAGCGAGAGGCCGGGGTCGGCTCGGGTCTATCTGACGACGCCTACGTCAAGGCTGGAGCCGAGGTGATCGGCGATCCGATAGCGATCTACGCCCAAGCCGATCTGATCTACAAGGTGAAAGAGCCGCTGCCTGCCGAGTGCGAGATGCTCCGGGAAGGTCAGGCGCTGTTTACCTTCCTGCATCTGGCGCCCACGCCTGAACTCACCAAACGGCTCCTTGCGCGGCAGGTGGTGGCGGTGGCCTATGAGACCGTAGAAATACCGGATCATCGAAAGCCGCTGCTCGAGCCGATGAGCGAGATCGCCGGACGGATGGCCATTCATATCGGGGCGCACTATCTGGCGACCCCGTATGGCGGGCGTGGCGTGTTGATCGGCGGAGTGCCCGGAGTCCCTCCCGCCACCGTAGTGATCCTTGGCGGCGGAACCGTCGGCGCGAATGCGGCGAAGGTGGCGGCCGGGATGGGTGCCTGGGTCTATCTGTTGGACGTGGACCAGGCCCGCATGCGCCACCTGGATGAGATCCTTCCCGAGAATGTGACGACCCTCATTTCAAATTCGATGAGCATCGAGGAGTGCGTGCGGCGGGCCGACATGGTGATCGGAGCCGTCTACGTCTCCGGGGCCAGGGCCCCCAAGCTGGTGACCAGAGAGATGGTCACGCTCATGAAGCCGGGATCGGTCATCGTCGATGTGGCCATCGACCAGGGCGGCTGCATCGAGACCAGCCGCTCCACCTCCCACAGCGATCCTGTCTATGTCGTGGACGGCATCCTGCACTACTGTGTCGCCAACATGCCGGGCGCCTTCGCCAGGACCTCGACCTTTGCCCTCACCAACGTCACCCTTCCCTACGCGCTCCGGCTTGCCGACAGCGGGTGGCGCCGGGCCATCCTGGAGTGCCCGGAGCTGTCGCTGGGATTGAATATCGCGCTCGGGCACGTCACCCATCCCGCGGTAGCCGACGCGCATGGCCTGGCCTACCTGCCGCCCCTGGAAGCGGCAAAGGCTTAACGCGCGGCGATCGCCATCCATCTATGACCCCTCAGACGAACCGGTCCGATGTGGGCTCCCATGTGGCGGCTGTCTATAACGCCATGCTGGCGGAGTACGACCAGATTGAGGACCAGTTTTATTTCGCCGAATGTTATCAGGTCTACAGAGAAACGGTCGAACGGATCATCTGCGAGAAGCCGGACGGGATGGCGCTGGACCTGGGGTGCGGGACGGGGAAACAGACGGTCCTGCTGGCGCAGCGAGCCGGACGGGTGGTCGGGATCGACGTCTCAGATCAGATGATCGAGGCGGCGCGACGACGGTGCAATAGCCGGCCTAATGTCAGCCTTGTGACCGGCGACATCACGCGACTGCCGTTCGAAGATGGATGCGCCCAGGCCATGGTGGCCTATGGCGATGTCATCGGCCACAACTTCACTGCGGTCGATGTGGTGCTGCGAGAGATGGTGCGAGTCTGCGCCCCGCGTGGGCTCATCTCGTTCGAGGTCGATTCGAAGTGGTGTCCTGACCTGCTCTACCTGCCGAAGGAGTTGTGGCAGGCCATGACGACTCGGGGCGGGCACCTGCGGGAGTGGAAAGAGATGCAGTTTAAAACCTTCACCTGGCCGGAGCTGACACGCCTCTTACAGGCGCACGGCCTGAGGCTTATTGAGGTCCGGAGCACGAACATCCTGACCATGGTGTTCCCCCCGTCGATGCTCTTTCGTCGGAGGCAGAAGGCCCCACGTTTCGATGCCCTCTTCCGCCGCGTGATGGCGCTCGACCTGGCGCTGGGGAAGTTCCTGCGCTGCGGTTCCACCAGAATCGTGACGGTGGAGAAACCGTAAAGGGTGCGGGTGCAGAGTGTAACGTGTGGGATGCACGCAACGGAGCGGCGATTTAGTGGCAAGTTAGGCGGGGGGAGGTTCAAGCCGACCAACCATCGGGGTCGTGCCGCGCACGTCAGGCCACCCTGGCCCCCATCGCCGCCTGGATCGAGATGAACTCTCCGAGGTTGTCCATAGTCACCAGGCCCACCAGCCGACCGTTATGCGTCACGGGCAGCGTGTGACACTCGCAGGCCTGGAGGCGTGCGAACGCCGTCTCCAGCATTTCGGACGAGTCGACGAGTTGGAAATTCCGGCGCATCACCTCGGCGACCGGCATCGCCTGCCCGCGCGCAGCCAGGGCCGCCAGCAGATCGCTCCGCAGCAGAACTCCCTCAACGCGATCGTCCTCCACGACGGGGAAGTCCTGCTGCGAGCCGGCAAGGATCAACTCGACAGCCCTCGCCAGGAGTCGCGAGCCGACAGCGTACGGAAGTCGGTGAGCATGGCCCGGTTGATGGGGATACCGCCGAGGACCGACTTCATCTGCGCCATGCTGGCTTCCTGGCCGGCGCCGATCCACACAAAGAGCGTGATAAAGAGCAGGAACGGATTGGTGAACAGGCCGATGAATCCGAACAGGACCGCGATGCCTTGGCCGAGTCCGGCGGCCACCTGGGTCGCGCGCGTATACTCCATGCGCATCGCGAGGAACGCGCGCAGCACCCGACCGCCGTCCATGGGGAAGGCCGGGATCAGGTTGAACGCCACGAGCAGGACGTTCACCATCATCAGGCGCTGGACGAATGGGCCCGTGGCCACACCCAGTTGACCCAGCGGCTCGAGGCCGGTCGTCACCTCCAGCCAGACGGACAGGAGCCTTTCGCAATCGTTCTGGGCTGCTCCGATTCACGCGTCCCCGCAGAACTGGTCTTTGACCAGAGCTTCGGCGATCTCTTCGTTATCAGGGTTGCCGGTAACATTGTGGCCCCTTCACAGGTCGGCAGCGTCGAGTTTGCTGCGTCACGGTTCGAGACCCAGCTCGTAGTGGTTATGGGCCACACCCAGTGTGGTGCCGTCATTGCAACACTGGAAGAGCTGCAGGGGCGGACGAAGAATCAATCGAGGAACTTGCGTTCGATCGTCGATCGTGTCCGGCCGTCGGTAGAGACTCTGCTGTACGGCGGGCTCGAAGGGAGCCACGAAGCACTCGTACGCGCTACAATTCGCGCGAACGTTCGCGCGTCGGTGAACCACTTGCGGCACGGATCCGAGTTGCTGGAGAGGCTAATCCAGGAGACAGGGCTCTTGGTCGTCGGTGCGGAGTATTCGCTAGAGACGGGAGTCGTCGAGTTCTTCGAGAACGTTCCAGACGTCGGCTAACCTGGCGGTGTTCGCAATGGATCGAGTATCGCTGTCCGAGGAAGAAAAGGATCGATTCGCCAAGGCACTCCTTCAGCACCTTGATGCCCTCTACGGCTTCGCTTGGTGGCTGACGCATCGCCGGGAAGAGATCGAAGACCTGGTTCAAGAGACCTGCCTCCGCGCCCTGCGATCCGCTCACCAATTTGAACCTGGAACCAATCTGAAGGCCTGGCTCTTTAGTATATTGAAACATGAGTGGTTTCGGCGCGCGGGGCTGGCCCAGCGGGAAGTCTTAGCCGACTCTTTTTCAGACAACCCAGAGGTCCCCGGCCAGGAGTGGGCGGTGGAGGTGGACGTCATTCGGACAGCATTACAAAAGGATCTGGATGAGGCGCTCCGCGCGCTGCCAGAGGAGTACCGGAGCGCGGTCCTGCTCTTTGATCTGTACGGTTTTTCACTGAAGGAGACGGCCGAGATCCTGGCCATACCCGACGGAACGGTGAAGTCTCGTCTAGCCAGAGGCCGTCAAATGTTGCGTGGTCGGCTGTGGGCGTATAGCAAAGTTTCAGACAATGATCAGATGTGAGACAGTACTCCATTCCTTAGATGCGCTGCGAGATGGCACCCTCGGTAAGCCGGAGGAGGAAGAGGTGCGCGATCACCTCACGGCCTGTGGCGCCTGTGCGAGGGAGTGGGAGGTGACGGAGGCGCTGCGAGCGGCGATTCGTAACCGGGTGAGCGCACCGGCCGCCCCTGCTGCCTTCCGCGAGGCGATGGCGCACCTGCTGGCGCGCCAAGCGTCTCCGGTGGGCTGGTTCGCTCGCCTTCAGGAGGCCTTCCGTCGCCAGCCCGTCGCCGCGATGGCCTTCGCGGCGGCGATGGTGCTGCTCGTCCTGGTGCCCCTGAATGTCTGGATGCTATCCCCGCGAGAGATCGTGCTCCCGCTGGTTGAGGAATCGATCAACGAGCACATTCGACTCAGTCTGCTAGAGGCAGCACCTGAAATCCCGGTTGCTGAGCTGCAACCGCTGCCGGTCAGGCATCGGAGGCGACTCGAATTCTTCAATCCGCTCTCATTCCCCGATGACCGAGAGTATCACCTGGTTGGCGGGCAGGTGAGCTACCTGCTTCATCGGAAGGTGCTGGCTGTAATCTACTCCCATCGGCCGAAGCGGCCGATTACACTGCTGGTTATACCCAACGCTGGGATTCGGCTTCCGGAGCAGCTGTTGAGCGGGAGGGGCAAGGTCTATTGGGCCACCCATCAGGGTTTTCAAATGGCGGAGTGGCACGAAGGGCCGTTCATCTATTCCCTCGTCTCCGATTCCGACGAAGGCGATCTGTCTCCTCTGATTGAAAAGCTCCAGCACCAATAGAATCGGGTCTCATGGTTTCCGACACGCAAGAGGAGCCCCGCTCCACTGCATCTTCCTGCTTCGGATCACCTCCAGCCGATTCTTTGGAACCGTTCACCCTCCTTCACGATTTACCTAATCGAAGGAGGTGAGATACCATGCCGGGAGCAGAGTTCTACTCGGATCTCCTCGTCTATACGCGGCTGATCACGTTAGGGTTTATAACGTACGTGCTTGGCGTTGGGAGCTTCGCTATGTTCGTACTGCCGCGGTGGCAGGGGACAGGGGCGGCGCAGACGAAGGAGGCAGAGGCCGCGCGGGCTGTGAAGCCGACGCCGGTTACGGCGCTTCCGACGGCGGCCTGAACGCTTGGGCTTCTGAAACAGATCGGGCCGATCCAGCAAGTTGCCGGGTCGGCCCGATGTCCATGAAGGGAGAGGCCTTACTTTGAGGTCCAATCAAACCGTTTGACCATCTCAACGCTGAGGTCAACGTTCTTGTCGAAACACACGACACCGGGTGCGCTGCCTCCAGGATGGCGGTCAGATCTTTTTCGGTGGTGTAGGCTTTTACGTATCTCTCCGACCGGTCAAGTCTCGCCGCGGCGCCATCAAAGAACCGGCCACGCCGGCTGCCAGGATCGCGAGCACCACCATAAGCAAGTAGAGGTTGAAGTGCTTCCCGAGGGCGAGCTTCAGCGATTCGGCAAGCAGCATCTTGATGCCCACGACCATCAGGACCAGGGCGAGCGCGGTCTTGAGGTAGCGGAACTTCTTCACCATCCCGGCCAGCGCAAAGTAGAGCGATCGGAGTCCCAGGATCGCAAACACGTTGCTGGTGAAGACCAGGAAGGGGTCGCCCGTGATCGCAAAGATCGCC
>JACPQW010000050.1 GCA_016190285.1 Candidatus Methylomirabilis oxygeniifera
GATTGAGAAGACCGACCTTCGAGCACTGGTGGTCCCCTTTCATCTAGGGTACAAGCATACCGGGTCGATGCGGCTCAGCCAGAAGATTGAGTCGCTGTTGAGGGAGAACTCGGTTGCCTATGACGGTCGGGAGATCCTTCCCGATCCGCTTGTCGCCCGCTGGCTGCGGAAGACTGCAAGCGCGCAGCTTGCCATCCGCAAGGAGGAACTTGGGATTATCGTCATGACGCACGGAGCTGGTGAGTATTACAACGAACCGATCCTGAAGGCGGTGGAGCCCTTGCGCAAGCAATACAACATCGAGGTCGCGTTCGGGATGGCTGATGACGAAACACTCCAGGTCGCCATAGACAAGTTAGAGGCGCGAGGCGCGAGACGAATCCACGTCCTCAGACTCTACACGATCTCACGGAGCCTCAAGGCAGATACCGAGTTCGTCCTGGCGCTCGCAAACACTGGAGGCGCCATGAGCCACAGCCACAGCGGGAAAGGTGGGCCATCCCGCGTCAGGAGTGGCTCGCTGTTGTCAACATCTGGGGGGTTCGACGACCACCCGCTCATTGCCGAGGTCTTGCTGCAGCGCGTACTTGAGGTGAGTCAGGACCCTGCTCGAGAGACGGTGATCCTCCTCGCCCACGGTGCCGGCAAGGATGAGGACAACCGGTTCTGGATCGAGCAGATGACCCAGCAGGCGGAGTTTATCGGGACAAAGGCTCCTCGGACGTTTCGGGCGATCAAGGTCGCCACCGTACGGGAGGACTGGCCGGAGAAGCGGGGGCACGCTGTGGCCGAGGTGCGAAAGATGATTGAGGAGGCCGGGAGAGACAGCGGGCGAGCCCTTGTTATCTCGAACCGAATCGTAGGGACCGGCCCATACAGGAAATTGCTCTCCGGTCTTGATTACACCCTGAACGACCGGGGTGTCGCGACACATCCGAACCTCACACGCTGGGTCGAGGAGCGGATCGAAGAATGGATTGATACCATTGGACGGCAGAACACACCTATGACGCAAAAGGGGAGCAATGGCAGTTAGCTGTTGGTTAGGCTTACTCTCGGCCTCTGAGAGCAATGCGCGAGGCCGTGGAGGAGTTCCCCTTTGCCCTCCCCTGTCGCTTGTGTTATAAGGATGCGGATGCTTTCCAGACGGCGCTTTCTGACCACACTGCTCACGCCAGCCTTCCTGGCGCTGAGACCGGACCTGCTCAATGCGCAGGAGGGGGTCTTTCTTTCCGAAGAGGAAGCCCCAAAGGCGGTCTTCCCAGAGGCCACACACTTCGAAAAGAAGATCATCCCGTCAACAGAAGCCTTGCGGGAAAAGATGAAGGCCCTCCTTGGTCGCACGCGGCCCTCCATCTGGGAAGATGCCTATGTCACCTACCTGGCTCGCCGGAACGGCGAGCACCTCGGCTTTGCGGTTATCACAGAGGAGATCGGCAAGCACCGCCCCATCACTTTTATTGTAGGCATCAAACCGGATGGGAAGGTCAAGGATGTCGCCATGATGGCCTATCGCGAGGCCTACGGCGGGGAGGTGCGGGATCGGCGTTTCATGCGCCAGTATCATGAGAAGGACCTTACCGCCCCCCTCCTGCCCTATCGAGATATCGTCAATATCGCTGGCGCGACCCTCTCGGTCCAGTCGATCGGCCGAGGGGTAAGAAAAGTGCTGGCCTTGGCCCAACTCGTCCTGCTCAATGGATCCCATCGACCATGAGCGCGCCGACACCTCTGCGAGAGATCCATTATGTCATGGGAACACTGCTGGAGATCACGCTGCATCACGAGCCGCACGAGGAGGGAAAGCGGGTACTGGCCAGATGTTTTCAGGAGGCGCGGCGTCTGGAGGAGATCTTTTCAGCCTACGATGACGACAGTGGTCTGAACCGGCTCAACCGGCATGCAGGCCTGGGACCCGTCGCGATCAACCAGGAGCTCTGGTCGGTCCTCGAGGTCGCACTCTCCCTGGGCAGAGAAACCGACGGAGCCATGGACATCACCGTCGGACCCCTTATCGACCTCTGGAGCGCGGCTGAAGAACGCGGCACTATACCTTCCCCCGCGTTAGTGACAGAGGCCCTCGACCGGACAGGGATCGCCGAGGTCCAACTTCTTCCGGATGGAAGGGCAGCATTGGGACAAGCCGCGATGCGGCTGGACCTGGGCGGGATCGGCAAGGGATACGCAGTGGACCTTCTCACGGCGATCCTCACGCAGGAGGGAATCGCAAGCGCCTTCATCAACTTCGGACGGAGCAGCCTTGCGGCGGTAGGATCAGCTCCCGAACTGGAAAGCTGGCCTGTCCTGCTCCAGAGCGACGATGGCACGCCTATCGGCCTGGTGCATCTGAAAGATCAACACCTCTCTACCTCCAGCAGCTTCGGCCGCTCCTTTGAGATTGAAGGGACCAGCCTTGGCCATCTAATCGATCCACGAAACGGCTGCCCCGTCCGCAATCGGATTCTGGCCGCGGCCGCGGCCAAGACAGCCACCGAGGCAGAAGCTCTCACTAAGGCGCTGGCGATCCTCGGACCAACACGAGGCTTGGCGGTCGTCAATCGCTTCTCGAAGGCCGAGGGCTTAGTAGTTCATGCGGACGGATCGCAGATCAATACTCCCGGATTTATCAAAACGGTTCGATTCGAAGCCTCAGCAGCGACTTCGAGAGCGGGTGTCGTATGAAAAACTTTACCTACCCCGCCTACAGGCTCTCAGCCGCAGGCCGGGAGATCAAGATCATCTACACCGGCTTCTTGATCTTTATCGCGGTGGGGATGCTGACCATCGGCCTGTATCAGTTCAAGCGGATCGGCGCCACCTCTGATCTGATCGTAGCCTACTATCGCGGCGGGGAATTGGGGCAGGAGATGACCTACCCTAAGACCTTTACCCAGCTTCTCGAGACGACCCACTTTCACGCCTTTATCATGGGAATCGCGTTCCTCACTCTCGCGCACCTGTTTATCGCAACCTCGCTGGGTCCGCGAGTAAAATGGACCGTGATCGGCCTGGCGTTCCTGGCTTCCCTGGCCGATATCGCTGGACCCTGGCTTATTCGATACTGGTCCCCCGCCTTCGCCATCCTGCAGCTTGTTGCCTGGTTCGGGATGTGGGTAGGGTATGGCGCGTTGGTACTCCTCCCGCTATATGAAATGTGGGGAGGGGGTCGGCAGCAACCGATCGGAGAGAGGGAAGGAAAAAAGTGAGCGACACTGCCTTAGTGGGACTGAAGAACGGTTGTCGAGCTCTTCGAATTGAGCGCACAGGCCTGCTCAAGCGTACACGCCTCAGCCTCAAGCTGGAAGGTCGTATGAGCGATGCCGAAACGCTCCTTCAGCATCCGGTTAATTCGGTCGAGCAGCCGATTGCCATGACTGGTCTGAAGATCAGTTACCTGGAGGTGGCAGCTCATGGCGTAGACGTGAGAGCTGAGGCTCCAGACATGCAGGTCATGCACATCCTTGACCTCCGGGAAGCTACGCACCGCCCGTAAGAGGCGATCCATCTGGACTCCGCGCGGAACGCCCTCCATCAATACATTGACGGTCTCCGCCACGATGTCCCAGCAGCCGATCAGTACTAACAGCCCGATTACACAACTCAGAAGCGGATCGATCAGGCTCCAACCGCTGAGCAGGATGATGACGCCGGCTGCCACGACGGCGAGCGACACGAACCCATCGCTCAGCAGGTGCAGGAAGGCGCTTCGAATATTGAGATCTCTGGTTCCTCGCCGAAGCGACAGTGCGACCCCGATATTGATCAGAAACCCGATCCCTGCCACCCCCATCATGACGGGCGCCTCAGGCACAACCGAGGATCCCAGCCGATGAATGGCCGCATAGAACAGCCATAGGGTGACGCCGATCAGCGCGATCCCGTTAGCGAGGGCGGCGAGGATACTGGCTCGGTGATAGCCGAATGTCTTGCGTTCGTTGGCAGGGCGCTCCACCTGTCGAAGCGCAACCCAGGAGATGGCCAGCCCGATGACATCGCTGAAGTTATGCCACGCGTCGCCTATGAGCGCGAGGCTTCCGGCGGTTAGGCCTGCTACCAATTCCGCCAAGGCAAACAGCAGGTTCAGGACGATCCCGATCTGCAAACGCCGACTCACGAAATCCCCATGATCGTGGGCGATGCCCGGATTCATTCCGACCCCCATCTTACTGCCTTGCGAGCGGTGGCCTGTCGTTCTCAGGTAGGGCAAGATTCTGGATGACCTGACCCTGCGCCCCCTTCAACGGAACCGGCCGACCATTCAGCATAAGGGTCACCCCTCCGACATTGCCGACGGTCACAACAAATCCATTATTCGCCAACCACGACGCCGTCTCGCCCGGACGTAACAGGGCCTGTTTCCGGGGCGACCCGTCTGCGGACACCGCAAGCCAAGTTGTCTCTTTCGCCTCGGCTCGCAGCCTATATCGAGAAGGGGGGACTTGAGGCTCCTGTCCTGGGGTAGCAGTGATCGGGTGGGACGGGGGTACTGCTTTTGGTTGTTCCGCGCCAAAGGGGGTGACTTGCGAGCCGGGCTGAGTAGCGATGAGACTTTCCGATGGCGGCGTGCCTGTCTCAGCCGACGGGGGCGCGGGCATAGTCTGGGCTGGCGGTACTGTGGGTGACGGCCCGGAGAAAAGGGAGAGCCCGATGAAGATCAGGGGAATGACGGCCACCGCAGGCAGCAGATAGATCAGCAGACGACGAAGATCAGTCCGAGAGCCTATTGATGGCGTCGGATGTGACGCCTCCCTCAGCCTGGCGGAATCCATTTGCGTCTTTAACTGCGCCAAGAGCTGCTTGGGATCAAGGCTGAGAAAGGCGGCATATTCCGTCAGAAATCGAGTGAGGTACAGAAAATCGGGAACCAGGTGGAACTGCTCCTGCTCCATGAGGCGGACGAAGGAGAGGGGAACCTTACTGCCCGCTGCAGCCTCTTCGATTGTGAGACCCTTTGCCGTTCTGGCTTCCTGCAGGATGGGGCCGATCGTCCTCGTCGAATCGTCTGTGTCGCCGCTCATGTCATCCTCTGTTCGCGTGAGCTACGTTCCCCGCCGTCAATGACCGCCATGCCTCTTCACGCCGGACTACCCACGTGATCCGTCCCGACGCCCCATGCGCTCTCGGCTCGCCCACGGGCATGAACGTCTCTCCGGCTCCGTCATTGCGAGCGACCAACGGGAGCGTGGCAATCTCCGCGTTCTTGAGGTTGCGAAGAACGACGGGATTGCTTCGGTCGCTACGCTCTCTCGCAATGACGTGGGCGGGAGCCTTGCTAAACAATAACTGTACGCTACCACACTGAAGCATGAGAGGCAAGCGGGGGTGAGGCTACCGATGCTTCCCATTGCCGTTCAGTGCGGCAATCTGTGTCAGCGCCTCAGGCCATGACTCGATCCGGCGCACGTTGTCGGGGAGCGAACCCTGATTCCACGGCTGGTCGAACAACAGGACCGGGATAGCGGTTGCCGCCACGGCGATGGCTACCGCAAGTTCATCCTCGATGAAGAGACTGAGCGCTAATCCTGATGCGACATCCGTTTTGTGGCGCTCCACCGGGTCGCGCGTCCTGTGTACAACTGCCTCAAAGTAAGACAGTACGCCGACGCGCGTCAGCCAGTCCATCGTAATTCGCTCATCTCGCGGGGTCCGGCCGGTGATGATATACAGATCATGGCCATCGTCGGCCAACGTTTCCACCGCTTCTTTAGCGTGATGGACAAGCGATCTGGATGAGAAGAAACCGTTTTCGATCAGTTCCGAGAAAAAGTTGTCGGCCTCCTGCCGTGTAATATGGGGAAATCTGTCGGCGATCCGCCACGCGCCATCAGCAAGCTCAACGTCGAGGCCAAAACGCCTGTTAAACGCCAGCAGGTAATGCGGAAGTGAATCGGCCAGGACATCGTCGAGATCAATACCGATCCTCATCCCTGGCGCTCCCCGATCCACATGGTGGCGGGACAGATGGTCCTGAAGGCGCAGAAACTACAGACCCATTGACTGGGGGTCGCCTGAAAGAGGCCTCCACGAATCCCGGTTGCGGCCTCCCGAACCCGCTCGGCCGCCCGCTCGAGATCCTTTTCCCTTTTCACCGCCTGCCCGACAATGACACCGCCCGGGGTCAGGAAGTGTAGTTCCACCCGATCCGGCAACCGGCCGATCGACTCCCGGTAAGCCAGCGCATACAGCGCGAGCTGCTGACTCTCCCTGGTCTCTTTATCTGCCGCCTTTTGGTCCCTGACCGACGACGACTTATAGTCGATAATGACGGTCTCGCCCTCACGCTCGTCTACCCGATCCATAACGCCGGTCACGATGTCGTTGCCGAGCTGGAATCGGAACCTCTTTTCGACCGACGTCGGCGGCTGCTTTGTCCCGGCGCTGGCATGAAACCGGGCGAGGGCATCCCGACCTTCCTGCATACGCCGCTCCTCGTGTTCCCGGGAGATGAACCCTTCATTGACCCAGTGGGCTTCAAACGATTCGATCAGATCTTCAAGCGACATTGTCTGCCCGGCAAGGCGTTGATTATTGTATGCCTGAACCGCCCGATGCAGCGCGGCGCCGTAGATGACCGTATGTTCCCTGAGAACCGGCACCCGCAGGAGATGGACATACTTGTATTTCAACGGGCAGGTCAGATAATCGTCGATCTGATAGTGTGAGAGGCTGAGCGGGGCATCAGCCCGGACAGCCAGATCGATTGCGACCTGGGGCGGCGGCGCGTATCGACCGATGACCGCCTCCGGCGCCCCTCGCCAGGGCTGCTCCTCTTCTTCTTTCGGCAGCGCCAGCGCCTCCGCCAGGAACCGGCTGCGCTTCCACTCCCGCTTCGTTCCGTAGTCCTTCGCCCGCGTAAGGAACAGGTACCGCTTGGCCCGCGTCATGCCCACATAAAACAGGCGCCGCTCCTCCTGCTGGTGAAAGTCGCCGGACGGCAGCGTCTCTTTAACCAGTTCATCGGGAAGCGGGATCGCCTCCCGCCGATCGATCGAGGGGAACCGCTTCTCGACCAGGCCCACGAGAAACACGGCCTCGAACTCGAGGCCCTTGGCCTTGTGCAGCGTAAGTACGGCCACCCCTTCCTCCACCGCCTCACCCTCCGCGACGGGCGGGTTCTCGCCCGCCTCGATCAGCATCGTCAGATACGGGACAAAGCCGGCCACGCGATCCTGGGGCGCCACCTCGCCGAATCGCTGAACCAGGCCGAAGAACGCGGCAAGGTTACTGACCCGTTGATGATCGCGGGGGGAGTTTGAATGCAGCAGTCGCTTCCCGTAGCCAGGCTGTTCCATCAGGAATTCGTACAGGATACGTCCCGTTACCTCCCGGGCCGCCTTGTCCAGATAGCGGTGCAGGTCGCTCAGGAGGGCCGTGGCAGCAGCGACCCCTTCGGTCGAAACGCCGGAAAGCTCAGGCACAGCGCCAGGCCGCCTCGTCAGATCCAGCAGCAGTTCATAGAGGCTTCGATGTTTTCGACGCGCAAAGGCGTTACAGAGGGTCAGATCGGCAGCCGGCATCCCGTAGATATCGGAACCGGCCAGATGAAAGAGGCTCAGGGAGTCGCATGGGTCAGCCAGGAGACGGAGAAACGAAATCACCAGCCGTATCTCATCCCTGTCGTACAGCCCCTTCGCCCCGCTGAAGCTCCAGGGGATTCCCTTCATGTTCAGCGCCCGGAGCAATGGATCGGCATCGCTGTTTCGCCGCACGAGAAGAGCGATGTTGCCAAGCGTGCACACCTTCGCCTCGACCAACTCCTCGATCTTCCCGGCCACCCAGTCGGCCTCTTCCTGATAGGTCTGGAAGACCACACTCTCAACGGCCGGGCCGTCACCATTGCAAGGTCTCAGACGCTTGTCGACGCCTTCCTGGTATTCCAAGCGGTCAGGGTTGTTGTGCTGGATCAGACGGTACGCGGCATCAAGGACGCTCGGCGTCGATCGATAGTTCTCCGCCAGGACGACTGTCTCGGTCTCGGGGAACTCCCGGCGAAAGCTGAGGATGTTACTGATCGAGGCGCCTCGAAATTTGAAGATCGACTGATCGTCATCCCCCACCACCGTCACATTCCGATGGGAGGCCGTGAGCAGCTTCACGATCTGAAACTGGGCGTAGTTGGTATCCTGAAACTCATCGACCAGGATATACCGGAACCGCTCCTGCAACCGTCGGAGCACCAGCGGGTGTTCCCGAAGCAAGTTAAGTGTCCGCATCATCAGGTCGCCAAAGTCCAGCTTCCCTTTGCGAGCCATCAGTTCCTGGTAATGTCGGTAGGTCCTGGCGATCTCTGCCTCCCGCTTCGCCTGCTCCGCCAGCGCCTTGTCATCGGGAGAGACCGCCGCCCGACCTGCCACCTCCTTCGCATAACTTGCGTATTGCTCGGGACCGACATCCTCGTCTTTGGCTCGACTGAACAGTTGGAGCAACGCCTGAACATGCCGCAGCGGACTGCCGAGCGGTCGGAAATAGTCGAGCGGCAGTTCGAACAGATGCTCCTGAAAGAAGATGACCTGCTCCGGCACCGTGAGCAGGCGGAAGTCCGGACTTAGCCCCAGCACCAGGGCGTGCTCCCGAAGCACGCGGTCTCCAAAGGCATGGAAGGTGGAGATCCAGGTATCGATGAACCCGTATGGGACCAGCAGATCGACACGCCGCTCCATCTCGGCCGCCGCCTTCTCGGTAAAGGTCAGCGCCAGCACCTGCTCCGGCCGGGCCCGCTTGCTGTTGATCAGGTGGGCGATCCGGTGAGCGATCACCGTGGTTTTCCCCGTCCCGGCGCCCGCAATGATGAGCAACGGGCCATCGCCGTGCGTGACCGCCGCCTGCTGCGCCGCATTCAAGCCCGCCAAGGCCGCCACTGGAGTACTCGCTGAGATCGCTGAAATCTGTTCCGCCATTCCTTATCAACCCTCCCAGGTCGCTCAACTACGTCTCATCATAATACCATGGTGGTTCCCTCTGACCATAATGTTCTGGCTCTTCCGTCAGGATAGCGTCAACGTCACTGCCAAAAAGGCTTGACCGCCCCTAAGGTTTGGAGTATGCATCATAACTAGTCAATAGTTGGGTGGCTTGACGTATATTATAAGTTTTTGCATTCATGCTAAAATGCTGGTTGAGGAAGCCATATGCCTGTTGTCCTGCGGGTCAAGGGTTACAAGTTCTGGTTCTATGAGGCTGATCTCGATGAGCGACCGCACGTTCA
>JACPQW010000039.1 GCA_016190285.1 Candidatus Methylomirabilis oxygeniifera
GATAAGTTTGATGAAAAGATCCTCGAACAACTGAACCTGAAAGGGCAGGTTGTGGAAGGGCTGATCGGACGCCACCTGCTGCTTCATGAGGCAAGACGATTAGGCATCGTAATCAGTCCGGATGAACTTATCGCAGAGATCACCACCATACCGGCTTTCAGCGATGCAACAGGCTTTAAGCGGGACAGATATCTTCGGACCCTTCAATCGGCGCGCCTGACGCCTGAGCGGTTCGAAGAAAGCCTGCGTGAAGACCTGCTGCTTCGCAAGGTGGAAGAGTGGGTAAAGGGCGGGGTTCATCTCCTCCCGGATGAGACGTGGGAGGCCTTTCGCTTTAATCGGGCTTCCGTCAAGGCGGAGTACTTGATGTTCTCAGATCCGAAGACGCAACAGGCTACCGTTCAGAAAATCACCGGACTACTCAAGGATAAAAAGTCCTGGGACGAGATCGTCAAGACGTCCGGACTCAAGCCGATCATCAGCGATTTCTTCTCATGGGATCGTAGCCTCCCGCAAATACCGGATCAAGAGCGGTTCAAGGAGACCGCCTTGGCAATGGAGCGGGGCGCAATCAGCCCGATCATCCAGGGCACGAAGGCGAGCTACCTCCTGCGAGTCATCGATCGAAAAGACCCGGATGCCGCAGCATTCGAACGCGAGAAGGCTCAGTTCAGCCGCGGGCTCCTGCAAAGAAAGCAGGAGCAGGTGTTTGCCGACTGGATTCGCCAAGTCCGGGCGCGAGCCAAGATCAAGATCGAAACAGCCAACCTTTAAACGCGGGATAGCGAGAGAGATGTTCCCTTCCCCGTTCAAGGCGCAAACCCGACCACCAATCCGCGCCTATTTTGAATAGTAGCGAGGCGTGGTCACATCTCACTGGATCTCAATGGCGTGGAACCCGGTTACGAAGAATCCCCCGAAGGCGTCGCTGATCGTGATGACCCAGTTCAGTCGCCCTCTGGCGAACAGCGATGCGGCGTCCACTGTAACGAAAAAGTTCGTCCGATCGTCGGGAGCTTGGATGCCAAAAAAGGAGAAACCGCCCGCCACCAACTGGCCACGCGGATCAAACACAAAGAGCGTCAAATCCGCTGTGGTCCCTGCCAAGCCGGATTCGAGCAGGACGGCGTTGAACTCGATCGACTCTGTGATGGAGAAGGTGTCGCGCGATGCCGCCACCGCATCCCCTAACCCTCCGGTTGGGGGGGTGGGAGGGGCGGTGAAGGCAGCCGTGACTTCTGCAAAGAAAGTGGGGATTGTCTGGGCTTGGGCCGTCAGACTCTGAGTCTGCTTGGTCGCCTCGCCGGAAACCGCCGGTCGCGCGCCGGCGGCCGGGGCTGACCCAGCCCAAGCGGGCACACCGGCTGTCACGTAGAGCAAGAGTGCCGCTGCCGTTATTGCGCCGGTCTTGAACCATCGTCTCATGATCCTTCCTCCTGGTCCAGGGTCATCTGTCGCGCACCATATCTAGACGTTACCTGTCACATACCTACCGAATCTACATTACACTACGATACATGGGCAAGCCCGGTCACATCCGGTGCGCCTGGAGAAGTGGGGACGGAAACTGCTTGCCTTCTCGGGGTTGGAAACAGTAGAATTTTGTGGAGCTCAGATCTCGAAGATGGCGGTCCGAGTGTGCCGTAAATCCGGTCGGCTCGTGCGCCCACAGCGTTTACTTATCCGAGGATGGCGCCTATGGTAGAGATCTTGCCGTATGTCTTCTTAGGTCTGGTTGCAGGAATCTTCAGTGGCCTGATCGGAATCGGCGGAGGGATTATCATCATCCCTGTGCTGGTCTTAGTGTTCGGGTTGTCACAGCATCAGGCCCAAGGGACAACCTTGGCCCTCTTAGTGCCGCCGATCGGCTTGTTGGCAGCCTGGACCTATTACAGCAAAGGGTATGTCGACCTGCGAATAGCCGGTCTGATCTGCATCGGCTTCTTCGTGGGGGGCTTAGCGGGTGCCAAGCTGGCGGTCGGCTTGTCCAGCTCGGTGCTGGAGAAGCTGTTCGGGGCCGCGCTGTTGCTGATCGCGTTGAAGATGATCTTTGCCAAATAGCAGGGCGGCGCCTCTGGAATGACTCCGATACGTCCGACTCGTACCGCAACCCTCTTCCCTGTACTGAAAGATCCCAGCCGCTGCCCGCCAGATCCACAACCGTCAGGTGAGATGGAAGAGCGTGATCTCCGGACTGGCGTTGACGCGGACGGGGGTTCCGGTAGTCCCCAGACCACGATTGACATACAGGTGAGAATTCCTGAGACGGTACAGACCCTCCGGGTATGAGCTCAGCAGGTGAGCAAGGCTGATACTCAGTCCGAGCGCACTGACCTTAACCTGCCCCCCATGGTAATGACCGGACACCGTGAGGCCGATGTTGCGCGAGGCAGCCTGCGGAAAGATTTCAGGACGATGGGACAGCAGTATGGTTGGAAGCGTCGGATTCAGGCTTTCCAGCGCTCGACCAAGATCGGGCCTGCCGACACGCAGATCGTCGATGCCCGCAACGGCAATGGAGCCGCGATCGGTCTCCACAACCCGATGAGTATTCTGCAGCATCGAGATCCCTGCACCTTCGAAGGCAGCAATAATCTTTTCGGTCTCTCCGTACCAATGTTCGTGGTTGCCAAGGACGGCGAAACTCCCATACCGGCTCTCAACCCGCGCCATTTCCTCGATGCAGGGGGGGAGGTCGGCTGCCGAGTTAGAGATGAAATCCCCTGTCAGCACGAACAGATCAGGCTCAAGCTGCCGGATCGCCTGGACACAATGGCGCATCTGGGCGGGGGTCATAAAGAGGCCGGAGTGGATGTCGGATACCTGGACCACCTTCAGCGGGGGATCAAAAGGACGGGCCGGACTGAGCGACAGACGTACCTCCTCAACCTCCCATCCACTGCTCGCATAGGAGGCCCCATAGCTCGAGATCAAGATCGGCGCTGCGGCCAGCGCGCCCAGTGAGGTCTGCATAAATACCCTGCGCGAGGGATCGAGTGGTGGCGTGGAGGCTTTAGCCTGCGAGCCAACCCTGGAGCGGAACCATCTGACGCCATAACCGCTCAAATTGGCCAGAAACAGCAATAGCGATGAGAACAACGATCCGAAACTCCAGATCGCGGTCGGATAAATCAACGTATATAGGATCAGTGGAGAAGGGTGCTCGAGAGGAGCCCATTGAGAGAGGAATGCAAAATAGATGGCCAATGTTGAAACAAGGAATCCGGTCAGGGCGAGACGGAGCAGTTTCTTGCGCAGGGGACTCCACAGGGATAGCCGCAACGCCCGATCCCCTCTCACGAAGAGATAGAGCTGAGATGCGACGAGAATCCCAAAGATGATCGACCGGAGCAGTATAAATCGCAAGAACAGGGGTATCCTCTGATGGACGTCCACACAGGAGAAGGTGGACAAGTAAACCTAATAATGCTAATAGATTTCCGTACGCCGTACAAGTTTTTTTTCCACCTTAGTCTGGCGCAGAACGATCCTGGCAGCAAACCGATAGCGACGTAGTCCCGGGAACCCATTCGGATGAGGTGTCTGTGTGGGTGCGAATGCGATAGCGATGGCCGGTGCTCGTCCGCTCGTCCGTCCAACCGCCTTTGACTGGAACCCAACCCTCGAACCGAAGCTGGCGGAGATTGATGAGGGGACGGTCGCATATGTCGTAACCGGCGATGGCCCGCCGCTCCTCTTGCTTCACGGCTTTGGAGGAGAGATCTGGATGTGGGAAAGGCAGGTGGCGGCGCTGTCAAAGCGGTATCGCCTGTACATCCCCGATCTCCTCGGATACGGCTATTCTGATCGGCCGAGGGTCGACTACACGCCGTCGCTTTTTATCAGTACGATCAGACAGTTCATGGACCGACTCGGTGTGAGAAGTGCCGGCCTGATCGGCAACTCAATGGGTGGGGGAATCGCCTGGGCGTTCGCCCTCACCTACCCCACGCGAGTGGACAAGCTTGTCCTGATTGATAGCATCCCCCCACAGGTGGTTCCCGCGGTTCGCAATCGCCTCTTTCGTTGGTTCCTCGCGATCCGTCACGTCCCACTCTTGCCGCACCTGGCCGTCGCATTACGGACTCGAGGCATGGTGCGGACGGCGCTCACGCAGGTCGTCTATGACGATCGGCTGATCACCGATGAGGTGGTAGAGCGACAATACCGGATCAGCCGCATTGCAGGGACCGCCAGGGTCATAGCCTCTACGGTGCGCTACGCTGATGAGGTGACTCGGTATGCGGGAGCGCTGGAGACCTTGCGCCAGCCGACATTGATTATCTGGGGCGAACAGGATGGGCTCTTTCCTGTAACGGTTGGCGGGCAGCTCCACGCCTCAATTCGGAATTCCGAGTTGGTCATCATCAAAGACAGCGGTCATATGCCGATGTGGGAGAAACCCGACGAGACCAACCGGGCGATCCTGGAGTTCCTTGGCCGGGAGTGACGAACAGCGCACTGTTGGGTGTTGCTAAGGCTGCCGTCAAGTCGGCTGTCGCTGATCGTGGAGCGGTGGGAGATCGAGCCGTTGCTTGGCCCAGAGAATACCAACGATGCTCTTGGCATCCACGATCTTGTGTGATAAGACCCACTGGTAGGCCTGCTCGAACGGGATCGCATGGACCTGCAGGAACTCGGTGGGATCGTGGCGGCGGTCGCGACCGGCCATAAGTCCTTGGGCCAGAAAAAGCCGGATAGATCCGGTAGAGAACCCGACCGCGGAATAGAAGGTACACAGTGTGAGCAGCCGGCGCGGGCGAAGTCCAATCTCTTCCTCGCACTCCCGGCGAGCGGTGGCAGTCGGGCGTTCGCCGTGATCGATAATCCCGGCGGGGATTTCATAGATAGCCCGCCGGATGGCCGGCCGATACTGCCGAACCAGGTAGATTCGACCATCATCGCCGATCGGCACAATCGCAACAGCGTCCGGAGGACGAACGATGTCGCGGACCGCCTGTCGTCCATCCGGCAGGACAACCGTCTGTTGCTCGGTTGACAGATATTTCCCCGCGTAGACGACCTGCGTGCTGAGTATGTGTTCGATCAGTTTCACATCTCCTCCCGCGACTATTGAGCCTGACGAGGAAAGGATAAAGACCTTGCAGGCCACTGTCAACGTCGACTTTTACGTTGACGCTCGGTTCCACGTTCTCTTCTCGTTGGATCGGGTCGGCTGAGAGGAAGCCGGCTCAAGAGACGGTGCGACTATGGTTCGCAGCAATACCACATTACGTAAAGAGCTCGTGAGCCACTTTTCAGCGAAGGGCGAACTGCTCCGGCGAGAATGGGTCCGCCGGATGCGGGCAAAAGACCTGCTGGAGGGACTTACCCTTGACGAGATCGAGACCGAGTCCGGCGCGCTCTGTACCATCGTTCTGGAATGTGTGGAGACCGGGAGATATGATCCGGCCCTGGCCTATGCCCATCTCAAGGCGAAACAGGGGGTGCTTGGAGGACGGACTCCGGAGCAGATCATCGATCGCCTGGCGTTGCTGCATGATGTGTACAGGCACTCCCTCTTCAAGAGGTATCGGGGCGAGGTGGATCGGCTGGCGAAGCTCCTCGATCTCTACGCCCCCGTAGCACACCGCCTCCAGACCCTGATCACGCTCACGTTTGTGGAGGAACGGGAGCGGATGAGTAAGCGAGAGATGAACCAGCTTCGGATGCTGATACGCGCGGGGATGATCCTCAGCGCGAAGCTCTCTCTTGAAGAGGTCTTGCAGCGTATCGTCAACATGGCCTGTAAGTTGATGAGCGCCAAATACGCCGCCCTTGGCGTCTTAGATGGCAAGGGCGGCCTCAGCCGGTTCATCACGGCGGGCATTGACGAGACTGCCAGACAGGCCATAGGCCCTCCGCCGGTCGGAAAGGGGATTCTAGGTGTGCTGGTGCGCGAGGGAAAACCCTTGCGCCTGAAGAACCTGACCGCGGACCCGCGCGCGCGCGGCTTTCCACCTCATCATCCCGCGATGCACTCCTTCCTGGGCGTACCCGTCGTGTCAAAAGGGAAGGTCCGTGGCAACCTCTATGTGACGGAGAAGCAGGGCGCCGCCGAGTTCAGTGAAGAGGATGAGACCCTGGCCATCACGCTGGCCACTCAGGCCGCCATTGCGCTCGAGAACGCCAGCCGGTATGAGGAACTGCGCCGCTCGTATGACGAGTTGAAACAGTCGCAGCAGTTGCTAGTGCGACAGGAGAAGCTCGCCTCGCTTGGCCGATTGGCCGCCGGCCTGGCCCATGAACTGAACAACCCCCTCTCCTCCGTAGCCGGTTTCGCCGAGGCCCTTCAGCGGCGTGTCGAGACAGCGGAGATCGGTGACCATGCCGCCCTTGCAGAGTGGAGGCAATATGTCACGATGATCCAGGATGAAGTGGCTCGTGCAGCAACCATTGTCCGTCGCCTGCTCGATTTCGCGCGCCAACGCGAGCCTGCCTTCAGTTTGGTGGATGTGTATGATGTGGCGTTACACGCGGTCTCGTTTGTGGAGCGGCAGGCCAGCCTCGAAAATCAGCGGATTGTCGTGGCCCCATTCCCGGTTGGGAGCATGGTGCAGGCCGATGCCCAGATGCTTCAGCAGGTCTTCCTCAACCTTCTGACGAATGCGCTCGATGCCATCGAGAGCGGCGGGGAGATCCGCATCGACGCCCATCACCGTCGAGAGACTATCGGACCGGCTTGTGAACAAGCATGGCTCGATGTGTTCGTGTCCGATACGGGCAGCGGAATCTCGCCGGACAACCTTTCGAGGATCTTCGATCCTTTCTTTACCACCAAGGAGGTGGGCAGAGGGACGGGCCTTGGCCTGGCCATCAGCCAGAGTATCGTTGAACAGCACAAAGGCACCATCGAGGTGCGAAGTGAGGGGGTTGGAAAGGGGACGACGGTCATTGTCAGTGTACCGCTGGCCGATCGCCACACGATGAATGAGAAGCGATCCGATCTCCGGACAGGGGGTGAAGATGGTTCACGCGGTTGAACGACGCGGAGCGACCCGCGCGCTTGTGGTCGATGACGAGCGACCCATCCGGCTGCTCATGGAAAATGAGCTGCCACGGGCAGGGTATATAGTCACCTGCGCCGGAAGCGGCGAAGAGGCCCTGGAGCAGTTGCGAATGCGGGAGTTTGACGTCATCCTCCTCGACCTCAAGATGCCGGGGATCGGGGGGATGGAGGCACTCCGCCGGATTCGCGATTCCGGGACCTCGGCGGAGGTGGTTGTCCTCACCGGTCACCCCGATGTGGATAGCGCTATTCAAGCGATGAAGCTGGGCGCCTACGACTACCTGACCAAACCCTTCAAACTCTCCGAATTGGAGGATGTGCTGCGGCGCGCCGCAGACCGAAAGCGCCTGCAAACGGAAAATACTGCCCTGCGCCGTATGGTTGCCCAGCGCGAGCCTGCACCGATCATGGTCGGCCATAGTCCCGCCATGGCCTCCCTGCTGGCCACCGTGCGGCGGATCGCGCCAAGCGAGGCGAGTGTTCTGATTCAGGGGGAGAGCGGGACCGGCAAGAGCCTGGTGGCCAAGGCTATTCATATGGCAAGCCCTCGCGCCAACGGGCCGTTCCTGGTCATCAACTGCAGCGGTTTTCAGGATCCATTGCTGGAGAGCGAGCTGTTCGGACATGAGAAAGGGGCGTTCACCGGCGCAACCAGCGTCAAGATGGGTCTCTTCGAGGTGGCCGGAAGCGGGACCCTCTTACTGGATGAGGTGGGGGAGATGAGCTCCGCCATGCAGGCCAAGCTCCTTCAGGTGCTCGACACCAAGGAGTTGCGACGGGTTGGGGGCACCCGCGTGCACCGGGTGGATGTGCGCATCATCGCTGCGACCAACAAGGATCTGGCCCAGGAGGTACGGACGGGCCGGTTTCGCGAGGATCTCTACTATCGACTGAACGTCGTCAGCTTGATGTTGCCGTCCTTGCGTGAGCGGAAGGAGGACATCTCGCTATTGATTGAGCACTTTGTGAAGCAATTCCGGGTGACTGGTCAAAAGCCCAAGACCGTCTCCCAGGAGGCCATTCACGCGCTGGCAGACTACCCGTGGCCCGGCAATGTGCGAGAGCTTGCGAATACGATCGAGCGCTTACAGATTCTCTCCTCCGGCGACGTCATTGGTCTTGAAGATCTGCCACCCAACATCCGATTTCCGAGCGGCCTCACGGGTGGGCCAGCCTCGCTCCAGGAGATGGAGCGGCTGCACCTCATCCGGGTGCTCGATCACACGGGCGGCAAGAAAATGCAGGCAGCCAGACTTCTCGGCATCGACCTCAAAACCTTGAACAGCAAAATCAAGCGGTATAATATTTCCCTCTGAAATGCCGGGCTCCATGCGCCAGGCGTCAGGTTCGAACCTGGAACTTGGGACCTGGAACAGCGTGATTGGAGATAAAGCCATGAAGGTAGCGGTGGTGGGGGTGGGGGCAGTGGGGGGCTACTTCGGCGGCCTGCTGGCCAAGGGCGGCGCCGATGTCACGTTCATCGCACGCGGGAAGCGCCTGGAGGCGCTCAGAGCGAGGGGCCTTTCGGTCAAGAGTTGGAAGGGGGACTTCTCTATCCGGGTCAGCGCCAGTGATGATCCGGCCGAGGTCGGCCCCGTCGACCTGGTCCTGTTCTGCGTGAAATCGTACGACACCGAGTCGGCTATTCGTCAGGCACTCCCCATGATCGGGCAGCAGACCGACGTTCTGTCGCTTCAGAATGGGATCGATAACGAGGAAAAGATCGCATCTTTCATCGGACAGGAGAAGGTCTTGGCGGGAGTCGCCTACATTGGGGCGAGCACGCCGGAGCCCGGGGTGATCCTTCACCAGGAAAGTGGGAAGATCGTATTCGGAGAGCTCGACGGGGGCGTCAGCGAGCGGGTTATCAGGCTCAAGGCGTTCTTCGACGGTTACGGCTTTCCGGCCGACACCTCGCCCAATATCACAATAGTCTTATGGGCGAAGCTCGCCTGGAATGCTCCTTTTAATGCGATCAATACACTGGTCGGCGGCCCGGTCAAGGTCATCCTCGAGAACCCCCACACCCTTGAGCTGGCGAGGCTAGTGACGGCGGAGGTTGTCGCTGTGGCGAATGCGTCGGGGGTCGGCCTTACTCTTAAAGAGGTATGGGAACGACACGTCAAGTTCTCCCGGCACTACGGCGTGAAGACGTCAATGCTTCAGGACCATGAGGCGGGGAAACCGTTGGAGCATGAAGCCTTGAATGGCGCTATCATCAAAAAAGCGGCCGAACATGGTCTTCACGCACCTTACAACTTCGCCCTCTATGCCCTTCTGTCGCGGCTTCAGTTCACGAGTTGAGCCGTACCCGCGCGATCTCAGGGCACGCACGCCGCAGCCGCCGCCTAGGTATCTTGCGCTTTGCATGTGATTGCCTTACTATGAAACCACTACCTGCAATGGTCCTGGAAGGCGTAATAGCCGTGTAGCGCGTTAGCGCTTGGAGAAGCCGCCATGAACATCCTGCTGCTCTCCATGCCTGATTCATTCGAGCACATGCCGACGGTAGCCATCCGGATGCCGAACGCCGCCCTCACGTCAGATCTTCGAGCGCTATCGCGCCCTCCGGCAGACCGAGCGCGAGCATCTGTGACTCGCGGACAAACCTGTGGTATGGTAGCTTTGACTTGTTCACACAGATAAACCAGGCAACCGCTCATAGATGAGCCACTGCGGGTGTGTGACTCCTGGTTGCAGGCTAACCATTCGAGAGGAAAAGCGAAAAAAGCTCATGAGTGAACACGAGGAGATCCTGCCGGGACACGGACTGCACGTTGAGAAGATGCCGGGGCACTGGCTGCTGGCACAGATGGGAAAGCGGGTGTTGCGTCCCGGCGGCCTTGAATTGACCCGCCGGATGCTGGACGCACTCACGATCGGCCCAACGGATAGGGTGGTCGAATTTGCGCCAGGGCTGGGGGTGACGGCGCAACTGGTGCTGGCGAAATCGCCGTCCGCCTATACTGCGGTAGAAGCTGACGATGCCGCCGCGAAGCGAGTACAGAGCTATCTGAAAGGCGATAATCAGCGTTGTGTCGTCGGGCAGGCAGAACGCTCAGGCTTACCGGACAGTAGCGCCACGGTGGTGTACTGCGAAGCGATGTTGAGCATGAAAACCCCTGAGAATAAGGCCAGGATTATTCAAGAGGCCAAGCGCGTACTGGCGCGAGGCGGGCGTTGTGGCATTCATGAACTATCTTTAGTTCCTGACGATATCGATCATGCGACCAGAGACGCCATCAACCGCGCACTCTCGCAGTCCATTCATGTGGGGGTGCGTCCGCTGACCGTGTCGGAATGGAAGGCGCTGCTGCAAGGCGAAGGGTTCATTATCAAGGCGCAGGCAACCACCCCGATGCACCTGCTCGAACCGTCTCAGATGATCCGGAATGAAGGGCTGGCGGGGATGGCGCGAATCGCCTGGAATGTTCTGCGAAACCCGGCGGCACGCCAGCGGATACACACAATGCGGCGCGTATTCCGTCAGTACGACCGGAACCTTGCGGCGCTCATGCTCGTTGCTGAAAAGGGGAATTAACGACGCCCGAGATCAGGAAGCCGGGACCTTGGCCGCTTCTTTCGGAAGCAGGCGGTGCTTTTGGAAGTGAATCTTCGAGATTTCGATCTTTGCCCCTTGGGCGACGAAGATCACACGGGACTCAGGAAGCCAAAACCTTTCCACCTCGATGTACTCATCAGTAAAGACGGTGCTTTTCCCAAGCACACCCTTTTCGTCGAACTGGAAGACGGCCACCTGCCTGGGCAAGAAGCCATGAAGTGTCTGGACGTACTCTAAGACATTGAGGCTCAGCCATCCTTTTTCGGTCTTCTGGTTGACCTGGAGAATCTGTCGATCCTTGATGCGGTACGTCGATGAGAAACGGTCGCCTTTCTTCACCAGGCGTCCCAGCGGATGCTGATCCTCGGAACCAAAGGCAACCGGCGCCTCTTCGTGCTTGTGTGTTTCCGTTTTCAGTCGATGGTTAACGAGCGACTTCAGGATCCCCCCGACCCACTCTGCCGCCTCGCGGTCTTGAAGCGTAACCTCCACCTTTCCGGATGGCAGGACCGTCAGTTCGCCGCCCGACCTTTTTCCATCATGATCTACATCGAGTGTCGCCTCAAAGCCCGGGAAGCGGTCCCATACGACGACGCGCCGGCGGGCCTCTTCCAGGAGCGCACGGGCCTCAGGATCGTCGCGAATCTCCTCGGCTTTCAGGGGATCACCTGCAAAGGCGAGAAGAAGAACGGTGAAAAACAGGCTTTGGATCCAGCGTGACCGTCTCGTCATAGGTTCCTTCCTCCTTGTCAACAAAGAAACAATAAAGGGCTCAGGTGAAGTGTAGGCCAGGCGAGAAGCTGCGTCAAGCCGTCCTCAGCCGCTCGCGGTGATTTGCAGGACAACACCAGCAGAAGGATTCTTCGACCGCTGAGATCCTCTGGTGTTGACATAACGCCTTCACCTGATCACCCCGGATGCGGGATGGGGCGGCCACTTCGAACAACCGCCAAGGCTGCCAAGCCGGCAACCACCACGGCCAGCTCTCGTATCCGTCTGACAACACTGAAAGAGAGCGCTACCTCCGCCGTTAACCCCACGGCCAGGAAGACGGCCACATTGCCCCCCTCCTCCACGCCGATGGCGCCAGGAACCAGGAAACCGGCGGCCTTGATGGCCGAGCTGAAGCCCTCGATAACCACGGCTGTCGTCAAGGAGATCGGAAGCCCGAGCAGCCAGAGGATCAGGTAGACCTCCAGGATCCCGACCAGAGACGCCATCAGGTGAAAGAGATACGACAGGGTGAGGCGCGGGCGGTGGGTCGTGTAGAACGCGGCAATGGCTTCATCCAGCCCCTGAGCGGCCTCTGCCCCCCGATGCCACGTAAAGCCCAGGCGGTTGAGCATCATCAGGGATCGACTGCAGAGCCCGCGTCGCTGCGCCATGATAAATCCTCCGATCGTCAACACCCCCAGCAGCGCCAGGCCCACCATTCCACTCAGAAAGGAAGATCCTGCCGGTAAGAGCAGAGGGGAGAAAACGATGCCAAGCAGGAGCACGCATACCTGGGCCAGAAGCGACGTCGTCTTATCGATGACCACCGAGGCTGCGCCTTCTTCTATGGATACCCACGGGCGGAGGAGATAGACCTTGACCGGTTCACCCCCCAGGGTGGCGGTGAGGCTCATCATATTGAAGGCTTTACCCGCCAGGCGAACAGGTAAAAGAGTAGAAGCGGGTAGAAGGCGTCCTCGAAAGGCGTATCGCCATCCGAAGGTATCCAGAATCGTGGTAAGCCCGCACGGGAAAAGAAGGAGCAACAGTCCCCAGGAGAGGGATCGCACCTGATAGAGGACCGGGCGCAAGTCAATCCTGGCGAGGAGCACTCCCAAGAGCACGAGACCCAGGAGCAGGAGAAGACTACGGATCCGACCCACTTTTTTATCCCTTCCGTTTACGGTTGTACCCATTGCCGCCTTACCGTCATCGGTGCCTGCAGCGCGTGGAGGCATGCTCCCTTTGGTGTTGATCGGGTATACCCCATCGAAACACCTAACACTAATATACTACCCGGTCGTCCCGTGATACATGATACGCCGTCCATAGTTCCCGGTCGATCATGCTTTTGTCATACCAGCGAGCGTTGCCCATGTATGATCACTCGACTTTCGATACAGAGGGGTATGTTGAATTTGAATAATGAGTCTGCTAAGCTAGGAGCAATAAAGGCGGGGCGCGTTGCAGCCAAACCCGGGAAGGTTCTACTAAACGCTCCCGCATTTACCGTGTCGTAATAAAGGTGCATATCTGGGTTTGCCAACGGGAAACGGAGTCAGGTCACACCATCGCAGGGGGATATAATGCGTAATGGACGGTTTCACACCAGGACCTTAATCGCCGTTGCAGCGTCCTGTTTGATTCTTGGGGTGCTGATTACGGCCTCCTTGAATTTGGTCCCGCTCACAAAGGCCACGACGGCTCAAGTCTGGACCGAAAAAGCAGAGAGCGGGCTGTTTAGTTCGAGCCAAATCTCAGACGGGAAGCTTTGGGTCAAACTGGCAAAGGAGTTGACCCCCGCTGTGGTGAATATCAGCACCACCCAGGTGGTCAAAAGGGGCATCCAGTCACGGGGCCCTTTCAGCGAAGATGACCCTTTCAACGAGTTCTTCAAACGGTTCTTCGGCGACCAGCCGAGGCAGTTCAAGGCAACCAGTCTGGGGTCCGGATTCATTATCAACAAAGACGGCTACATCCTGACGAATAACCACGTGGTCGAAAATGCGACGGACATCACCGTCAAGCTGGGTGATAGTCGAGAGTTCAAGGCGAAGGTGATCGGGAGGGATCCGAAGACTGATATCGCCCTCATCAAAATCGAGGCCTCCAACCTCCCGGTGATCCCGCTTGGCAACTCGGACAAGTTGGAAGTCGGCGAGCCGGTCATGGCGATCGGTAATCCGTTCGGTCTCAATCAGACGGTCACCACCGGCATCGTCAGCGCCAAGGGCCGGTTTATCGGCGAAGGCCCATATGACAACTTCATCCAGACCGATGCGTCTATCAATCGAGGTAACAGCGGCGGACCGCTGATCAACACGAACGGCGAGGCGGTGGGAATCAACACCGCGATCTTCAGCCCAACGGGCGGTTCGATCGGGATCGGTTTCGCGATTCCCATCGATATGACGAAAGAGGTCCTGCCCCAGTTGAAGGAGCGTGGGCAGGTGACCCGCGGATGGCTTGGCGTAGCGATTCAGCCGATTACCCCGGACCTCGGTAAGAAATTCTCCCTCAAGCAGGCAAATGGCGCCCTGGTGTCGGATGTGATGGAGGGATCACCGGCCGAACACGCCGGGGTCAAGCAGGGGGACGTCATCGTAGAGTTTGACGGTAAAAAAATCAAGTCCTCCACCGATCTGCCGCATATGGTAGCCAGTACGCCGGTAGGAAAAGAGGTCCCCATGAAGGTTGTCCGCGACGGGGCCGAAGTCACGCTGCAGGTCAAGGTTGGGGAGCTTAAAGAGGAGCAAGTGGCGGCCATGACGTCGACTTCTCCGAAAACGAAGCTGGGGATCGATATTCAGGAGCTCACGCCGGCACTCGCACGTAAGTTTGGATTAAAGGGCGAAAAAGGGGTCGTGATCACAGAGGTTGAACCCGATAGCCCGGGCGACTCGGTCGGGTTGCAACCCGGAGATCTGATCCTGGAGATTAACCGTGTCAGGGTGACAACAGTGAACCAGGTCAGGCGTGTCCTGGAGAAAACCAAGCCGGATGAACCGACACTTCTTCTGGTCAAGCGAGACGGTGGAACGCGGTATGTAGTGATCGGGTCGGAAGGGTAGGCGTATCGGGCTTCTGTGCTATCTGGTGGGCAGGCCCTCTGACATCGCTCAGGGCAGGCTTTCGCAGGGAGGAGAGCCTGCCCTTCTATTTTTGGTGACATCCTAGTAGCCACTTAGGTAGATAGACTGTAGGAACGCGCCATGCGAGACCATACCAAACTCAGAGCGTTTGAACTGGCCGACGAAGTGCGCCTTGATTCGGTCCGTGCGCAACGACTAACAGCCTACAGCCTAAACACCTGAGTAGTTAAGCATCCTGAAGTCGAGGCGGTTATGAGCCTCCGCGTGAACGAAATCTTCTACAGTATCCAGGGAGAATCGACCTATGCCGGTCGGCCCTGTGTCTTTGTTCGCCTGACCGGGTGTAATCTTCGGTGCCGGTGGTGCGATACGACATATGCGTTCCACGAGGGCGAACAACGCTCGATCGAGCAGGTGCTGGAACAGGTGCGAGGCTATAAGTGCCCGTTGGTCGAGATTACCGGGGGGGAGCCGCTGTTGCAGGGAGAGGTGTATCCTCTGATTCATCGCTTGCTCCTTGAGGGGTACGAAGTCCTGATCGAAACAGGGGGAAGCCTCAGCATCGATCGCCTCGACCCCAGGGTGGTCAAGATCCTGGACCTCAAGGCTCCTGGAAGTGAGATGGACCCTCACAACAATCTTGAGAACCTCCAGCATCTCGACAGGAAGGATCAGATCAAATTTGTCGTGGCGGATCGTCGTGACTACGAGTGGGCCAGACGAGTGACGGCGGAGCATGCCCTGGCCGAAAAGGCCCACATCCTCTTCTCGCCGGTTCTCGGCGAACTCCATCCGAGGGAGCTGGCTGAATGGATCTTGACGGACCGACTGAATGTCAGGCTTCAGATTCAGCTTCATAAGTATTTGTGGGATCCGAACCGGCGGGGGGTGTAGTGAACCCGTCTGCGTGCAGCGCACAGGCAGGCAAGCCTGCCGTGGTCCTGTTGAGCGGCGGGATCGACTCCGCAACGGCGGCCGCGTTGGCAAAGGCCAAGGGGTATCAGCTTCATGCCCTGACCTGTCGCTACGGCCAGCGTCACGCGCGCGAGGTGGAAAGCGCGAAGCGGATCGCAGTGGCCCTCGGCGCGTCGCAGCACCTGATCCTTGAACTTGATCTTCGCCGGATCGGAGGTTCGGCGCTGACTGCTGAAATCCCGGTGCCGAAGGGTCGCGAGATGAAAGAGATCGGCTCCGGTATCCCCATTACATACGTTCCCGCCCGCAATACCATCTTTCTCTCCTATGCGCTGGCCTGGGCCGAGGTGATCGGTTCGGAAGATATCGTGCTCGGGGTGAACGCCATCGACTACAGCGGGTATCCGGATTGTCGGCCTGAATATATCGCGGCCTTCGAGCAGATGGCGAATCTGGCGACCCGCGCCGGCGCTGAAGGCAGATCCGCGCTCACCATTTACACTCCGCTGATCCACCTGTCCAAGGCCGAGATCATACGCCAGGGCGCTGCCCTTGGGATCGATTTTCGGCTTACCTGGAGCTGTTACGACCCGACCCCGGATGGACGGCCCTGCCGCGCCTGCGACAGTTGTATGCTAAGGGAGAAAGGCTTCGCCGAAGCCGGCATCCCCGACCCCGGCCTTGGAGCGGCGAAGGGCTAGGATGAGCCGGACACACGTGTGACCCATGAAGGAGGAACGACCATGAGCGACGATGTGAACGCCGCAGGTAAACACGGTATGACAGCCTTGATGAGAGCGGCTCAGGACGGCTCTCCCAAGGCCGTGCAGGCGCTGATTGCGGCGGGCGCGAATGTGAACGCCAGAGATGAATATGGCTGGACGGCCTTGATGAGAGCGTCTCTAAGAGGCCATCTCGAGGTCGTACAAGCGCTGATTGCGGCGGGCGCGTGGGTACACGTCAAATCCGACGCGGGCTGGACGGCCTTGATGAGAGCGTCCCTGGCCGGCCATCTCGAGGTCGTACAAGCGCTGCTTGCGCAGGGCGTGGATGTGAACGCCACGCAGGATAATGGCGCAACGGCCTTGCTGTGGGCGTCTCAGGAAGGCCATTGCGAGGTCGTACAAGCGCTGCTCGCGGCGGGCGCGGATGTGCACGCCAAAACCAACAATGGCATCACGGCCTTGAAGATCGCGTTTAATAGGAGCGAGAACGAGGTCGTACGGCTCCTCAAGGAAGCCGGGGCAACGGAATAGCCCCCAAGAAAGATTGCCAATATCCCACGCAAGGGCTTACGACAACGCGTCGTAGGCCCTTGTTGTCTGTGCTAACAGACCGCAACACCATCTTTCTCTCCTGTGCGCTGGCCTGGGCGGAGGTGATCGATTCGGAAGATATCGTGCTCGGGGTGAACGCCATCGACTACAGCGGGTATCCCGATTGTCGTCCTGAGTATATTGCGGCCTTCGAGCACATGGCGAATCTGGCGACGCGGGCCAGCGTAGAAGACAGATCCACACTCACCATTCACATTCCGCTGATCCCCACTTGTCCAAGGCCGAGATCATCCGGCAAGGCGCTGCCCTTGGGGTCGATTTCCATCTCACCTGGAGCTGCTACGACCCAACCCCGGACGGACGGCCCTGTCGCGCCTGCGACAGTTGCATGCTGAGGAAGAAAGGCTTTGGCGAAGCCGGCATCCCCGACCCCGGTCCTATTGCCTTGTAAGGTGCCTGATGTTCACCATCCGGCTTTCGGCAAGCAATGTCTTCGCACCCCGCACATCCCCTGTAGGACCTGCCCCGACAACTACCTACCTGAGCGTCTGACACAAAAAACAGACGCGTGCTGATACCTCTTCGCTCGGTGAGATGCTAGCGTTGCTCTTAGCAACGAGGGCGACACATTCACGGGGCGCTTCTGAAAGTCGGGGGGGTGCCGGAAGAGCCCATTCTTTAAATTCTCACAACACATTCCTATCACGCTCTGCATCCCGTGGTCGAAGAATGGAGATCTGGGATGACCCCTTATCGCGTGATCGTGGCTGCCGATCACAGTTTGTTCCGCAGCGGTCTGAGAAGCCTTCTGGAAAAGGACCCGGCTATTCACATCGTCGAGGAGACGGGGAACGGCCTTGAACTCCTCAGCCTTTTGGAAAGGGTGACCACCGATCTGGTGATCCTCGACATCTCGCTGCCCGGTCTGCGGGGCATCGAAGCGATCCACGAAATCCAAAAAGGCTTTCCCGGCGTGGGAGTATTGGTCCTCACCATGCATAATGAGAGAGCATTCCTCCAGCAGGCCCTCGCGGCCGGCGCGCAGGGGTACCTGCTTAAAGACAACACCGCCGCGGATCTCTTTTCTGCCATCGAGAGAATCAGACAAGGGAACATTTACATCTCCCAAGCTCTTTCTGAGGGGATGGACCCTGAATGTATAACGGCCCTCCAATCGGATTCGCGGCCCTTCGCTCAGCCGGAGCGATTGACGATCCGCGAGAAAGAGGTGTTGAAACTGATTGTGGAAGGGAAAACAAGCAAGGAGATCGGCAACCTGCTCTTTATCAGCTTTCGCACGGTGAATCGCCACCGGTCCAGTATCATGCGGAAGCTGCACGTCAACAAGAATACCGACCTCGTGAAATACGCCATCCAGCACGGCTATATTTAAGCGCTGCCCCGTAACCCGGTTCACGGTACCTGGGATATTTCCCTCCCGAGTTGACAAATGGATATTTATATTCATGGCATTCTGCACACTCAACGCTTATGGTCACAATAGGAGAGGCAATGTCAAAGTGAGTTGACCTGTGCGAAGTAGACTCCCGATCATGCGATCACGCAACCTGACGCTTTTGTATGCGCATCTTCCCACTGAGTTCCTTGTGCAATATATGGCGCAACAGTGGAAGGGCGAGGACACTTTTGAGCCAGTCAAGCCGCAGCGTGATGTCGGGAAGGGCTGCGACACACCCTCTCCGTTTCTACTCAACACTCCGCCACCGATCGACCGTGTCGGTGCGCTGTTCGATAAATGCGCTGACGGATTCAAGACAATTGGTCGTCTTCAGGCTCATGCCCAGGGCCGAGCAGACGCCAAGGCGGTGGAGCGTGAGTGGCGCCTCGAACCCCTCACCGGGACTTGCCGCCGTCGATCCGCTCAGCATTCGGGTTGCCCTCTTCATGAAGCGACTCCTTTGTGTGCGGGGTACTCGGTTAGCGGTGCTGACCGCCCTACCATCAGGGAGTCGCGTCGCTTGTTCAACTAAGAATGGCACACCTTCCACAAAGAGGGCCGTCTCTTGTTTAGTGAAAAGAGACGGCCCTCTTTTTTCTACGGGTGACCCGCGAGACCTTTGGGGCTCTTATCCCAAACATGGCCGGGAATGCCATGCTCCGAAGGTCACTGGTTGGCGGAACGAGGGAGCGGTGCACTCCGCGTATCACCGGCTGACAATGAAGCACGGCGGAATTGCCAGTCTGAGTTGGACCGCTTGTTGGCAAACATCCCCAATCAATGGACCTCGGCGTACACCTTGACCTCTCTCTCAAGACGGTTACCCAGCTCATCCTCCTCGACATCAAGGTCATACTGAACCTGGAGCCCAATCCAGAACTCAGGTGATGTGCCAAAATAGCGGGCCAAACGCAGAGCCGTATTGGCCGTCACACCCCGCTTGCCCAAGATGATCTCGTTGATGCGGCGTGGGTCAACCCCAATATCGAGCGCCAGCCGATGCTGACTGAGACCCAGCAGTTTGAGGAACTCCTCCTGCAGGACTTCTCCGGGGTGGATCGGTGCCATCTTCTGTTTTACCATCCGATGCAACTCCTAATGATAGTCTGTGATCTCCACCTCAAAGGCATCGCTCCCTCGCCAGACGAAACAAATCCGCCATTGATCATTGATACGAATCGAAGCTGCCCCGTACGATTGCCCTTGAGCTTTTCCAAATGATTCCCGGAAGGGCCAGAAGATCTGGTAACGAACGCGCGTTGTTCAGCATCCTCAGCTTCCGCAAGGCCGTCCGTTGAATGTCTTGCTGGAACTTCTTCGAATAAAGACGCTCATACACCTTCTCGGTCTCTTTGTCCTTGAAGGACTTGATCATGATAAGGAAATATAGCGACTCTCGCTAGGCGTCAAGCACTATACGGGGATGTCACTCTGGGCAGCACGCTGTAGATTACCACCACGAATCTGCACTATCCATCCCACAATTAGGGCTACCGTGGATAGACGGGCTGTGAGCGATGAAAAAGCAATGATGGGGGTAAGCGGAAATTGGTGACCCGTCGCGGACTCGAATCAAGTATTTGGCACTCCAGAACCTCGATTTGACCATCCCCTTCTCAGGAAGGGTGGCGGTCTGATGGAGCAATTTCGCCTTAATGCAGTAAGGTCAGACGCTCGCCTATTCTAGCGCAGTGCGTTACTTGGTTTATTGTCAGTTCATCAGCATGCGCTGCGACTGCAGCCGAGCACTGGGACCTGCCAGTCTTCTCTGTGCATGTGCATGCGATTGTTTCCGGCTCGCCGATTTGGAGTCCGGTTCGTCTTCGGCGATACCGGACAGAGCGACCGGTGGGCGATCAGGGAATTCCGCGACAAGAGATAGCGTTCCGCCCATCGCTTCAACGGTTTTCCGCAAGGTAGAAATCATCAGATCGGTACGTTTCTCGATCTTAGAAATGCCGTCCTGCCCGATGCCAAGCTTCTTAGCCATGCGGACCTGCGTGAGCTTGCGTGCGCGCCGGAGTTCCTGTAACGTCAACTCCTCCGCGATGAGCTGGGCCGCGCGGGCTGCGATCTTCTTGCGACGGGTCGGGCTTAGTTCCTTCCTTATGCGTTCGAGATGTGTCACGGCTTACCCCCTTTCCTTTTTCTTCTGCCTTTTGAGTGTAGCCAGATGTGCATCAAAACGCGCATCGGCCTTGTCGATCAGTTAACGGTAGAACCGCTTGTCACTCACGCGGGACTTATCTCCGGCTGCCAGAATAATAGCCTTGCGGTATGGATCGAACGCAAATGCCACACGCCAGATACCATTAGCGGCATCGAACCGCAATTCCTTCATATGTGCATGACGTGAACCCTTCAGGGTGTCTGCATGGGGCCGCCCGAGCTGCGGGCCGAACTGTTCAAGCAGTTCGATGTGGGCCAGTAGTTCGTCCTGCACGTCCTTATGCAGATCGCGGTACTCGGGGGCGAAATCGTCGTGGAGATCAGCTTCCCACCTCACGTATGCAGTATGCACTATAATAACTATTTCGTCAAGTCCGCGTACGGCACTATCGTCATCGGCGTGAAGGACAAAACGAAAGAGGTGATCGGCATCGCTGGTCGCGCAGGGCCTCGGCGACAGGCATGTATGGTGACCCGTTCGGGACTCGAATCACCCCCCTCTTAGAAACCAATAGATTCAAGGAGTTGCGTGACGGCCATTTTCTCAGTGCTACTCTGGGTGCTACTTCCATCGCCAGTTTCGGGGTCAGCCAGCCGTTCGACCGCCGTTCGAAGGTGCGCGTCTTCGACCTTGAGATACCGCCGGGTGGTCCGGAGGTCCCGATGTCGGGCCAGGGCCATCAGGGTCGTCGCGCTCACATGGGGGGCCAGTCTCGATATGAATGTATCTCGCAAGCAGTGAAACGTCACGCCTTCCAAGCCTGCTCGCTTCGCATACTCTACGAAACGGGTCGATACTCCCTCGGGAATGTCCGGAAACACCAGGGGGCCGGTTCGCTCCAGAGAGGTCAGCAGCCGTCGGGCCGTCTGGTTTAATGGCAGCACTTCACGCTTGCCGCTCTTGGGCCGGGTGACGGTCAGGGTCCCTTGCTCCAAGTCGGTATCCTTCCAGGTTTGCGCCCTCAGCTCGCCCAACCGAAGACCGGTATGGATCGCAAACCGCGTGAAGGCATGGTAGCGCGTCGGAAGCACACTCAACAGCCGTGCCTCGTCATCCGCGCTCAACGGTCGGGGGTGTTCGTCCGGCTCTTTGAGAGGGTCCGTATCGGCCAGGGGGTTCAGGGTAGCCAGCTTCCAGGTCCTCGCCTTCGTGAACAGGTGCCCGAGAACGGTACGCTCTCGATTGATCGTGGCCGGGGCCGCACCCTCACCCTTCCGGCGTTCGATGTAGCCCTCCAGCGCCTCACTGTCGATGTCGGTCAACGGCTTCGGGCCGAACGCCGTCACCAAGTGCTTCATGGCGCATTGCCGGAACACCACAGACCGCGGCCGCTCACGCTCCGCCCATGCCAGGTACCGGCTCGCGACATCTTGGAACAGGACCGGCTTCTCCGCCTCTCGCTGAGCCTTGGCCTCGGTCAAGCAGAATCCTTCGAGCTTGACTTGAAGCTTGCGCTTCTGGTAGTAGTCGCGGGCCAGTCCCTTCGCCGTGCCGATCTTTTCCCGGTGCCGATGCCCATACGGGCACACCCAGAGAATCCACCAGACGCCCTCACGTCGGAACAACCCTCGATCTACGCCACCGTTACGCGCCATAGCCTCTCCGTCGTTACCGCTTACTTGGGGGGTTCAGGTAGGCCGTCAACGCCTCGATAATAATCGCTCGCAGACTGCTTCGGGTCTCAATCGCTCGATGCTGGCAAGCCTTCCAGAGGTCTTCAGGGAGGGTCAGACTCGTTCTCACCATTGCGGGCTCCTCTGTGTTGGGTTTCTGCTTCGATGTCTTCATGCTTGTATGCTATAGCGTATCAGGTACGCTGTCAAGAGGAAAATCGGGGGGTGACACGTTGCTTCCTTCTCCCTCATCCTCGGGTACTCCAACTCTTGCCACGATCTTCTGTTTGAATCGGTCATACTGCCTGGTCTTCGGTCGGCTCTGTCTTCGCTTTTCCTCAAGCTCCCACTTGTGCCGTACCCATTCATCAATCAGGGTGGGGGTCGTGGCGAGACCGTGCCCAAGGTGTGCACACCGGAGCGGGTTTTCAACGTCCAGGCGCCATCTGTAGAGCGTTCGGGGCGATACCCCCAGCGCCGCACAGATCGTTTTCGCGCCGGTGAGTACATACCGCCCCTTGAAGGCGAGCGCCGCCTCAATCTTCGCCTCGATCCGTGCCAAGTGCTCCCGTATCGGATCGTCATCCATGTCGCTCGCCCTCCATTTCGATGCTGACGGCGAAATTGTGCGTCGCCGGTAGCTCCGGGTCGAAACGTACTCGCCTGGGTCGGATCGTCAGCCCGAAGCGCTCCTGTAGGGTGCTATGCCAGAGACTTAACTCCGCCGCGTGCACTCGAACGGTCGTGTACCGGGTCAGCATCTCTTCGACTTCCTTCTGAAGGGTGCGCTGCTCCTGCTTGAAGAGCACATCCGCATAGCGCTCGATCTCGGCTTCCACGATGGGCCGTACCCGTTCCCAATCCCTCTCAGCCGTCCTCAGCCCGTCATCAATCCGTACAAGTGCTTCCCGGTAGGTCTCCGCTTCAATTTTGCGGATATGGTACCGTGCACGGTCTCGGTCATAGTCCAGGCTCTCAAGCTCGCCCGCTGTCAGCTTGGCGTGCAACGCCTCACGTTCGCGTTCGAGTGCGGCTATCGTGCTTGTCCAACCGTCCCGCACGCTCCGGGCCTCGGTGAAACTCCGGTGCAGATCCGCAAGCCAGGGGAAGACCGCCTCTCTGAAATCCTTTGGGTCGTAATCAACCGGCCAGGGTCGGGCCAAGCCTCGCAACCGCGCTTGCACGATGGACACGGGTCCCGATTGTCTTGTCAGCTCATCGCTCAGGTCCGCTTGCCGTTGTCTCAATCGTTCACTCAGATTGTCTCGCATCTTCTCATCCCCTCCCGCTCAGATGCAGTTCGTCTTTCCCGCAGAATGGACACCGGGCTTTCTCCTGATACCAGCGCTTCGCCGCCTCTTCGAGCGTTCGCCAGGCTGTGTCTGCTCCGACGTGCTGCTCCAGATGGTCGATCTCTCGATGAAGCGCCTTGAAGGTCTCCAGAGGGTCGGTCTCGGGTTTGCTCCAGTATTTCCGGTACAGGTCGGCCAGGGTACGGCCAGGTTGCAGAAGTCGCAGGAGGTCTTCCTTGTGCTGCACGATCTTCGCCTTGAGTTCCGGCGTCACCTTGTCTCTCGGACCGAAGGCCAGTTTATCGCCTCTCGGGTGGAGCGTTACCCCTTGGTTCTGTAGCTCGCTGAGTAGGGCCGTCGGAGTCATCCGTCACACCTCCTCAAAGAGGGTTTCAGAAGGGGAAATACTGCGTCCCAAGATTTCCACCGGGTCCCCGTTTTTATCAAAAGCATGGGAACGAGAATACACTGAATCGTTTTCGCTACTTACGCCGTTTTCGGATGCTTGTTTTGCTTGTTCCCGCATATATATGGGAACAAGGGAACAAGAATCTGAAACCGCATAGCGATAGGGGTCGCCCTTACCCCCCTTGCCGGACCTGGAAAGCTTCCCCGCCGCTACCAATTGCCGGAGTGCTCGGCGCTTGACTGCGAGCCGCGCTTCCACCGCGTCATTAATCTCCGGCTCGGTCACCGGCTCCCGCTGGGTCCTCAGAAACTCCAGAATCTTGTCAGCCACTTCTTGCCCCTCCACCTCTTGCCGGGACGGGCCAGCCGACACCCTCCGCGTGTCAGGGTCCAGGGTGAGCGTCACTTCTTCGAGGTCTTCGCCGTATCGCTGAATACTTCGCAACGTTCGATACTGGTCTCTCCGGGTCAGAAGCAACGCTGTGTCAACGCTCCCGAAGATCGCCGTACTGCCAAGAATGCCGTCACCGTCGCCGCTCCCCTTCTTACTCGAATGATGCACAAGCAGCACATGGGCTCCCGTTTGCCGGGCCAGGGTGAGCAGGGGCTCCAGGGCCGCCGTCACCTGAGTGTAATCGTTCCCATCTTTCACGCGCACAAACCGGAAGAGGGGGTCAACCACAATCAAGACCGGCTGATGAGCCTCCGCCGCCTTGCGAAGCTGGGCCAGGCCATCCGCCGGAGATGGTTCCATGAAGAGATACAGGTGATCCTCCCCCGTCGCGCCCATCGCCTCGAAGTGCCGCCGGAGTTCCGCCCGCTTTTCCTCCAGCGCCAGATAGAAGACTGTCCCTTGGCTAGTCTGACACCCCAGCCAGGACTCGCCTTGAGCCACCGCCAACGCCAAGCATCGCGCCAGGGTGCTCTTCCCCACCTTGGGCTTGGCCGCCAGGATGGACAGGCCGCCGCTTGGCAAACGCTCCTCCACCAACCAGGACACGACTTCCTCGGGCTCCGCCAACAAGTCACCCAACCGCGTCAAGGGAAGGCCGCCGCTCTCCTGGGTGTGGGCCGACTCTTGCCGATCCGCCTTCCCGTTCGCATGATGGTTTCCCACGTAAAACTCCGTCCGGCCACTCAGGGCCTTGGTAACCACAGCTTCGAGATAGGTCTGTCCGTCGCCGTAGTGTCGTTTATCCCACTTCTCCCGCGCAAGGCCGGAGCTTCGCATCAGGGTTTCCAATTTCATCGCATCGGGGCCGGTCCAGAAGGCGAGCAGAGAGGCTAACGCCATGTCCGCCTCACTTGCGGAGGGGTAATCAGTCGTGTCGCCATTCCACAGCCGCTGGAGCTTGTCGCCGTTCGCTGCGTCAAACGCCCGCGCCAGCAGCTTATCGTCCGTCGCGTCCAGGCCGCTGCCGTTCGTATTAGATTTCGTGTCACGCTGCTGAGAGAAGTAGGTGGCGAGCAACCAGTCTACAGCTTCTTGCCGCTCCTCGATCATCGAGGGATATGCTGACATGCACTTACCGGTGATGGTGAAGTACCGCCACCGGTCATAGACCTCAATGGGTCCCTTTTTCCGGCCTCCGCTTGGGAGGGTAGCCTTCATGATGAGATGTTGACCTTGGCCGCTTGGGGACAGCTCGCAATAGCTGTCGAATCGCCTCAAGATGGTCTGTCGGTCCTCCTCTAGTAATTCCTTGTCCAGGTCAATCCCCGTATAGGGATCATCTTCCGCGAATACGTAGCCGACGCCATCGAAGCCGCCGCGCTCGTACAGCCTCCACGCTGCTTCGAATGACAGCCAGGTCGCAGGCTCCGTGCTGCTCGCCTTGCGGCCCACCGCGTAGTACGGGACCTTGGTAGGCTTGGGTTCGCCCTCCCGAAGCTCAAGTCGCCATACCACCCACTGCGAGCGAGCCCTCAGCTCTCCGGGGATGGTGTCGCGCAATGGGGCTAGGATCGGAGCTGTCGCCGTCCCGCTCATCGCCGCCTCTCGCCGGGAAACCCTTCGCGCCCGCGTTCCAACAGCCGGAGCAGATCCGATTCGAGGAACACGATCCTTCCGCCGATCCGCCGCGCCTGCAACCCGAGACGGATTCGAAACCGACGATCGCTCAACGAGCGGGGGGATACTGCCAACATTTCGCTTGCCTCTCCGACGCTTAAGGCTCTTTCACGCTCACGCATACGCCCTTCTCCTTACGCCGCCCGTCGCGCATCAGTGCGCGACATTGTGCGTCCTAGCGTGTAAGGTAACGGGGCCATGGCGCTAGTGTAAATCAGTGACGTTCAGCGAGAGTTTGTGGGCTGTTTTTGCGCGAAGAGTTACGGTAAGAGTGTTACGGTTCGGGGGGGAAGAATTTCCGGTAGGTCGCCTCATACTCAGCAGGCCAGTCAACCTTGTGCAGGCGAACACGGAGAAGTTCTGCAGGATCGTCTTTCCCTCGGCTCGAACCGCTTTGAAGACGCAAGACAGAGGTACCTGTTGCGGTTTCGGCCAGGGCCAGCATCTCCTTATAGTGTGGCCGCCTCAGCCGCTCTCGAAGCTCCTGTTCGAGCACTTTAAGAATTACCGTCTCCTCAAGCGGGCCTCGCCATCCGCGCTTGCCATGAAACCCATGTGCCTTGAGAAAATTCCGCATGGCCGCATCGGATCGGCGAACCTGCCGAGACGCTTCTTGTGTGGCTCCCACAGTCTTCTTGAGCTTGCGGATCGAGCTTGTCGGGTTCTTCGGAAAGTAGGGCAACAAGCCAGCACAGGTACCTTCAAGCTGTATGAGTTTCTTCTTGAAGTCTTGGGCCAGTGCAGGGTACTGAGGCTTCGGAATACGCGCCTTCTTTGACTCAGGGGTCAGATACCACAGCAGGGCGATCACGTTGTCAGGATTGCCGCCTTTCTTGGTGTAGCGCGTGAAGAAGTCCTCGCACTTACAGAGTAGGCGAGCGTGAAACTCCAGGTAGGGGCGCGTTGTCGGCATGGCTCCTCCGTCGAGCGTCCGAAGAGGTCCCCGGTCAGGTCGGTCGGAAGCCGACTCTTCGGGCCGTCGCCCTAGACCGGGGAGAAAAATTGTATGTCAGTGTAGCGAATATATGAGGGGGGGTGGGGAAGCAATCCGAAGACCGTACGCCCCTCGCTTTTGCGCCTCAAATTCAGTGCTACTCCAGGTGCTACTCCCGCGTCTGAAATGGTCGTTTTCCGTCGTACTCTAGCATGGTTCGTGCCAAGCGTATAAGTGTACGTGAATACAGGATTGTTCAGCGTTTTTAGGCAGATAGGAAGAGGGGTGGTGACCCGTTCGGGACTCGAACCCGAGACTCCCTGCTTAAAAGGCAGGAGCTCTGCCAACTGAGCTAACGGGTCGTGAAAATGGAAGCTGTCAGCTTTCAGCGGTCAGCTATTCTGATAGGTTACCGTATTGTCTGAAGCTGATGGCTGAGCACTGAACGCTCTTTCTAAGGCAGCTTAGCGTGTCAGCCCCCACTGCCGCAAGGCCGGCGTCGAGCGAAGGATCGTCTGGTCCCGCCGGGGCCCGGTAGAGATGAGCCCGACCTTGACCCCTGTCAGCCCCTCAATCCGCTCGATATAGGCCCGGCAGTTGGCCGGCAGACGCTTGTATGAGGTGATGCCGTCGATACTCTGGTTCCAGCCTGGCACCTCTTCATAGATCGGCTCACACGCCTGCAGCAGACCGATTTCGTTCGGAAACTCTCGAAGGATCGTATCGTTGCATCGGTAGCTCGTACAGATCCGGATCGAGTCGCAGGCATCCAGGACGTCCAGCTTCATGAGCGCGAGGGCCGAGAGGCCGTTGATTCTGGCGCTGTATCTGAGGGCCACGGCATCGAACCAGCCGCAGCGCCTCGGTCGTCCCGTCGTGGCTCCAAACTCCTGCCCGCGCGTCTGCAGCATCTGACCGGTGCTATCCGTGAGCTCCGTCGGCATCGGACCCTCACCGACTCGCGTCGTATAAGCCTTGGTGACGCCGAGGACACCGTCGATCGTCAGCGGACTGACCCCGGTCCCGGTACAGGCGCCTCCGGCTGTGGCGCTCGATGAGGTGACGTAGGGATAAGTCCCGAGATCAACATCCAGGAGGGTCCCCTGCGCCCCCTCAAACAGGACGCGCTTCCCGGTTTTGATCAGATCGTGAATCACGAGGGAGCTGTCCACCACGAAACCGCGGATACGCTCAAACTGTTCAAGTTGCTCCGCCGCCATCTTTTCGTAATCCAGCTCCTGTAGTTCCTGATGGTGGGGGAACTGGGCTTTCTTTTGTTCAAGGTTACTGCGGAGCCGCTCTCTGAAGAGCTCGCGGTCGGCCAGCTCGCCTACCCGGATCCCTGTCCTCGCCATCTTATCCACATAGGCCGGCCCGATCCCGCGTCGGGTCGTCCCGATCTGCCGACCCTCTCGGAGCCGCTCCAGTTCCGCGTCGAGGATCATATGATAGGGGAGCACCAGATGCGCGTTTTTGCTGATAAAGAAGTTCTCCTCGATCTTGACGTGCAGCCTGCCGAGCTGATCCATTTCCTGGATGAGGGCGGTCAGATCAATCACCACGCCGTTCCCCAGGATGCAGACCTTCCCTTTCCTCAGCACGCCTGACGGGACCAGATGCAGGACAATCTTCTCCTCTTCTACGACGACCGTATGGCCGGCGTTGGACCCACCCTGGTACCGGGCCACCGCATCGAAATACTCGGAGAGAAGATCAACAATCTTCCCCTTCCCTTCATCGCCCCACTGCGTGCCGACAACGATTACATTAGCCATCGCCGCTCTCCACGTTCGACCTCGCCGCAAAACCGCTCGACCGGGACCCGCTCCTCAGCCCCGGAGGCAAGATCCCTGATAAGCAACTCATCTTGAGGCAGATGAGGAAGGCCCAGCACGATCGCTCGGCCGATCCCGGATCTCTTGGCATAGTCAAATGAGCCTTCCAGGTCCCGCGTAATGATGTCTCTCGCCGCCATGTAACCCTGTTCCCGCAGAAGCCGCGCGACGCGAAGGGCGTTCCGCTTATCGGGGTTGAAGTCGATAATCAGGAACCTCTGACCGGTCGCGAGCGGAGGCCGGGTCTCGGTCGCTACCGCCTCCATGACCTTGTCCAGATCGAAGGCGAAGCCGGTGGCGGGGCACGGATACCCAAACCCACCGATCAGGTTGTCGTATCGGCCGCCGCGCGAAATCTCGGAACCCAGGCCCTGCGCAAATGCCGAAAAGGTGACGCCGGTGTGGTACTCAAAGGCCCTCGCTTCACCGAGATCAATGATTACCTGATCCGCCAGACCGTACTGCTCCAGCACCTCATAGACCTGGGTGAGGTTTCTCAGAGCCTCCTGTGAGCGCCGGTTGGGCGCCAGATCCCGCCCGCGAGCCAGGACCTCCTTCCCCCCATAGAGCATCGGCAGTTCCAACACCGCCTGCTTGGACTTGTCGTCCGCGTCCAGACCTCGGACGAGCAGTTCAATCTCGACAGTATCCTTCCTATCGATGGCCGAGACCAGCGCCCGGCGTCGATCAGGTGGAAGTCCCAGGGCATCGACGAGCCCCCGCACATACTCGATCTGCCCCACATCGATTTGAAAGCGCTGCAGGCCGAGGGCCCGACAGCCTTCCACCGCCATCGCCACCATCTCGGCATCGGCCTCCGGCCGCTGCAGCCCGATCAGCTCCACGCCAAGCTGGACATACTCGCGTTGCCGACCCGTCTGAGGGGCCTCATCGCGAAAGATATTCGTCGCGTACGAAAGACGCAACGGCAAGGGACGGTGCCGAAGGGTGGTGGCCGCGAGGCGCGCCACCTGAGGGGTCGGGTCGTACCGCAGCGCGAGCAGACGGCCGGTCTGCCGGTCGACGAACTTGAAGATCTTGTCTCCACCCTCCCGCTCCGGTTCTCCCGAGAAGACCTCCAGATATTCGAACGTCGGGGTGATGACCTCCTGGAACCCCCATCGCTCGAAGACCGTAAGGATCCGGCGCTCAGCCCAGCGGCGCAGTGCGGTTTCCTCCGGCGGAAAGACCCGAACCCCTTTCGGGATGGCGGTCTTGGGGGAATATTCGAAGTCGCTCATGGGAGATCAGCTTTCAGCATTCAGCCATCAGCATTCAGCTTTTCCTGATCGCTGACCACTGATCGCTGACCGCTGCTTTTAGGCCTTCACCAGCTTGACGAAAACGATATTGGGGAGTCGCCGGATCTCATCGATGACATGAGCGGGAACAGGATTGTCGACATTCACCACCGATACGGCCCGGCCGCCAGGCTGCTCCCGTCCCAACTGCATTCCGGCAATGTTGACCCGGTGCTTTCCGAGCAAGGTGCCGATCGTCCCGATGACTCCGGGTACGTCCAGGTTGGAGAAGATCAGGAGATACCCTTCGGGGATAGCTTCCAGACGGAATTCGTTGATCCGGACGACCCTGGGCTCGCGGCGGCTGAAGAGCGTCCCTGCAACCTCACTCGTGCCACGGTCGCCCTTGACCGAGACGGTGATGAGGCTCGCGTAGTCGGCCTCCTCCAGCACCTTACTCTCAATGATCCGGATACCGCGCCCTTTCGCCAGAGCCAAGGCGTTGACGTAATTGACCTCATCGCCCAGGAAGGGGTCCAGCGTCCCCTTGACGACGGACGCGGTGAGCGCCGCCGGGTCGTAGCCCGCAATCTCGCCCCGGTAATCGATCCGAATCTGACGCAGCCCCCCCTCGGCAAGCTGAGAGGCCAGGCGGCCCAGTTTCTCGGACAGGGTGAGGTACGGCTGAAGTACCTTGTACAGCGCCGGATCGATCGACGGGGCATTCACGGCGTTCCTGATCAGCCCTTTCTGGAGGTACTCGACGACCTGCTGGGCGATCTCGACGGCGACATTCTCCTGCGCTTCCTCGCTCGCCGCGCCGATATGCGGAGTGCAGACAAAGTTGTTGAGCGTAAACAGTGACGAGTCGGTGGTCGGCTCCTGTTCAAACACATCCATCGCCGCGCCCGCAACCTTGCCGGCCTTCATCGCCTCATACAGGGCCGCCTCGTCGACGATCCCGCCCCTCGCGCAATTGATGATCCGAACGCCCGTCTTCATCTGCGCGATCGCGTCGCGATCGATGAGATGGTACGTCTCCGGGGTGATAGGGGTGTGAACGGTGATAAAATCCGACCGTTGGAACAGGTCCGGGAGTTCCACCAGTTCGACCCCCAGCGCGGTCGCGGTCTCCTCGGACACAAAGGGATCGGAGACGATGACGCGCATAGCAAACCCTTTGGCGCGTCGAGCCACCTCGCCGCCGATCCGCCCCAAGCCGATGATCCCCAATGTCTTACCCCCCAACTCGACACTGAGAAATGCGCCCTTCTCCCACCGCCCGCCCTTCATCGAGGCGGTCGCCTGCGGGATATTCTTGGCGAGGGACAGCAGGAGCGAGAAGGTATGCTCGGCGGTGGCCAGGGTATTGCCGCTCGGGGCATTCATCACCAGGACGCCGCGAGCTGTCGCCGCCTCGACGTCGATATTGTCTACCCCGACACCCGCCCGCCCTACCACCTTGAGGCGGTGCGCAGCCCTCAGGATCGGCGCGGTGACTTTGGTGGCGCTACGGACAATCAGGCCGTCGTAGTTGTCGATGCACTCCTGCAGCGCCTCTGGGGTCAACTTGCGCCGCTCATCGACCTCAAACCCCTCGGCCTGGCGCAACACCTCAATGCCGCGCGGCGACAAGCCGTCGCTCACAAGAATCCGCATCCGTTCCTCTCTACAAAGCAGCAGTTAGCTATCAGCTATCCGCTAAAAGCCGTTCTTTCTCAACCTGCCTGGCCCAGTACCTCCTGGACCGCCCGTACCCCCTCGCCCAGCTTGACCGGGTAGCCGAGATCCGTAAGGGTTCGTTCCAGTGCCGCGAGGCAGATAACAACATCGGATTCATCAGCGTATCCCAGGTGGGCCAGCCGGAAGATCTTCCCCTTGAGCTGAGCCTGTCCGCCCGAGATGGTGATGCCGTGGGCCGTTCGAAGCCTTTTCACGATAGCACCGGCCTCGATACCCGACGGGGCAGTCACAGCGGTCAGCGCCGGGGTAGGCCGGTCGGCGAACAGTTCGAGCCCGAGCGCCCGAACGCCGGCGCGGGTCGCCCGCGCAAGCCGGTCATGCCGCGCGAACAGCGCGGTGAGACCCTCCGCTCTGATCGCGGCGAGAGACTCGTGAAGCGCCATCACCAACGAGACCGCCGGCGTGAAGGTATTCTGGTTCTTCTCCAGGCTCTTCCGCTCGGCCAGGAAGTTGAAGTAGAACTTCGGAAGACGGGATTGTCGCGCCATCGCCCAGGCTTTGTCAGAGACCGCGCAGAAGGCGAGGCCTGGCGGGATCATCAAACCCTTCTGAGATCCGCCCACAACGACGTCCACCCCCCAGGCATCCATCGGCAGGCTTGCCACCCCCAGACTCATAATGGCGTCAACGACCAGGATGGCGCGCGTCCTTCCCACGATCCGGGCGATGGCCTCAATATCGTGCAGGACGCCCGTGGAGCTTTCCGTGTGCGTAGCAAAGACTGCCTTGATCGAGGGATCAGCCGCGAGCGCTTCCGCCACGAGGTCGGGCTCTACCGCCCGCCCCCACTCTACATCGATGTAGCACGGCTGAAGGCCATAGGCCTCGCAGATCTCTCCCCAGCGTTCGCCGAACTTACCGCTCCTGATGACCACGGCATGATCGCCGGGCGAGAGCGTGTTCACCACCGTCCCCTCCATCCCACCGGTACCGGATGAGGTGAACAACAGCACCTCGTTTTTGGTTTGGAAGAGAAATTTGAGCCCTTCCCGGACGGAGGCAAGGAGGGCTTCATACTCCGGACCGCGATGATACAGAATCGGCCTGGCCATCGCCAGCAAGGCGTCCGGAAGGACCGGAGTCGGGCCTGGCGCTAGTAAATGTCGCTTTTTCATTGCTGCCTCTAACGTTATGATGATGCCGATATGTCCCTTTAATCCGTGCCGACTATATCCAAAACGGCGCGCGACTGTCAAGGTGAAACGCGGTTCGGGAAGGCTGGGCGCACATCCGTCGCTTACTCATCGGTCTCTGCTCCCCCTCCGGCCGCCCCCTCTTCCTCCATCGCCTGCTCCATCATTTCATCAAAGTCCTCACCGACATCCTCGCCCATCGCTTTCCCCATCCGCTTGGCCCAGCGCGCCACACTCTTCGGATCGTTCTCATCGAGATCGCCGAAATTGCTGGGGTCAGCCATTCGCTCGAAGCGGCTTTCTTCAGACTTGACCACCGCGAACCGGGAGAGCAGCCGCGTCAACTCCAGACCCCCACAGCGGGGGCAAACGGGTGTGGCGGGGCTATGGATATTCCGGATCAGCAGGCTCACCCGCTTCCTGCAAGTGCGACACGCGTATTCATAGATCGGCATCGTACACCTCATGTCTGCTAAGGCTCATCACCGCACAGAGCCGCCAGCTCTCGGCATAGGAGGAGACAACCCCCTACTCGTGTAAGCAGTTATCAGATCACCCCGCCGCTGTCAAGACCAGACGGCTACCCCAAGAACACCGATAGGCCAGACGGGTTCCGGCTCCCAGGGCCTGGCACCTAGCCGCTGTAGCTCGCTCGGGACGGCGGATGACAGGATCGGCAGTTATATAGCGGCCAACAGTGGGTCATGGCACACCTTGACAAGTCCCCGCAAAGGCGAGAGAATCGGCACGTTGCTTGGATGTTTCACGAGTCGAGATAGCTGGACCGGTTTCATGACAGTCTGGCCCACCGCGCCTTACGCTGGGGTGAAGGAGGAATACCTTGATGGAAGTGCTCCGCTGGCTGATCCCGTTGCTGGCAGTCGTGGCGATCTTTGTGATGGGTGCCCGCGCCGTCTTATCGTTAAGTCGCTCTGAGGAGTCCCTGATCTGCACAACCTGCGGCGCTCAGACTGACACGCCTCACACAAAGACCAGAGGCTCAGTTGTGATCGAGGTTGTGCTGTGGTTCGCGCTGATCATTCCCGGCCTTCTCTATAGCCTGTGGCGTCAGTCAACTCGCCAGAAGGTATGCCCTGCATGCGGCAACGCGACGTTGATTGTGGCGAACACACCCGATGGACGCAAACTTGCGGAGCAGTTTTCCGGGCGGAAGCGCTGAGAGGCGGGAGGGCATTCATGGGGACGGTGAGTGACGTTGAGTGCTGCGATTCTGCTGCACCGATCGATAGTGCGCAGATTATCGCAGGGCCTCAAGAGCGTAAGGCCGGATTCTGGATTCGACTGGCGGCCTGGATCGCCGATCTTACCTGCCTCTTTCTGATTACCATGGCTCTTACTTTTGTTGCATTGACGACTATTTATCTCGGCGGTCAGTTAGGCGGCGAGATCAATGACCAGGTCATCGCATTGGCCGGCTATACAAGCGCGGCCATCGTCCTGTTCAGCGGCGTGGTATATTTCACCATCTTTGTCGGATCGTGTGGGCAGACGCCGGGGAAGATGCTCTTCCGCCTGAAGGTCGTTCGAGTGGACGGTCAGAAGATAACCTACGGCAAGGCATTGCTTCGCTCGCTGTGCTGGATGCTCTCGCTGCTGCTTTTCGGCCTTGGTTTTCTGATGATCGCATGGACCCGGCAAAAGCGCGCCATACACGATATGCTGGCAGGCACGTCCGTCATCCGTCTTCAGCCCCCATCCTAACAATTATGCAGTTTTAACCTTGACAAGGGGCGCCGAGAGGGCTATTTTTAGGCGCTGCAAAGGGAGTAGTGTAAGGTGTTTGAAGGGCTTACAGAACGATTAAGCGTAGTCCTGAAAAAGCTTCGTGGCCACGGGCGGCTCACCGAGGAGAACATCACTGAAGCGCTTCGAGAGGTGCGACTTGCGCTCCTCGAAGCCGATGTCAACTTCAAGGTCGTCAAGGTATTCATCGAGCGCGTCCGCGAACGTGCTGTCGGCCGCGACGTGTTGGAGAGTCTGACCCCAGGCCAGCAGGTCGTCAAGGTCGTCTACGAAGAGCTGGTTGAAGTGCTGGGCAAGACACGGGCCCCGCTGACCTATGCGTCGGATCCCCCGACCACCATCATGCTGTTCGGCCTGCATGGATCCGGCAAGACGACCACGTCGGCGAAGCTGGCTCGATGGTTCGTGTCGGAAGGGCGGTCGCCGCTTCTGGTGGCGGCTGATACGGTGCGGCCCGCGGCCAGAGAGCAGCTCCAGACTCTGGGACGCGCCCTTGGGGTGCCCGTATACGCGGGACCGGGTTCTGCGCTGCAGGTATGCCAGGAGGCAAGAAAACTGGCAAAAGAGCGCGGGCAGAATCCGGTGATCCTTGACACCTCCGGGCGACTCCATATCGATGAGCCGCTGATGCAAGAGCTGGTGGCGATCGCTGCGGCCACCGCGCCGACCGAGCGGCTGATGGTTGCCGACGCCATGACCGGACAGGATGCGGTCAATTCCGCCGTCCGGTTCAATGCGGATCTTGACCTGACAGGGTTCATCCTCACGAAGTTGGATGGGGATTCCCGAGGCGGCGCAGCCCTCTCGATCAGGTCGGTCACGGGAAAGCCGATCAAGTTCATCGGTGTCGGCGAGAAGCCGGATGCCCTTGAACCGTTTCACCCCGAACGACTGGCTTCGCGGATCCTCGGGATGGGCGATATCCTGACCCTCGTGGAAAAGGCGCAGGCGAGGGTGGATCAGAAACAGGCCCAGGAGCTTGTCAGGAAGGTTCGTTCTGAGGGCTTTACGCTGGAGGATTTTCGTCTGCAACTCCAGCAGTTGAAGGATATCGGGCCCCTCGATCAGGTGATGGAGATGATCCCGGGGTTGTCGCGGCACAAGGGCCTGGCTGACACCTTTTCAGCAGAGCGAGAGTTCAAGCAGGCCGAGGCGATTATGAACTCGATGACCCGGAAGGAGCGGGAGGTTCCCGAGATCCTGAATGGGAGCCGACGCCGACGGGTCGCCGGCGGAAGCGGCACATCGGTCGCAGACGTGAATCGTCTGCTCAAACAGTTTGTCCAAGCCAGGAAACTGATGAAACGGGTCATGCCTGGGGGTAGCGGGGCGAGGGCAAAAATGGCAAAGCGCCTTCGGTCCTTCATGGGCGTGTGACGCCGGGCAAACTGCCTGTGCGGGAGACGCAGAAGAGTAAAGGGAGATCAATATGTCTGTGAAGATTAAGTTGCGGCGGATGGGGGCAAAGGCGCACCCCTTCTATCGCCTGGTGGTAGGAGATGCGCCGGTCGCGGTGGGCGGCAAGGTCCTGGAGACCCTAGGCACCTACGATCCTCACGGCGATCCGCCTGTGCTGTCCGTACAGGCCGAGCGCGCATTGCATTGGTTGCAACGGGGCGCTGAGCCCACCGACAGCGCCCGGCAGCTTTTGCGTCGGGCAGGCATCATGCGCCAGTTAGCTGAGCTGAAAGCCGCCGGCAAGGGTCAATAACGCTGGGGTTGTTGGGCCAACGCACCGGAAGGAGGACACATGGAAGGCGGTCCGTCGGTTCCGAATCAGAGTCCCGTAGAGGAAGCGCAGGCGCTCAAAGATCTGGTGGAACGGATGGCCAGGGCGCTGGTGGACAGTCCGGATCAGGTAACCGTCGAAGCGGCAGAGGCGGATAACGCGATGGTCCTCCGGCTGCGAGTGGCCTCCTCCGATGTCGGCAGAGTCATCGGCAAGCAAGGCCGGACGGCCAAGGCGATGCGTACAGTGCTGCACGCCATCGCGGCCAAGTCGAAGCGCCGGGCCGTTCTGGAGATACTGGAATAGGTGAATAGCGCACCGCACCTTGCGCTGGGTAGAGTCGTCAAGGCTTGGGGGCTGAAGGGGGAAGTAAAAGTACAGCCCTACGCCGACTCGATCGTGATTGCAGTAGGGGCGGTAACCCTGTACCTCAGGGCGGCTACAGGCGACCTTGTCGAGTACGTCGTAGAGCGGGTTCGACAGGTAGGCCGCGCCTGGATTATACAGTTGCGGGACGTACAGACTATTGAGCAGGCGGAACAACTGGTTGGCCGCGAGATGCTCATTTCCAGATCGGCTGCTCCAACGCTTCCAGAGGGAACGTATTACCAGACCGATCTCATCGGCCTTCGGGTCGTGACTGAGGATGGACGAGAGCTTGGACGGATCGTCGAAATCCTGGAAACGGGCGCCAACGATGTGTACGTGGTCCACGGCGGAGGTTCCGAATGGCTGGTGCCCGCCACCAGGGAGGTCGTGAGAAAGGTCGATCTTGCGCGGAAGATGATGCTGATCCATCTCCTGGAAGGGATGATCGAAACTGAGGCGATATGATATCCTCACCCTCTTCCCTGGGTTTTTTCAGGGACCCCTGTCGGAAAGCATCCTCAAGCGAGCCCAGCAGCGCGGCATTGTGCAGATCGCCGTTCACGATCTTCGGAGCTATGCTCATGATCGCCATGCCATTGTGGATGATCGGCCATACGGGGGCGGCGCCGGCATGGTGCTCAAGCCCGAGCCGATCTTTGAGGCGGTCAAGAGCCTCCGACAGGGACCAGAGTCTTATCTGGTCCTCTTGACCCCACAGGGTCGTCCGTTTAAGCAGGCGATTGCCCGAGAGCTTATCGAACACCAGCACCTGTTGTTAATCTGCGGCCGGTACGAGGGGTTCGATGAGCGGGTAAGAGACCTCCTGTCGCCCGACGAGATTTCGATCGGGGACTACGTCCTGACAGGGGGAGAGTTGCCGGCGCTTGTGCTCCTGGATGCCGTGATCAGGCTGCTGCCTGGCGCGCTGGGCGATGAAGACTCGGCCCGGTACGACTCATTTGTGGACGCGTTGTTGGACTTTCCACAGTATACGCGGCCGCCGAGTGTGCAGGGGCTTGCAGTTCCGGACGTGCTGTTGTCCGGCGACCATGAGCGGATCAGGCGGTGGCGTCGGAAGGAGGCCCTCCGACGCACCAGGGTGCGTCGGCCTGATCTGCTGCAGTACGCTTCGCTGAGTGAAGAGGATCTTGAGCTCCTGGGAGAGATCGAAGAAGAACAAGGGACCGGTTAAACGATTCGAGAGTCGATTGGTACGGTGCGAAATAGCTCGCACGTTTTGCATAGCGGAGGCAGCAATATGGATGTCATCAGAAGCGTCGAAGTACCCTCGCTGAAGGCGCAGACCCTGAGCTTCTCGCCCGGCGACACGATTAAGGTGCAGGTGAAGGTGCGGGAAGGGGACAAGGAACGACTCCAGGCCTTTGAAGGGACAGTCATTCGCAAACGCGGCAGCGGACTGGGCGCCACCTTTACGGTCCGCAAGGTAACGTACGGTGTCGGCGTGGAGCGCATCTTCCCTGTCCATTCCCCTATGATCGAGAAGATCGAGTGCACAAGACGGGGTCGTGTCCGTCGAGCCAAACTCTACTACCTGCGGAAGCTGAAGGGCAAGGCGGCTCGGATCTCAGAGCGCAAGCTGACATAAAGAGGATCGCTGCGCTGCCGCCCGCAGAGGTGGAATCCTGCCTCCGTGCCGCCGGATATCATCTTCTTGCGGGTGTTGATGAGGCCGGGCGCGGGTCGCTGGCCGGGCCGGTCGTAGCTGCCGCCGTAATTCTTCCGCCGACGTGCGCGATCAAAGGGGTGGATGACTCCAAGGCGCTCAGCGCGCAGCAACGCGAGCGACTCGACCTGGCGATCATGTCCGAAGCGGTCGCCGTCGGCTTCGGCGTGGTCCAGGAGGAGGTGATCGATGCCCTCAATATCCTCCAGGCAACAATGCTTGCCATGCGGCGCGCCATCGAGGCGTTGAACCCGCCCCCCGGGTTCGTCCTGATCGACGGCGACCAATCCCCCCGTTGCGCCATTCCTCATCGATTGATCCCTTCCGGGGATCGTCTCTGCTTCTCCATCTCTGCGGCGTCCATCCTTGCGAAGGTTGCCCGGGACCGGATCATGCGGGCGTACGACCTAGCGCTCCCGCACTACGGCTTCGGCCGACACAAAGGGTACGGGACCTCGGAACATCTGTCGACCATTGCGCGGTTCGGTGTGAGCCCTATCCATCGGAAGAGCTTCAAAGGTGTCCGGGAATACGTGTAACGGAGGCCTGCGGATGAGAACCGGACGGTCAGCTCTGGGAGCGGAAGGAGAGCGCACAGCGAAGGCGTATCTGCAGGCCAAAGGATTCCGGATCCTCCACGAGAACTACGCAACTCCACTGGGCGAGATCGACCTGATTGCGCAGGACGGCGGCGTCGTGGTATTCGTGGAGGTCAAGACACGCACGTCGGGAGAGTTCGGTCCGCCGCAGGCCTCGGTCACACGTCGGAAGCAGCACCAGATCGTCAAGGTGGCGGAGCTGTTTTTGCAGCGTAACAGGCTCTCGTGGGCAGCGTGCCGCTTCGATGTTGTCGCCGTCACGTTTGCAGGGAGTCAGGCAGGGCGGCCCGAGATCCTTCTCATCCGGGATGCGTTCAGCAGCGAGGGGACCGCCCTCTTTTGACGGAGACAGAATGCTGGCCAAGGTATTATCCAGTGCAGTGCTGGGGGTCGAGGCCTATCTGGTTGATGTCGAGGTCGACATCGCCCAGGGCCTGCCCAACTTCAACACCGTCGGGCTGCCGGATGCGGCGGTCAAGGAGAGCCGTGACCGGGTGAGGGCAGCCATTAAGAACTGTGGCTTCGACTTTCCCGCACGACGGATCACCGTCAACCTGGCGCCGGCCGATATCAAGAAGGAGGGCGCCTGCTTCGACCTCCCCATCGCCTGCGCCATCCTGGCGGCCATGGGCCTGATCAAACCTGATCGGCTCCAGAGCCATCTACTGCTGGGCGAATTGGCGCTGGACGGCGGTATCCGAGGGGTCACCGGCGCCCTGCCGATGGCAGTCGCAGCCGCGCGCACCCGACTTACCGGGATGGTCCTGCCTGCAGAGAATGCCCCAGAGGCGGCCGTCGTGGAGGGGATCCAGGTCTTCGGGGTTGAGACACTTCCGCAGGTGGTGGAGTTTCTGAACGGCGCACAGGAGGTTCCGCCCACGCGGGTCGATCTCCAGGAGGTCTTCGCGCAGCACGCCGGCTACGGCGTCGATCTGGCCGATGTGAAAGGGCAGGCCCACGCAAAGCGGGCACTTGAGGTGGCGGCGGCCGGCGGCCACAACATCCTCTTCATCGGACCGCCCGGCTCCGGCAAGACGATGCTTGCCAGGCGACTCGCCACTATCCTGCCTGATCTGGTCCTGGAGGAAGCAATCGAGGTGACAAAGATCCATTCCATCTGCGGCCTTGTGCCTTCCCGTGCGGCGCTGGTAGCGACGCGACCCTTCCGGGCGCCTCACCACACCATCTCGGATGCCGGGCTGATCGGCGGCGGGACGAACCCGCGCCCAGGCGAGGTAAGTCTGGCACACCACGGGGTTCTCTTCCTGGATGAACTGCCGGAGTTCAAGCGGTCGGTTCTGGAGGTGTTGCGTCAGCCGCTGGAGGACGGCACGGTGACCATCGCGCGCGCGGCGACTTCCGTCACCTATCCGGCTCGTTTCATGCTAGTCGCTGCCATGAATCCCTGCCC
>JACPQW010000040.1 GCA_016190285.1 Candidatus Methylomirabilis oxygeniifera
ACCGTATCCAAGCCCTGCTACGGGACGCCAGGATGTGGCGCGTTGAGCTTGACACCTCCGGCCTCGGGCACACGTTGAAACAGACGATTGACCGACTGGCCGGGGAGTTTCGAGTACAACCCGCCAAGATTCCGCTGCTGCAGCGGCTCGAGACGATGGTGAACCTGGCACGGGCGCTGCCCTTCGAGGTGGATCTGTGGGAGGTCCAGAATGTCTATTATGAGCTGCTCCAGTGGGCCTATCCCGCACTTCGCGATAGGCGCGACCGGGGAGACCATGAGGCGCAGGAATGGGTGGGTCATTTCGTCCACCTCGGCGAGGCGCTCGGGATCGTGGTCGATTAGCGGGGAAGAGGCAATGGGACAGGCGACAGCGATTGAAATGAAGGCGAGGATGGTGTTATCTTTAGGACAATGTTGCACAAGATACGGGGGATTACTTAAATGCCTTCCACGCTTGCCGCTGAGGTCGTCGAGGTGATCGTCCGGGGTGAGCACGGCGATCCGTTCGCTGTGCTGGGCCCGCATGAGGTGCATGTCGCCACAGAGCCATGCGTTGCTGTACGTGCCTTCCTCCCGGATGTTCGAGAGGCGACGGTCGTCTATGCCGATGGCCAGGGCGGGGACCGGCCGATGGAACTGGTGCACCCGGATGGTCTCTTTGAGGTCATCGTTCCGACGCGGGACGGCCTCTTTCCCTATCGACTGCGTGTGGTAGATCGGCAGGGACAGGGATGCGAGATCGAGGACCCGTACCGTTTTCCCCCGACCTTGAGCGACTATGACCTGTACCTGATGGGCGAGGGCAGCCACCTCAGAAACTATGAAAAGTTGGGAGCCCACCTGATGACCCTCGGCGGCGTACCCGGGGTCTGCTTTGCGGTCTGGGCCCCCAACGCCAAACGAGTCAGCGTCGTCGGGGACTTCAATCGCTGGGACGGCCGGTGTCATCCGATGCGAAATCATCCCGGCAACGGCATATGGGATCTCTTTATTCCAGGACTTACAGAGGGTGCGCTGTACAAATTCGAGATCAAATCGCAATCCGGCGAGCCGCTCGCCCTCAAAGCCGACCCATTCGCCTTCGCCTTTGAGCCGCCGCCCAGAACCGCCTCGCGTGTGTTCAGCATCGATGCCTACCAGTGGGGGGATGCGTCGTGGATGGACGCGCGGGCCCATCAGAACTGGCTTGAGCGACCGGTCGCTATCTACGAGGTGCATCTGGGCTCCTGGATGCGGTCGCCTGAGGAAGGGCATAGCTGTCTGACGTACCGGGAGCTGGCTCACCGGCTTGCCGATTACGCGACGGAGATGGGGTACACGCATGTCGAACTGCTTCCAATTACGGAGCACCCGTTTTACGGCTCGTGGGGGTATCAAACCATCGGTTACTTCGCGCCCACCTGCCGGTATGGAACGCCAACCGACTTCATGTACTTCGTCGATCACCTGCACCAGCGCGGGATCGGCGTGATCCTTGACTGGGTCCCGTCTCATTTTCCCCGCGACCCGCACGGGTTGGGCTACTTCGACGGAACCTACCTGTATGAGCATGAAGATCCTCGTAAGGGTGAACATCGCGAGTGGGGTACGCTCATCTTCAATTATGGCCGAAAAGAAGTGGACAACTTCCTGCTGGGCAATGCGCTCTTCTGGCTTGAGCGCTATCACCTGGACGGTCTGCGGGTGGACGCGGTCGCCTCGATGCTCTATCTGGACTACTCGCGTCAGCCCGGCGAGTGGGTTCCTAACATCTATGGGGGGCATGAGAATCTGGAGGCGGTCGACTTCCTCAGACGCTTCAATGAACTGGTCTACGAGCGTCATCCCGGCGTGATGACGATTGCCGAAGAATCGACTGCATGGCCCCAGGTCTCGCGCCCAACCTACGTGGGCGGACTCGGCTTTGGGTTGAAGTGGAACATGGGGTGGATGCATGACATGCTCGGGTACATGGCGCTCGATCCTATCCATCGAGGCTACCACCATAACAGCCTGACCTTTGGCCTGCTCTATGCTTTCAGTGAGAACTTCGTCCTGCCCCTTTCCCATGACGAGGTGGTGCATGGAAAAGGCTCATTGCTCGGGAAGATGTCGGGCGATACCTGGCAGAAGTTCGCCAACCTGCGCTGCTTCTATGTCTACATGTATGGGCAGCCGGGGAAGAAGCTCCTGTTTATGGGAGGAGAGTTCGGTCAATGGCGCGAGTGGGATCACGACCGGAGTCTGGACTGGCATCTGCTCGCGGAAGGCGCCTCCCACAAAGGGTTGCAGAGGCTGGTGCGGGACCTGAACCAACTGCACCGAGGGCAACCGGCTCTCCATGAAGTCGATTGTGATTCGCACGGATTCGAGTGGATTGACTGCCATGACTGGCAGGGAAGCATCGTGTCTTTCTTGCGGCGCGCCAGGAATCCGGACGACTTCATGATCGTAGTCTGTAACTTTACCCCCGTGCCCCGGCACGACTATCGCATCGGCGTACCGACCGGGGGCTACTATGTGGAGCTGTTGAACTCAGACGCAGAGATCTACAGTGGCAGCAACCTCGGGAATGGTGGCGGCATTGCGGCAGAGCCGATCCCTGAACATGGACGGCCGTTCTCATTGCTCCTCACCCTTCCTCCATTGGCCGGGTTGATCCTCAAGCCTGCTACAGGTGCCGCGCCGTGACAGACCGACCCGCTGAGCAGTCCTTCGATCCCTCGACAATGCTCGGGACAGGCTCCGCTCAGGACAAGCTCCGTTTGCTGTTTGTCCTGCACAATCATCAGCCTCTAGGCAATTTTGATGAGGTGATCCAGGCGCTGACGGACAGGGCCTATCGACCCCTCCTTGAGGCCATCCACGACAGACCGGCGCTCAAGTTCACCCTGCATCTGAGCGGCCCACTGCTGCTGTGGTTGGAGCGCCGAGCCACGGATTACCTCGATCTTATCGGCGAATTGGTCCAGCGAGGCCGACTGGAACTCCTGTCTGGAGGGTTATACGAGCCGATTCTGGCCGCCGTTCCGCACGAGGACCGAACCGCCCAGATCACGCTGATGAGCGAGCGGCTGCGATCCCGTTTCGGTGTTCGGCCGCGCGGCCTGTGGCTGACGGAGCGGATCTGGGACAGCACAATCATCCCGTCCCTCGTGGAGGCGGGGATCGCCTATGTCTTGATGGATGACCGAGCCTTTCTCACGTCAGGATTCGAGGCCGAGCGACTGCACGAATACTACCTCACTGAAGCGGAGGGCGAGTCGCTGGCCGTCTTCCCGATCGATAAGAGGCTCCGGTATCTGATCCCATTCCGCCCGCCGACCGAGATTGAGGCGCACCTGCGCTGGATCGCACGGATGGGCGGCCGGCTGGCCATTGCTGCCGACGATGGCGAGAAGTTCGGCGGCTGGCCTGGAACGGCAAAGTGGGTCTACAAGGACGGATGGCTGAAGGGGTTTCTGGATCTGCTTGAAAGCGCAAGCGATTGGCTCGTGACGCAGACGGTGAGCGAGGCATTGGATGGCATTCGCCCCGCTGGCCTGTGCTACCTCCCTACCTGCTCATATATCGAGATGGAGGAATGGTCCCTCGGACCGAACGGGGGGCGTCGGTTCGAAGAGCTCAAGGGCCGTCTTGGCCCCGATGCCGATCGGTTCATGCCCCATCTGCGCGGAGGACATTGGAAGCATTTCCTGGTCCGGTATCCTGAGGCTAACCGGGCCCACAAGAAGGGTCTGGCGCTTGGCCGACTGCTTCCGGGGGGGCGTGGGGCCAAACAGGCCAGGCTTGAGCTTCTCGCGGCTCAGTGTAACGACAGCTACTGGCACGGGATATTTGGCGGCCTGTATCTTCCCCATTTGCGACACGAGATCTGGCGACATCTGGCGCGCGCTGAGGCCTGCATCCGTCGCCGCCAGACGCTCAAGGTGGAGGCGACCGATCTCGATTGCGACGGGGCGCCGGAGGTCTGGGTCCACGGCAGCCGCTTCTCCGCCCAGATACAGCCGCATCGCGGCGGTCGGCTGGTGGAGTGGACAGACTTCGCCGGAGAGATCAACCTCCTCAACACCCTCACTCGCCGCCCGGAGGCTTATCACGATGCGATCAGGCGTGCGGCAGCGCAACCCGAACAGCACGCGCACGAGGGGGTCCCCGGGATTCACGATCTGCAGCGGGCGGCGCCGGCCGATCTTGTGAACGGGCTCTGCTACGATCAATGGGAACGCGCAGCGTTCCTCGACCACTTTTTTACCGAGTCCGATCCGTTGTCTGCCTGGGGCTCAGGCTGCCTGGACGAACGGGGAGATTTCGTCGAGGCCCTCTGGGGCTTCAAGCCGACATCCAGCGGCGTGGTCCTTGAACGATTGGGACGGGTTCGAACTGAGCCTGATTGCAGCCATCCGCTCCTCCTGCAGAAGGAATACGTCTTTACGGATCATCGGAGCCTCACTGTCCTTTACCGGATGCAGAATCAGGGAAGCGATCGCCTGGATGTTCGCCTTGGGATAGAACTGAACTTCTTCCTGCCCGGCCTCGCCTTTGGCCAGTCACTCATCACGCTGGGCGACCAGCGCGTTTCGCTTGACAATCCGGCGTACGCACCCGAGGTGGAGCGCTTCGCCGTGTCTACTCGTGAGCCAGGCCCGCGGCTTCGCATCGAGCTCGACCATCCCGCAATGCTGTACAGCCACCTCGTAGCAACGGTCTCGCAATCGGAGGATGGGTACGAACGAACCGTACAGGGGGTAGCGACCATGCCGACCTGGGACCTCCATCTTGATCCCGGTCAGGAGTGGGAAGGACAGGTCAGGGTGACGCTGTCGGAATGAACGCGCGGGCATTTGAAGAAACCTTCCATTGGCTGCGGACCGGCGGAGTCCGCCTCGCGATTATCGTGGTGGGGAGTTTGGTACTGGTTCGCCTCCTCAAGCTGGCCTCGGATCGCGTTGCCCGAGCCGTCGCGGTGGAAGGGGCTGACCAGGTCAGTGAGCGGGAAAAGCGCGCCCTGACGCTGGCCGGCATCGTCAAGACCGTCGGGACGACAGTGATCGTGATCATCGCCACGATGATGGGACTTGGAGAGCTCGGGCTGGACATCACGCCCATCATCGCCGGTGCGGGTGTGGTGGGACTCGCCGTCGGCTTCGGCGCCCAGAGCCTGATCAAGGATGTCATCGCCGGCTTCTTCATCATCCTTGAGGGACAGTTCGCGGTGGGCGACGTGATCAAGACGGGAGAGATCGGTGGTCGGGTAGAGCAACTCAATCTGCGCGTGACGATCTTGCGGGATTTCAGCAGTGGCGCGGTACACTTTATCCCGAACAGCGAACTCAAGGTCGTTTCGAATCTGACGAAGGAGTGGTCGCGGGTGGCCCTGGACATCGGCGTGGCCTACCATGAGGATATTGATCGGGTGATCGGCGTACTGCAGCAGATCGGGCAGGATCTGGCAAGAGATGTGCAGGTGGGTCCGCTGATCCTGGAACCCCCGGAAGTTCTCGGCATTGAGTCATTCGGCGAGTCCCAGGTCACCATCAAGGCGCTTGTCAAGACCCTGCCTCAGAGGCAATGGGAGGTGGCGCGGGAGTTTAGAAGGCGGATTAAAGCAACCTTTGGGAAGGAGGGGATCGAGATGCCCTATCCCACACGGGTGCATCTGACACGAATCGAAAGCCTGCCTCCAAAAGAGCAGCTATAAGCTGTCAGCTGATAGCTAATTGCTGAAAGCTGTCTTTTTAAGGAACCTTGACCGCCGTAAAGACCGGGAGTAGAATCGTTTTGTCGCTGTACTGGCGAGAAGGAAGAC
>JACPQW010000046.1 GCA_016190285.1 Candidatus Methylomirabilis oxygeniifera
ACCCTCATCCCGCTTCCGCCCCCGGCGAGTTGAACCGGGTCATTCATAGTCACGGCCGCGACGATCCAACAGAGGCAGAAATACGTGCCGTCGATCCCACCTACCGCTTTCCCTTTACGGTGGGTCTACAGATGAAGAGGCACCTCCCGTGGTATTTCTCAAATCTTGGGTTCCAGTTGGCCGGCACATTGCTCGGCATCTCGGGCCTGGTCGTCGGCGTGCAATATTATAAGAATGGCAGGAGGAAGAAGCAGGGGTAAAAGGGGGAGCAACGGCGTACCCGCGATCGTCGTCAAACGGGGGGAGAAGCAGGAGTAAAGCGCAAAGGCGCTGGGAACGGTACCGCGAGAATCGGAGGATGCGTGATGATGGCTATCAAAAAAAGGAGGGAAGCAATGAGTGAGATCGAAGGTTCCAGGAGGGGAACGCGATGAGGGGCCATCGCAGGGCCCTACGCATGAAGGCGCTGTGCATTGGCGCGCTCGGGGGGTTGGCGCTCCTGGCTGCCTGCGCGAAGCAATCCGGAGTTACCGCGATTCAACCGTCACCCCCCCGTTGCCGGGGTTCCTGGAGTCCGCACTGAGGTGGTGACGCCTCTGCCCGCACCGCGCGCCGAGCAACCGGTCAAGCAGGAGGCTCAAGCCGCGCGCCAGGAGTCGCCGCTGAAGGATATCTTCTTTGATTTCGACAGGTCGAATATTCGCCCCGATGCGAAAGCGGCTCTGGCCGAGGACATGGGCTGGCTTCGGACCCATGCGACGGCTGCCATCACCATTGAGGGTCATTGCGATGAGCGCGGAACGAGTGAGTACAACCTGGCCCTGGGGGAGCGACGGGCCCAAGCCGCCAAAGACTATCTCGTGGCCTCGGGCATCACCGCGAAACGCGTGACTACAGTGAGCTACGGCAAAGAGCGACCCTTTATCCTCGGCCATAATGAGTCCGCCTGGAAGTGGAACCGGCAGGCCCACTTCGTCGTGAAAGAGAAGTAGGGAGGAGACGAGGATGAACTACTCACATCGTCACGTCTTAAGCCTTGGATGCCTCATCCTGCTACTTGCAGGGTGCGTCTCTGTGGGGGCAGAGTTCCCGACGCCCACTGCCGCGATGATTAAGAACGGGGTGACTACGCGGGCTGAGCTGCTCCAGCTCTTCGGCTCACCGACCCAGGTAGGAATTGAAGACGGGGATCAGACTTGGACGTGGCTCTATGTGAGGGCGGGCGGCCTGCGTCGGACCCTCTCTAAGGAACTGCATGTCAAATTCAACGAACGGGGCGTCGTCAAGTCGTACTCCTACACCTCGAGCCTGCCGGAGGAGGTGCAGCGGGACACCCGGTGAGATCCTTACAGCTGCTTACCAGACTCAAGCTTCCTCACTCCACCTCGCTGGTTCTTGTTGCGGTATCGATCGGCATTGCCACAGGTCTGGGTTCGGTCGCCTTCATCCAACTCCTCAAGGGGTGCATCACCCTGTTCTTTGATGGCGGTCGGTGGGTCTTCCCCGGTCTCGGGCGGTATTACGTCCTCCTGCTTCCGGCGATCGGCGGTCTGATTGTGGGACCCCTGATCGTCCGTTTCGCCAGGGAGGCCAAGGGGCACGGCGTCCCGGAGGTGATGACCGCGCTGGTTCTCAGGGGGGCCGGATCCGGACGCGGGTGGCCTTGGTCAAGATCCTCGCGTCCGCGATCACCATCGGTTCCGGCGGCTCTGCCGGCCGGGAGGGCCCGATGATCCAGATCGGCTCCAGCATCGGCTCCTCGGTTGCGCAATGGTTAGGGATGCCGACCGACTGCATACGGACCTTCGTTGCCTGCGGCGCGGCCGGGGGGGGTGGCCGCCACGTTCAATGCCCCTATTGCCGGGGCCATGTTTGCGCTTGAGGTCCTCCTTGGCCAATTCACCGCCGACTTTAGCCTGGTGGTCCTTGCGTCGGTCGCCGCCTCTGTGATCTCGAGGGCCCTGCTCGGCGACTTTCCCTCATTCGCCATTCCCCCGTGGGGCTTCGTCAGTGAAAAAGAGCTGCTCTTCTACATTCCACTTGGTGTCTTGTGTGGTCTGGCAGCCGTCGCGTTTGTCAAGACCCTCTATGCTTTTGAGGACCTCTTCGCGCGTCTGCGGCTGCCAGAATTCCTGCAGCCCGCAGTCGGCGGCCTCGCCGTGGGCGGCATTGGCCTCTTCCTGCCCCAGGTCTTCGGGACCGGGCTGCCGGCCATGGAAAAGCTGCTGTTGATGCAGCTTCCCATAGGTACCATGATCGCCTTGAAACCGGCGAAGATCGTGGCGACCTCGCTCACGTTAGGCTCAGGTGGCTCGGGAGGGGTCTTTGCCCCCAGCCTGTTCATCGGGGGGCTGGTCGGAGGTGCGGTCGGCTCTCTGATCCACTACCTCTTCCCCGCCTTCACCGCCTTCTATAGCGCCTACGCGCTGGTCGGCATGAGCGCGACCTTTGGCGCGGCGGCTCAGGCGCCGATCACCGCGATCATTATCCTGTTCGAGATGACGGACGATTATCGAATCATCCTGCCCCTCATGAGTGCCACCATCGTAGCCGTCCTGACCTACCGAGCCTTCAGCGCCGAATCGATCTACACCCTGAAGCTCAGGCGGCAGGGAATCGCCTACGGGGCTGGACCCAAAGGCGACCTGATGGCTGAGATCCCGGTGCGGGAGGCCCCGACCCATCACCTGCTCTCCATAGGGCAGGAGGCCACCCTTCGGGAACTGCTGCGCCTGATTGCGAAGACCGGCCACGAGTGGTTCCCGGTCCTAGACAGCCGGGAGGAGCTGGTAGGTGTAGTGACCTATCGGGATGTGGCCAAGGGGGTTGATGAAGGCCGATTAGACGACCGTGTGCTCCAGTACGCCACGCGTGACGCGCTCTGCGCATTTAGCGACGAGAGTCTTCGAGAGGTCCTGATCAAGTTCCACGAACGCGACTTGGGCCACCTGCCGGTGGTGGACCCCACCAGCCCGAAACGCCTGATTGGCATCATCTCCAGACGACACGTGATTAGAGCATATAATCGCGCTCTTGCGCGCCGCGGGGCCACGTCACGATCGAGTGATTGAAGGGTACGGTATGAGTGTTTGTCTCGTAAGTAATCCTCGTAACGAGGAGATAGCTTCGAGAGTGGGAAGGAGCGAGACAATGCGGGTAATGAGGAGAGATGTGAGGTGCAAAGTTCGAGGTGCGAAGTTCGATGGGCGCTCTGTTCTCAGAGGCAGGGCGTTGATAATGGGAGCTGTTCTGACGTGTAGTCTTCTATTGATCTCAGTCCTGAACGGGTGGAGTAGTGAATCTCTCAAGGAGGGTGGACATCACCGTCATCGGCTGGTGGGGCCGCCGCCGGAGTTCATACCACAGGAACGCCCGGTCAAGCCACAGCCTCGTCTCGCAATCCCCCCACGGTGGCGATTTGCCATCCTATCTGGAGATCATCACGCGGGGCGACAGGTCTTTATCGACTTTGAATGCTTCAAGTGCCATGAAGTTGTTGGTGAGGACTTTCCCGCACCCAAAGCCGAACAGGGGGGTGTGGGACCTGCCCTCTCGGGGATGGGGGCGATGCACTCGGCGGAGTATTTCGTCGAGACGATCATCGACCCGAATGCCTCCGTAGCCTGGCGGATCACGCACCACAAGGCTGAACAAGAAGGGTATCTCGGTCCTGATGGCACATCCAAGATGCCCAACTACAACGACACGATGAGTATCCAGCAACTCATCGATCTGGTGGCCTACATGAAGAGCTTGACCGTTGGTGCGCACGCCCATTGACAAGAGGTTTCCGGTTCCAAGTTCCAGGCGCCAAGTTGCTCAATCCCCTCAGGACATCCGGTAACCCGGAACTTGAAGTATGGAACATTTTCCCGACAAGCTGTTGTAGTGCTGGAGTCATTTGGATTGGCCAATTGGCCAATTGGGCAAAATGGGTCAACATGCAAATGGTAACCATATATTTTTAAGGAGCTGACAATTCACTTAGGGCGAGCGCGCAGCCTGATTTGCCTTGACTTCGCTCGATTGATGGCTATACTGAAAATCAGTATGACCCGTTGACAAATTAGGAACTGACGCAAACCGAGGCCGCATGTTCGCGGCGTTTTGCCCGTGCATGGGGTGTTGGGGGTTATCGCCGACCATCAAAACAACTTTATACGACATAACATAGTGACGGATTCTTCCAGAGGGGTCCGGAGATAGCGTCCAGCTATTTTCGGAGGACAGAGGGGTGGTCGGGCCGCCATCCGCGAGAAGCGGAGGCGGCTTTTTTATTTCATTTTCGTTGAGGGTCGATACCCCGCGGCTTGCCGCGAGTTCGTCATACCGGCGGACCCCGGATCGGAGTCCGGGGCAGGCGCCGGTATCCAG
>JACPQW010000038.1 GCA_016190285.1 Candidatus Methylomirabilis oxygeniifera
CACGTCTCCCCGTGAAGCGGCCGTTCGGTTCCTGGAGGCCGGAGGCGATCTCATGCTGATTTGCCATGACCAGGCGGCGCAGCGGCAGGCGCTCCTCGCCGTAGTCGAGGCTGTAGAGACTGGGCGACTGTCGGAGGCGAGGATACGGGTGTCGTGTAATCGAATCGCCAGGGTGAAGGCGCAGTATCTGGGCCGCACGCCGGCGGCGTCCGCTGAAGAGATTCGCGCCGTTGTGGGCTGTGAGGCTCACCAACGGTTGGCCGAGCGTCTGATATAGCGTGTGCCATGACGCGCCTGCGTCGGATGGTTGTCCCGCTGACGGTACTGGTGCTTACCGCATGTAGGACAGGCGGCGGTCTACCGGTGCTGTCGGCCCCTGATGAGAAGCTCCGCGTAGAGCGAAGCGCGCAGACCCTACTGAAGACCCTCCCCTCCAATGTCACCAGACGTTCGTTTACCTTCCAGATTGTAGGCGATGACCGAGCCTCCGCATGGAATATCGCGCCGGGCATTATCTATATCAGTCAGACGATAGCTCGCGATGGGTCCGACGATGAGTTGGCCCAACTCATTGCCCACAGTATGGGTCACGACCTGCTGGCCCATCCCGTAGCCGAGACGGATCCATCGGGCGCGCGTCAGGCGGCGGAGAACGTCGCCATTGCGGTGGTGCCCGGCGGGATCCAGCTGGCTGGGATCTTACAAGGAGTGATGGGAAGCCGCGAGTACACCCTCGCCCAGGAGATCGAGGCGGAGCGCAATGGGTTGCGGCTCTGGCTTCACAGCGGTCGGACCTGCGCGACGTGGATCTCGCTGCGCGAGGCTCAGAAGGCGCGCGGCAGCAGTTGGCACGAATCGATCAAAGACGTCACCCCGCCCTTCAATGACCTTATGGCGACAGCCAAAGAGGAATGTGTGGGGCAGCGGTAGGGGCGCTGCGTGCTGCGCCCGGTGCGAGGCGCGGCGATTCAGTTAACCACCTTGAACTTTGAACCTTGAACTTCTTTCAGCTTCCTCGACGAGCGCGCGAAAGAGCGCAAGCTGTTCGGGATGATGGGTAAACATCCGTTCGGGGTGCCAATGGACGGCGAGGAGAAAGCGTCCGGCGTCCTCAACCCCTTCGATAACCCCGTCCGGGGCCACGGCGTTGACCGTAAGGCCTGGCGCCAGATCACGGATGATTTGGTGATGGGTGCTGGTGACGCGCAACTGTCGAATGCCGAGAATGCCGACGAGGCGTGAGCCTTCTGCAATGGCGACTTGGTGTACCGGTTCGTCGCGTCGCTCGCGAGGATTCTGATGGGCTGGATCAGTCTCTTTTCGGTAGGAGAGGTCCTGGTAGAGGCTGCCGCCCAAAGCCACATTCAGGACCTGAAGCCCGCGGCAGATCCCTAAGAGCGGCAGGTCGCGACTGCGGGCGGCGTGAACCAGACCTAGTTCAAAGCGATCCCGCTCTTCATCGATCTCACCGCAACGTTCGAGGATAGTTTGGCCGTAGAAGGAGGGGTGAATGTCGGCCCCTCCGGTCAGGAGGAGTCCATCGATTGTGTCCAGGTATGCCTCGGCCATGGCAGGGTCGGTAGGGGTAATGGGCAGGATCAGCGGCACACCGCCGGCCTCCAGGACAGCGCGTGGGTAGCCTTCCAGAATCGCCTCCCAGCGCTCATCATCGTCCTGATAATGCCAGCTCGTAATCCCGATCCTCGGTCGCATCTATTCCTCGGAAAATAGCGCTCAGCAATCAGCGGTCAGCTCCGGAGAAATCCTCCCTGGGGTTCCCCACCTGTGCTGAAGGGGAGTTGGGGGTGTATACGATGGTGCGGCTTGGCATCATGCTGTGTTATTCCTAATAGCGCCCACACCCACTGCCCCGTACGACGCGGCCTGGTCTGGCGCCGGTATGCTCGCCGGCCTCAACCACCGGGACCCCGTTCACGAAGACGTGATGGATGCCGACGGGGTACTGGATCGGCGCTTCGTAGGTCGCCCGATCGGATACGGTCGATGGGTCGAAGAGTACCAGATCCGCCATACAGCCTGGCTTCAGACGTCCACGATCCGACAGGCCAAGCTTGCGACATGGGTCCCAGGTCATTTTTCTAATGGCGAGCGGCAGATCGAGCAGCCGCGTTTCTCGCACAAAATGACCGAGCACCCGCGGGAAGGTCCCGAAGGTTCTCGGATGGGGCCGACCATGGCTGAGCGGGCCCTCATGACTGCGACAACCGGAGTCCGACCCGATCATCGTGTACGGCTCTGCGAGGATTGCCTCCAGGTTCTCGTCACACATGGTGAAGAAGATGGCGTCGATCTGCATCCGCTCTGCAAGAAGGAGATCGAGGACGAAGTCGACCGGTCCCGTCTCAGCCAGCGTCGCCGCCCCGTCAACGCGCAATCCTTCGTACCGCCGATGCTCCTGCCGGGTCACCTCGGAGATCATCAGTCGCGACCAGTAATCCGGTGGATAGTGCTGAGTCAGCTCCTGCGCCATTCGAGCGCGCGCCGCCGGATTGCGTAGCCGTTCGACCCGCTCCTGTTGCCCGCCTTCTAAGGCCCAATCCGGTAAGACCGCCTGAAGCCCGGTATTGGAGGCAGTATAAGGGTATCGATCGCATGAGATGTGAACGCCTCGCGCCTGCGCATCCTCAATACGGCAAATCGCCTCGTGAAGCTTCGGCCAGTTGCGCTCGCCGGATGTCTTGAGGTGAGAGATCTGAAGCGGGATGTTCGCCTGCTCTGCCACGCCGATGATCTCATCGATCGCCTCAAGCAATCCATCGCCTTCGCTCCGCATGTGGCAGGTCAGGATGCCGCCACACTCCCGCACCGCGGCAGCAATCGCCTCCAGTTCTTCAGGCGTGGAGAAGCAGGCTGGGGCGTACACCAGGCCGGTGGATACCCCAAGGGCGCCCTCGGTCATCCCTTGTCGCGCCGCGTCGATCATTGCCTCTAGTTCCGCTTCTGAGGGTGGACGGTTAGCGCCGCCCATAGCCGAGCCCCGCAGTGTATTGTGGCCGATCAGAAGGCCGAAGTTTTCCGAGATCCCCGCCGCCTCCAACCTCGTGAAGTACTCCGCGACGCCGCGCCAATCATGGTCGAGGCCGTAGAGATTACAATAGATGGTCGCCCGTTCTTCGAGCCATGGTCCCCATATCGGGGCTGCCGCGTAGCCGCAATTGCCTCCGATCTCGAGGGTGACCCCCTGTCGAACGGCGCTGTCGGCTGTCGGCTGAAGCAGGAGATGATAATCGGAGTGAGAGTGGATATCCACGAAGCCGGGGGACAGCGTGAGGCCGGTCGCCTCGATCACCCGATGCGCCGCGGATGGGGCGATTCGCCCGATCTCTGCGATTCGATCCCCAATGACGGCAAGATCAGCTCGACGCGCAGGGGTCCCGGTCCCGTCGATAAGGTCGGCGTCGCGAATGATGAGGTCATAGGTAGCCATCATTTATCCAGGGTATAGGGGATAGGGTTTAGGGTATAGCCCCGATTCCAGTATAACCTAACAGGTCCTCTATGGTCACACTGGTCATGGGCCTCGCCCGTGACGGTGTCAGACCACATCCAGACTCTAACCGAACGGATGGAATCCGGTTTTCACCCCAATAACTTGATTCGTTCTTTGTACTTCGCCTCGAGTTGGCGATTGTGCTCGTCGCCACCCGGTAGATTGGCGCTGAGATAGACCGGTGGCGCGAGCCCCTTCGTCAGGAATCGTTCCACGACGCCACAAACGATGGAGTTGATAATGAAGGCTCCAGCGATAAGTGAGGTCGGGCCCACCTTTGCCGCAAGACCGGGGACAGTGAGGGCGCCATCGCCGACTTCGCCGCCGTTGTCGATGACGAGGTCCGCCACCTCGAAGAGGCGCTTACCGCTACTATGACGAGATGCGACGGCTTGAGCGTGGTGCAGCGATGTGACGGCGATCACTGCGAGTTCTCGTTTCTTCGCCTCCAGTGCCAGCTCAACCGGAACCGGGTTGATCCCGGCATTCGAGACGATGATGAGGACCTCGCCGGGACGCGGCTCGTGGTAGTCGAGAAGAATCGTGGCAAGGCCGCTGAGCCGCTCCAACCGTCCGCTCTTTTTTGGGGACGTGAGCGGGCTGAGAAACGGCTCCGTCATGGTGTTGATGGGAACCAGCCCACCAGCGCGATGGAACGCCTCTTCGGCTACCGAATGGGAGTGACCACTTCCAAAGATGTGCAGGATACCGTCGGCTGCAAGCGATGAGAAGATCAGATCGGCAGCTTTATCGACCGCCTCCGCCTGGCTTCGGTGAATCTCGCTTAGCAATTGAATAACGGCTTCGTAATACGCTGGAGTTGTCATCGTAGCCCTCGAAAGGTCCGCCCAGGGATAATCTTGCCCAGGATCGCGGGATGGGTTGCCCCGGTGATGCGGGGGAGGTTCCCCGGCAGGCCATGGGCGGTGAGATAGGCGAGCAGTGCGAAAGCTGAAGCCTCGATGGCCCGCCCTGGAAAGCCCGCCTTGTCGGCGGTGAGGAGACGGCATGCAGGCAGCGCGGTCTCTAGTCCTTTGATCAGCATCGGGTTGTCGGCGCCGCCGCCGCAAACGATCAGTTCCGCTGAGGCGGCACAGCGCGGGAGATCGCGTGTTACGTGAAGGGCCACCGACTCCGCCGTGAAGGCGGTGACGGTTGCGACCAGGTTCTCCTCTGCAACGCCGCGGTCTGCAGCACGATGGAGCAGGGCTTCAATCAGTACCGGACCAAAACTCTCTCTACCAGTGCTCTTCGGTGGTCGACGCTTCAAGTACGGGTGAGCCATGAGGAAGCGCAGCAGCCGCCGGTTGACCGCTCCAGCCCCTGCGATCCGGCCATCCAGATCGGCGTGCATCGCCCCGCCGCTCAACCGCATCACGAGACCATCGATTAAGACATTGCCGGGTCCGGTGTCAAACGCCAGCACGCCGCGCAACCCACGCCCTTTCGGCAAAAAGGTCAGGTTGGCGACGCCGCCAAGGTTCAGAACAATCCGGTCCCGACGAGGATGCCGAAAAAGGAGTGCATGCAGGTAGGGGGTAAGCGGCGCCCCCTCACCGCCTGCAGCCACATCTCGCGGGCGGAAGTCGGCCACGGTCGTCACCCCCGTTCGCTCGGCGATGACCGATGGTTCGCCGATCTGTAATGTGGAGCGAACCGATACGCTGTATTCAACTGCGGGGTTCGGGAAGTGGGCGATGGTCTGCCCGTGCGAACCGATGAGGGCGACATCGCGCAAGGGGATGCCGGCGCGCCGGGCTGTCGAGATCGCCGCTTTCGCGAAAAGCTCACCAAGCAGGACATTCAAACGACAGATCTCGGAGGTGGCGTCCGATCCGCTGTCCGCCGTTCGTAGAATCCGCTGTTGAAGCCCACCGGGGAAAGGACACACCTCAAAGCGCAAGAGCCGAAGTTCCGGCTGCCTCGTACTCTGGGAGATCTCCACAAGTGCGGCATCGATCCCGTCGGCCGATGTTCCCGACATGAGCCCGATGACTTTCATGAGCCCGTAACGCGGATGCTTGGCACTGATTAGCCGATACTGAAACGTCGAGAGAGCCGCTGCTCAAACTCTTCCTGGACTTGCCGTCGGACGGCAGGGTCTGTGAAGAGATCTATTGCCGTCATGGCCAGCGCCTTGGCAGCGGTAAGCACGGTGCGATCTCCGTCTGGGCCACCGGCGGCTTGGGCGAAGGCGGCGGAGTGGCAGACCACGTCGACGTGATTGGTGAGCGCGATGGTTGGGTGGATTGTGGGGACCACCTGACTGACATTGCCCACATCGGTGGAACCGGTTTCTTCATCCTCCGGCGTCTGCTCTACCGGCTCACCCAGCGCCTCCAGATTGGCGCGAAAGAGGGCGCCCAGTGCTCGGTTGCATTCCATTGGGTGATACTGCTCACCCTCCTCCTGGACCGCCACCGTGGCACCAGTGGCCTGGGCGGCGGCCTCGAAGCAGGCGATCACGCGGCGGTGCAGGTCGTGTAGGTAGTCGAGGTCGAGCGCGCGAATACAAAACCTGGCGGCCGCATAGTCCGGAATGATGTTGGGCGCGCGACCGCCGTCTGTGATGATCCCGTGGATTCTGGCGTCGTCTCGGAGCTGTTGACGGAGCGCGTTGAGGTGTGTGAAGGCGAGCACCACCGCATCGAGGGCGTTGATGCCAAGATGGGGAGCCGCTGCGGCATGGCTCGCTTTTCCGAAGAACTCTACGCGGAGGGCTCGCATCGCCAGGGCGCTTTTGAAGATCTCGGTTCGGTTGCTGGGATGGACCAAGAGTACGGCGTCGACGTTGGTGAACAGACCCGCCTTCACCAGAGCAATCTTGCCCCCGCCTTTCTCTTCGGCGGGACAACCGATTACCAGTATCTGCCCCCCGAGTGCAGGTAAAAGCGGCTGTAAGGCGAGAGCCGCGCCGACGGAACTGGCAGCGATGAGGTTGTGGCCGCAGGCATGGCCGAGGGAAGGCAGCGCATCGTATTCGGCAAGAAAGGCGATCGCGGCTGATGGGTGTTCGACGCCCACCTTGGCAACAAAGGCGGTTGGCAATCCCCCAACCCCTTGGATCACGTCAAAGTCATGCGCCTTGAGCAGTGCGGTCAGATGTTGTGCCGACTCCCGTTCCTCGTAGGCTAACTCCGGATGCAGATGGAGGAAGCGGCTGGCAGTGATCAGTGTACTTGTTAGTCGATCGACGGCCGTGATGATCTCGTCTTTGAATGGCATTCTTGGGGCGGCCCTCTATATTCATCCAGAGCGCGTCCACGGATGGGGTGGGGTAAGCGACCCCATGCATCAGACGCGCCTGACCGTTTATCGGATCACTGTGAAGCTGGTCTGTTGGGAGGCTTCCGTGCCATCCGCCTTTACACTCATGACGACCTGATAACTCCCACTCGCGGCGTTCGCAGGGAGGGTGAGCGGCTGACTGCTGGTCCAGGTCCCCCCCATCCTCTGTACTTGCAAGGTTGAGTCGCCAACCGGTGAACCATTGAACAAGATCTGTCGACGCTCTGAGACTTGAACGGTTTGCTGAATGTTCGGAGCGAGCACGGCAAACCTCATGTTAAGGTTGATCGTATCGCCTGGGCGGATCTGAGCCGGATGAGCTTCGACGGCCTCAATCCTCAGCATAGTTCCCTGGGCCGGGCTATAGGCGTAGCGTTGGGACGTTGCCGCTCGATCGTAGGACCGGGCCTCTATGACATTACCGATGACGCCGCCCGTAAGACCACCCAGAAGTCCGCCCACCAACGTCCCGGCGGCATTGCCGAAGATCAGCCCTCCGGTTAACATCCCGGCGGCAGTCCCGATACCGGCGCCAAGAGCCGTTTCAGGATGTGCCTTTACCTGCTCTTCGAGCGCTGCACAGCCGAAGGTGCCGCCTGTAACCAAGAATAGACACAACAGCAACGCGACCCCTTGTCTGAGAGAAAAGGCTATCTGCATCATCTCCTCCTTTCAGCCTAAAAGTCGATTCCTCTTTGCGATGTCATCCTAGCATCCGCGTGAAGACCCCGTCAATGATTCGAAAGCCTTCCGCCCATGTCATTGCGAGGGACCCAGGGCGAAGCGAAAGGGACCGAAGCAATTTCACTGTGTTTCGCATCCTCGAGTACGATGAGATTGCCACGCGCCCTTCGGGCGGTCGCAATGACGAGTCAGTGAATAGCAGGGTCTGCTCACATTGCGCGACCCTGGTTGTGGTCGCTATGGCGGCTGTGCTATAGTTTCACTGGAGGTGAGGTGTGATGAGACAGTATATCGCGACAGGTGGTATCTGCCTACTGATGTTTACGGGGTGCGCGACGCCCCCGACACCCAGAGAGAGCGGAACGCTGGGGGGTGCCGCGATCGGCGCCGCGGCTGGCGCTGCTCTCGGCGGGATCGCAGGTGCGCCGGGCAAAGGCGCGGCCATCGGCGCAGCGGTAGGCGCGGTCACGGGTGCGCTGACGGGTGATGCGATACAAAGCGAGCAGGCAGATAGAGCGTATGGTTCCAGATATGCCTATGCGCCTCGGCCATACCCGCCACCCGGTGGCGTCCTACAGATCGATGTAACGCCAGAGGAGACGGAGATCTTCCTCGATGGCAGGCGAATCGGACTGGCCAAAGAGTTCCGCGGCCCCGCCGTGGTACCGGTTGCCGCAGGTCCACACCTTGTGGAGTTTCACTGGATGGGGTTCAGCGTAACGAGTCAGCTTGTGGTCCCACCCGAGACCACCATACCCCTGAGACGGAATCTGACGCCTTCCGCATCGGCCTTGTAATAGAACCTCCCCTGGAGCGTCGCGTCAGCCGTTCCACCGAGGTCCTGATCCACATCGATTTCCTTTCAGAAATGTAGGTACTTCGCCTCGTCAAAGAGCCAGTTTTTTGATAACAATGGCGCCGGCGCCGGCTCGTCCTCAGTTGCCTGAAGAACCGAACCAGCTAAGCCAACGTATCGTTCCAGTAACTGAGTCAAGAGTCGCCGCCTGGCCCACAGCTCTCCCCGCTGCACAGCCCGAATCGCCTTTTCGATGTTGGTCCCGTTACCCTTCACGATATATCCTCTCGCCCCAAGTTCAAGCGCCTCCAAAATGGTCGCTTCTTCGGCATGGCTCGAAAGGATGATGACTTTGGTGTGTGGACTGCACCATCTCACGACCCGAAGGACCTCCCACCCTTTGATTCCTGGTCGGTCATTCCCGAGAATCAGGATATCCGGGTTGAGCTGCCCTACCGTCACAAACGCTTCCTTCGCATCCCGCGCTTCACCCACAATTTCAAGGTCCAGCGCGAACTTGAGCTGCTCACTGAGCTGCTCCAGAAATCCTGGTTCATCTTCAGCAATGACAATCCGCACAGGCCACATTACAACGCCTCCTTTTGACAATGTGCTGAACGATTGACCGACTCGCCACGGCGCTTGCCCCAGCTTCGCGATCCCCTTCTCGCCTCACTCGATAGGATACAGTGTGCTTGTTCAGGCCAGCGTGTGGTCACGTGTTAACGCTGACGGCTCTTTTTAGCCGGCTATCCCCAGAGCCGGAGTGATGCTGAGCCTGGTGTTGTGCAGGCTTGCTGGAGCAGAGCGGGCGACGTCTTTGCTGACCTGCTCTGGATTGCCCCAATCGCTCCAGTAGATTCCCTTGATCCGGAGAACGCTGAGGGAGCCGGCGCTGCGCGTCAAAATGGCGCGCGAGCAGTTGACTGAGTGAAGCCGTCTGTAGATTTCCTGGAGAGCCTCGGCGTTAGCGTCTGAAACAGTAGCAGCATCCAGACCTTACCGGTCAGAATCATCGTGTTCCAGAGGCAGCCGCTCTGGTAGAGGGCCTTCATCAGCTTCGCGCGTGGCTTCTCCCAGAACGACTTGACGCGGTAGAGTTGTTTTTCCCAGTCGTGCTCCGTGCCATTCCCTTTCCTTGGTGCCAAATTGGCCAACAGATGGAGCGGAAGGTGTTGTCCTGGCTCGTGCTCGAGCTTCTCTCCGACCTCGATCCAGCCATACACCGTTTCAGGCCGATCGGGTTCGACCCCGAGCAGAACGAGACACCTTCATAGGGGACGCGCTGTGTCTTGTCCGTCCACCATGTGAAGCGACAGAAGCAAACGAGATGCCAGATCCATGACTACTACAAATAAAGAAGCCTAACTATTTAGTAATACAGGGAGTGTGGGTATCCAGTTGAAGGGGCTGAAGCGTTGATGAAAGCGTTTGGCGCGGGAGATTTGAGAGGTGATCCGGTAATTATTTCATAGGCAGGAAAGTTCGAAAGATCATAAGGTATGGTAGGCTGGCAAACGCGGACGCGTAAGCGGATACAGACTGCCGAATCAGATCGCGTCAATTCTTCCATCGGAGGGCGCCCAGAGGAGTGGGCCCAGAACCCAGGACAACGATTACGAGCATTGCGAGCAAAGAATTATTGACCAACTCCGCTAACCTGGATACATTCCGAAGTAACGACCTGAGAACGCTTGCTCATTGGTGGAGTTGTGAGCTAAGATGACATGTCAAAACAGGGGCCGATTCTACGGAGGAGTGATGAAAATCAAGCTGTTGGCAACGGCGGTGTTGGTCACGATGGCGCTGGTCACCGGACCATTTACGGTTGTTTGTGCGGAGGAGTCAGCCGCGCCGCTGGCGGCCCAGAAGGCGGTCCGCGGATTGGGGAACGCTGGGCTCGGCGTGGTGGCCGAGGTGCCGAAAACAGTCTACTACGATACGCTGGAGGATGGGCCGGTGTACGGCCTGACGGTCGGAGTGTTGGAGGGATTGAGCTGGGGGATTGCGCGAACGCTCACTGGGGTCTACGAGGTGGTGACCTTTCCGTTCCCGATCCCGGAACAATATCGTCCAATCTACCGGCCGCAGTATCCGTTCGAAGTCGGAAAGACCGACCTCGCCGACTGAGAGATGAATCGACAAACAGGCCGCCGCTCCTCTCGATCGAAGCGAGGGATGCTACTCGGAGAGTTTATTGATCCTTGCATACGTAATGCAGGCCGTAGATGTCTCCCTTCCGCTCACGGTGAGCCCGTCGGACCATAAACGGATAAGCCTTCGACACGCTCTCAGGACGAACGGATAAGTGTGTGATTCGTCTTCTATTACTTATGCAAGCTTTAATAGTCGCTTACGGGAGCTGTTGACTCCTGAGGAGGCGTTGAGGACTGCGGCTCGCCTCCGCTTTCGGGTTGGGTCGGTTGCGTTGGCGTCGGGTAGTCTACAGGCGGTACGCTATACCCCTGAGGGGGGTTGTTCGCCGTCGGTGGGCAGTATGGAGCATAGGCCGGATCTGATGAGAGGCATGGATCCGGCCAATAGTAGGGATAGCCATAGTACTCAGAATACGGATAGCCGTAGTAGGTGTAGCCATAGTACGGGTAGGCATAGTAATATGGGTCATACCAGTACCACCCAGGGACGAAGACATCTGCGCCGAAGCCGAAGAAGAAATGGTCATGATGAAAATGGTGATGGTGTGTCGGACCACGGAATGAATGGCTCCGTCCGGCACCGCCGATCGCACCGCCCCTGACGCCTCCACCCGCCGGGCCACCGCTCCGGCTCCCCCCGATCATCCCTCCACCTGTGAAGCCACCAGCGCGGCCTGCGCCGCCCATGCCTCCTCCCCCGCTACCTCTGCCGCCCGCTTGGGCGAAGACGGCGGGGACCGTCAAGGCCCACACCAGGGTGAGAACAATGGCTATCAGTGATGCACAAACGCCTTTCGACTTCATGATCCTTCTCCCGCTAGCGCTCGATGATGTCCTACCTCATGCGCCCTCCCGTCTCCTACTGAATGGAAGCTACTTGAACTCCGCTTCGGAAAGTTGAAGCCGAAAGCTTCGATCTCTAGGGTCGATCTGGATCTGCCGCTCATACCGCCCGATAGGCGCCTTTGTTGTAGCCGTCTCCGCAACCGGCCTGGCAGCGATCCGGTGAGACCCGGCCACTAACGCGAGTTGACGCGATTCGCCTGGTCGAAGCGTAAAAAGAGGTGGAGCTGCGGCGATGGTCGGGTCAATGTCCAGATAGACGTTGATGGTCCATTTGGTAGCGTTGACCAGCATCCCCGGCGTTCTGGGCGCACCCATGGCTGGTGGCGGACCATGCCACGCTACCGGCGGCGGCGGAGGTGGGCAGAAGCGCCACCCCTCCATGGCCTCGATGGCCTGCTCCTGTTGAACGCCGGCCTCAAAGATGCCCAATGTGATGAGTCCCAGGAAGAACCGCGCGGCATACTTCGAGTCACGAGTGCCGACTGAATCGCAGGGACGAACCGCCAAGCTGGCGCATCCCGAAAGAGCAATCGCCAATACCACACACGCCATGGCGCGTTTCACAGTGATCTCCCGGTTATCGGTTATGATAGAGCTGTCGAGTGACACCTTGTCAAATGATCGCGCAACCTACCAGCCTTAATAGCCATAGTACCCACAATCGTACCGATAGTATCCGAATACCCAGTTGCCGTAGCCATCATAGTACCCCGGGACCCAAACCCGCGCGCAAGGAGGATAGACGGGGCGGTACGGGACTGGCGGATAGTACCCAGGGGGCGAGTACGGGTAGACATACGCGGGATAAGGTGTGAGGGGAACCGCCAGGTTAAAGCCGAAAGCGAAATTCGTTCTCGCCGATGCAGGCTCCGTCGCCAGGAGCAGCAGACCGATGACGAGTAGGGCTCCGATCACGAGCGCAGCCAGGCTCCTCTTCGCAACTCTCATCTCATCCACCTCCTCTCACATTTTAATTACGTATCACCACTTTTATGGTAACATGCGGCAACTGAATTTTGAAGGGTCGCCGGTCGGCTGCGCGCTACGATGAACACCTAACGACGCCGCATCATCCATACACTCACACTGTATGTAGCACGTTTCGCACAGTCTTTCCGATCTATTTGATGCTTCATTGAGGCTTCGCGTTTATTGGTCCGATCTGATGGTCGCGTTGGAGGGGGATTGATGGTTCACGCCTATGTTTTCATCATTACGAGCAAGGCCAGAGAGCAAGAGGTCGCAGAGACGATCGGAGAACTACAAATGGTGAAAAACACGCATATTGTTACCGGCGACATCGATGTTGTCGCCTTTATCGAGGCTCCGGATCTGAGCGCCCTATGGGATACGGTGAATCACATTCAGACGCTACCGGCAGTGACACGGACTACCACAAGCTTGGTGGTCGAACCTGTATAGTGGGGTCCAATGTCAGGCGAAGCCGGCCAGTAAAGCAGCCGACGCCGCTGTCGTTGCAGCCACCTGCCAGAGAAAATGAAGATTAAGCGTGTCGAGGGTATCTGTTGGTAAGTGGTAATGCGGATTACGCAGGAAGGCGGTATCGGTGATCATGACAGCCGGATATCCGGCGTCCCAGAATGGTGCATGATCACTCTGGCGTACGAGCGGTACATTCTCTCCGTTTCCCTCTACAACTAAGCCCTGTACAGGCAGCGAAGGGGCAACCAGGACCGCTGCCTCTTTGAAGAGTGCAACAAGTCCCTCCGATCGTCGATTGCCCACCACGCCGATAAAATCCCCCACCGCCGGGGCTTGAATGCCGGGAGGTACGGCCTGGGTCGGGCCGGTATAGCCGATCATCTCCAGGTCGAATACGCCGGCAATCGGCGCGCCACTGGCCTTGGCCTGCTCCACGTAGTACATGCTGCCCGGATTGCCATACTCTTCGAGGGGAAAGGCGATAAAGAGCAGGTCGTGTGTGAACCGGTGGCGGGCCAGGGTTCCTGCTACCTCGAGTAGACCGGCCACTCCACTGGCATTATCGTCGGCCCCAGGGCTATTCGGTACGGTGTCGTAGTGGGCGATGATCAACACCTGTCCATTACGGGACGAACCCTGGTGCAAAGCGATCAGATTCCGGTACCAGCGGCCCTCGCACCTGAAACGCTCTTCGACGAACTGGAGGTCAAATCCTCTGAGGGTTTCCGCAATAGTGTCCGCAGCGGCTTCCATGCTGGCATGCCCCTCAAACGGATCCCGTGGTTCAACGAGTTGTTCGAGGTGTGTCCGTATCCCGCGTTCCGAGACCGCTTCTACGATCTGCCGGAGTAGAGGATCGATCGGTTTCACTTGGGAGGCACCTTGGAGAACAGAGAGCGTTCAGCTCTCAGCAAACAGCCATCAGCCTCGGAGAAACCAAGCGATACATCAGTAG
>JACPQW010000042.1 GCA_016190285.1 Candidatus Methylomirabilis oxygeniifera
CGACTCGGTCTAGCGGCAGCAGTTCGGTGATCGGAATCCCGGCCACCGTAGAGAATCGCGGCAGGGGAACCATCGCGTCGCCATGACCGCCGAGCACGCAGGCGTGAACATTCTCAACAGAGACCCGAAGCTCTTGCGCGATAAAGGTCTGCAGTCGCGCAGCATCAAGCGCGCCCGCCATGCCGATGACCCGCTCCCGAGCAAAACCGCTTCGCTTAAGCGCCAGTTGGGTCATCGCGTCAAGCGGGTTGCTGACGATGATGAGGATGCAGTTCGGCGAGTGGGCCACAACCTGCTCGATCACCTTACCGACGATCCCGGCGTTCGTGTGAAGCAGGTCGTCCCGACTCATCCCGGGCTTTCTGGCAATGCCGGCCGTCACGACCACAATGTCGGAGTCGGCGGTGTCCAGATAGTCCTTCGTGCCGATGATCCGGCTGTCGGATCCCAGAACCGGACCTGTCTCGAGCAGGTCCAGCGCCCGTCCGTGCTGGACGCTCTCCAGGATATCGATCAGCACCACATCGGCCAGCTCTTTCGCGACAAGATACTGGCCGACTGTCGATCCGACGTTGCCCGCACCGCCGACCACGGTCACCTTTGGTCGCATCTATTCCCCCGCGCGTTTACGTCTCGACCCGCCTAGCCCATATTCTCGACGACCGCTGTGGCGAATTCGGAACACTTCAGTTCCTTGACGTCGACTCCCTCGGCACGCAGCAGCCTGGCAAAGTCATAGGTGACCTGCCTCCGGCCAATGGTCTCCTCAAGCCCACGGATCACCAGGTCCGCCGCCTCATTCCAGCCAAGATGTCGCAGCATCATCTCACCTGAGAGGATCACCGAGCCGGGATTGACCTTATCCATGTCGGCATACTTCGGCGCCGTACCATGGGTCGCCTCAAAGATCGCATGACCGGTACAATAGTTGATATTCCCTCCTGGCGCAATCCCGATCCCGCCAATCTGGGCGGCAAGCGCATCCGAGAGATAATCGCCATTCAGGTTCAGCGTCGCGATCACGTCGAACTCATCGGCCCGCGTCAGAGTCTGCTGCAGCGTGATGTCGGCGATCGAGTCTTTGATCAACAGTTTACGCCTCCACTGCCCATCGCCGTGCGTGGGCCACAGCGCAAGGGCGGCCTCGACCTCCTCGCGGACCTTCGCTTGTCGGTCGGGCGTCATATCCTTATAGCCGGGATCGATGGCCAGCGCATTCTCCTCAACTGTAAGATTGGGCGTCTTCTCTTTATTGTCGAGAATCCAGCTCTCTCGAAGGCTGACGGTCTCGCGGCGATACTGACCGGCCGCCAGCGCATACCCCCAGTCCCGAAATGCGCCTTCTGTAAACTTCATGATGTTCCCTTTGTGAACCATCGTGACGGACCTACGCTGGTGTCGGAGGGCGTACCGAATCGCGGCGTCGATCAGCCGCTCGCTCCCTTCCCGGCTGACCGGTTTAATCCCGATCGCTGAACTCTCCGGGAAGCGGATCTTCGTGACCCCCATCTCGTCCTGCAGGAAGCGGATGACCTTGCCGACCTCCGGCGATTGCGCCTCCCACTCGATCCCGGCGTAGATGTCCTCGGTGTTCTCCCGGAAGATTACCATATCGACCTGTTCGGGGCGCTTCACGGGGCTCGGGACGCCGCGAATGTACCGGACCGGCCTGAGGCAGACATACAGGTCGAGGAGTTGGCGAAGCGCGACGTTCAGACTTCGGATGCCACCGCCTACAGGCGTCGTCAGCGGTCCCTTGATCCCGACCACATATGTGCGGAAGGCCTGAACAGTCTCTTCCGGCAACCAGGTCTTAGAGGTATTGAACGCCTTCTCACCCGCGTAGACCTCCGACCAGACAATACGGCGCTGGCCGCCATAGGCGCGTTTCACCGCCGCATCGAACACGCGGACCGAGGCGCGCCAGATATCTCGTCCGGTCCCGTCGCCCTCGATGAAGGGGATGATCGGATCGTCCGGGACGATCAATCGACCGTCTTCCACGGTGATCGCATGGCCCTCTTGCTGCGACTGAATCCCTTCAAGCCGTTTCATCATCTATTTCCCTCGATCCGCATCTTTTTCTGCACATCGACCTCGTTGGCACGTAAGCGCAACGAGCGGCGCTATCGGCCAACATTGCGAAAAGATTATGTATGAGGACCACGCGAAGAGAGGACTCACGAGGATCTTCCAGCTCTTGACAGGCGCACGCTAACACGAACGCCGGAGGGGTGTCAAGTCGTCGCGCCTGGCATCGTCTAGGGAATTGGTCCGGTCATCGACACATTATTCGTCTCATCAAGCTCTGCGATACTGTCGAGCGCATCGACGACGGCGAACAGATGCTTGCCTGACGCGGTGATCCCCTTGGGCAGCCGCACTTTGACCTTGCGTATTGTGGCTCGCCCGGGCCGGAGCTTCTTGATGTGCAAATCCCCCAGCACCGTATCACTTGGATCCAGGACGGCATCGTCGGAGAGGAGGACCCGCAGGCGGGAGGCGGGAGCGGTCGCATTCCCCTGGTTGACGACCTGCACATCGCTTCGGAGCGTACACCGATCCCGGCGACAGCTTTGACTCACCGAGTTCCAGGTCCCGATCAGATCCGAACCGCTGGCGGATGCAAAGGTCGCAGTACAGCTCTTGTCGGCATCTATTGTCAGTATCCCATCGGCGCAGTCGGGGTCTCCGCTCCAGCCGACAAAGAGAAAGCCGGGATTCGCCGTAGCATTGAGAGTCACTCCGGCACCGACATTATAGACCTCAGTACAATCCCCAGGACAGGCAATACCGTCGCCGGTCACGATGCCGCTGCCGGCCCCCGCCATGGTAACGGTCAGGACGTACGGGGTAGAGGTAAAGCTGGTGATAGTAACCTGGAAGCCGGTCGCCGTTGTGGCATCAACAGTCACGCTGATCTGATTCGCTGAATCAGTAAAGGTCTCGCCGGGAGTCCACATCGCGGCGCTGTCATTCGGATCTCCGTTACCGTCCGGATCAACAACCTGGGCCGAACGACCCCGTGTGGTATCGACATCATGGATGACGACCGCTTCGCCGGGAACATTATCATCATGACCCGCAAAATATCTGGCCTCTACGGTGTAGAATCTGGTGCTTGATTCGCCTATCGGGATCTGCGCCATAAGATAGCTGTCTGATACAGGTTGCGCAATCCGCTCTAAGGTGATCGTGTGACTGCTTCCCGCCCTATGCACATACGTGCGCGAGGACGGTATCCACCCGAGCATGTTCTTATGATACGCGATGGTATGCGGCGCAACACAGCCGTAGACGGCATCAGAGGATGCGCAGGTCCCGATCCTCCGGCTCATGACATCCCATGAAGAGTCGTACGCGACGCGATATGGGCCGGACGAATGAGGCAGCCCGAAGCCGTGTCCCATCTCATGAGCCATCAGACTCTGGGTGTCCCCCCACGACGCAATCCACGTCATCCCGTAAGACTTGGACTTCCCATCGCGATTCAACCGCAAGCCCCACGCACCCCAGGAACAGCAATCAAGGGTATCGTTGAATACTAAATTGATGCCGGCAAAATTGGGGAACAACACATCGGCATCGGCAACGGCGGTGCAATCATCCTTTAACCTGTTCAGATCCGCCCCGGTGTCGTTCACATAATACGATCTTGGGTGGGGTAAATTGTACCATCCGAACACCGCGCTCCCGGTGAGATTGACGTGTTCGTAGGACAATTCCCTCCAGTAGTCATCCAAATATGAGGGACCCATCAGCGTATTAAAGAAGCCGATATCATGGGGGGTCACACTGGTCGAATCGCCGAAACGACACAGTATGGTCGCCCATGGCTGAGAACCTGTCACCGCTGAGGAAGGTGTTTCGGCTGTGGCGGCTCCAGCTTCCTCGAGTATCTCCAGCTCGACAGAATGCGCCTGGATGCCCGCAAACGGCCGCGCGTGACTCCCATGATGAGTTGCATACATCATTTCCCCGATGACCTTTACCCGCTTGCCGTGTAACGCCGGCAGACCACCGAAAGACCTCGTAAGCGTCTCGTCCAATACTATTGGGGTCCATTGACCCTGGTCATCGATGATGGCAAACGCCTGCACAGCATCTGAGCTCGAATCAGGACTCGGGTCCCCCCATGCCACCTGCAACCACCCGGACAACGATGCCTGTTGTGCCATAGCCGGATGAAGTGTCACCGCCCACGTCAGGATCAAAGACGTGATACCGGAGATCGTCCATCTCGCTGTCGGCCGACCCTGTATCTTCATCGTCTCTTTTCCGTTATTCGAGAACGATCGATAACACTCTGACTGACCCTGAGGGCGAGGCCGCCCTCTCTCCCACAATTTTTGCTCGTTTATGGTTCAACGCCAGCGGCCCTCCGAGCGATTGAGCCATCTCCTCATCCAGGAGTAACTCAGTCCACCGACCTTGATCATCTGAGAGAATATAGTGAGCACTGTCGTTCCATATCACAGTAACCCATCCGGACAAAGAGACCTCTTGCGCCTCGTTGGACTGCGTATGTCCAGAAGGAGCGTCCGCACTCCCTCCTGTGTGCTTCGAGGAAGCTGCAATAACAGGCCAAGAAGAACGGGGAGCGGCTGTTGCCGGCTTCGGCCTGTCAGGATGATGCCACAGTCCCTCACGTACTGTCCCCGCAGCATCCGTCCTTGTACCCAGCAGCGACAGGGTGGCCGCAAGTACAGGGCCGACTCGACCCAGCCTTCGCAATAGTCCGATCTCTCTTGTGACCATCACGTTGCCCATCCCGTCATGACGCCGCCCATTCCACAAAAAGCGCCTCGGCCTGCTCCTGCGCGGTCAGGTACTGTTTGCACACCGCGCCTCAAGGGTCAGCAGCAAGCAATGCGGTGTACGTGGCGAGGTCAGCGGCAGAGAAGCAGACAAAGATCACCTCTTTTACCACCTGTTCTCTCGCAACACAATCGCGAATCGTTTCTACAGCAACCCGCGCAGCCAATTCCTTCGGGTATCCATAGACACCGGTACTGATACACGGAAAGGCTATGCTGGTCAGCCCGGCATCGGCGGCCAGCCGTAACGATCTGATATAGCAGGAAGCGAGAACCTCCTGCTCGCCGTGAGAGCCCCCTCGCCATATCGGGCCAACGGTATGGATGACATACTTCGCAGGCAGCCGATAGCCCTTCGTGATCTTGGCATCACCCGGATGACACCCACCCAGCGAACGACACTCGGTCAGCAATCCAGGCCCGGCGGCTCGGTGGATCGCGCCATCTACTCCACCCCCGCCCAGCAACGACGAATTTGCGGCGTTCACTATCGCATCGACAGCCAGTGTTGTAATATCGGCCTGCACTGCTCTGAGAATCGCCAATCTGACCTCCGTTACCGAAAGAGACTCCAACGAAGTCACAGAATGGTAATTCCCGAACGTGGGGGCGTCAAGGGGAACGGACGGACCAGTGACGGCGGCAACCTTACCTTGTCAACCGGACATCTAAGGCGCTTGAAGAACCGTATCAAGGAACTCCCGCGCGACGACCGCGACATCGCGGTGGCTGACATCCACATCATAGTTCATCTGGCGCATCGCCGCCTCTGAGATCCGTCCGGCCAGTCGCTCGATCGCCGTCCGAAGCTCCGGATGCGCTGTCAGTGTCTCTGTTCGCACGACGGGGATGGCATGGTAGGGCGGGAAATAGCGGCGGTCATCCTCGAGCATAGTGAGATCGAGCCCCTTGATCAGCCCACTGGTCGCCTCTCCGGCGATCAGATCGACGGAGCCACCGGCAAGCGCCCGATAGCTCAGCGTGAGATCCATCACATGCGGCGTCTCGGCGAATCGCAGCCCATAGGTCCGCACCAGTCCTTTATAGCCGTCCTCGCGTTCCAGGAATTCGTATCCGAAGGCAGCCTTCCAGCCCGGTGTATGCGGCGCCGCATCGCTGATCGTTGTAAGGTTGAGGCGCTGCGCGTCTGCCGCCCGGATGAGGATCGCAAAGGTGTTGTTGAAGCCAAGGGGCGACAGCACCGTACGGCCGGTCGCCGCATAGGCTGCGGTGACGCGCTCAAGCACGTCCGCATGATCCCGCAACACCGGCTGATGGAAAATCGCGGTCAGGGCCGTTCCCGTA
>JACPQW010000044.1 GCA_016190285.1 Candidatus Methylomirabilis oxygeniifera
CCTTCCATAAAGAGGCTACGCGGATGTTTACCGGACTGATCGAAGAGATAGGTCACGTCCAGCGGGTACGTCGCGAAGGTGGTATCGTGAAGCTTGCCGTCAAAGGACAGCAGGCGACCTCTTCCCTCGCCATAGGGGACAGTATCGCAGTCGATGGAACCTGTTTGACGGTCACCAGGACAGCGCCCACACTGTTCGAGGCCGATCTGTCCGAGGAGACCATGGCGCGCACGACTCTGGGAGAACGGCAGGTCGGCAATCCGGTGAACCTGGAACGGCCCTGCCGGCCAACGGATCGACTCGGAGGCCACTTCGTGAGCGGTCACATCGACGGGGTCGGAACCATCCGAGAGATTCGGGAGACCAAGGGGATGTGGTGGTTCTTCATTGCGTATCCTGAGGCGCTGCGGCCTCTGCTTGTGGAAAAGGGATCCGTCGCGGTAGACGGAATCAGCCTGACAGTGGGCAGCCTGAGTGACCGCTCCTTCGGAATCGCCATCATTCCGCACACCTACCATCACACGACACTTGGGAGTAAGCAGGTCGAGCAGCGTGTCAATCTGGAGACTGACCTCCTTGGTAAGTACGTCGTCCGCTATCTCCAGGGACTTGGGTCTCTGACGCACAAGACGGCTCTTACCGAAACACGGCTCCAGGAGCTGGGGTTTAGCTGAACTGGTTTTGGGGGAATAGCTATGGAAGACACGATCCAGTTTCACACCATCGAAGAGGCGATCCGGGATCTGCGCGACGGTAAGATGGTGGTCGTCGTGGATGATGATGACCGGGAAAACGAAGGCGACCTGACCATGGCCGCCGAAAAGGTGACGCCGGAGGCCATCAACTTCATGGCCACGCAAGGGCGAGGGTTGATCTGCATGCCCGTCATGGGCGAACGATTGGATGAACTCCGCATCCCGCCGATGGTGACGGACAATACCTCCCCTCACGAGACCGCCTTCTGCATTTCCGTCGATGCCAGACAGAAGGTCACAACCGGAATCTCGGCCTACGACCGGGCGATCACCATTCAAACTATCATCGACCCCAAGGCGACAGCCGACGATCTCACCAGCCCGGGACATACCTTTCCGCTGCGCGGGCGCGATGGGGGCGTCCTGACCAGGGCAGGGCATTCTGAAGCCGCGATTGACCTCGCCCGTCTGGCCGGCCTCTACCCTGCCGGTGTGATCTGTGAGGTCATGCAGGACGACGGGACCATGGCCAGAACCCCGGAGCTGTATCGATTCGCTCAGAAGCACGGCTTGAAGTTGATCACCGTCAAAAGTCTGATCGAGTTTCGACTGAAGCGAGAGCGCTTTGTCAGCCGCGTTGCCACGACGACGCTGCCGACCCCATACGGCCGATTCATTGCGATCCTATATCACAGTCACATCGAGAACAAACACCATATGGCGCTAGTCATGGGCGAGATTAACGCCGTCGATGAGACGCTCGTGCGGGTCCACTCGGAGTGCCTCACCGGCGACGTCTTCGGCTCTCTTCGGTGCGACTGCGGACCCCAGATGGATAAGTCGCTTCAACTGATTGCCAAGGAGGGGAAGGGCGTCTTTCTGTATATCCGACAGGAAGGCAGAGGTATCGGCCTGGCGAATAAGATGCGCGCCTACGAGCTACAGGATAGCGGCCTTGATACGGTGGAAGCGAATGCGAGGCTCGGGTTCAAGCCCGATCTGAGAGAGTATGGTATCGGCGCCCAGATCTTGTCCGATCTTGGATTGTGCAATATCCGGCTACTGACCAACAACCCACGGAAGATCGTCGGGCTCGAGGCGTACGGTCTCCATGTGGTGCAGCGGATTCCCATCGAGATTCACCCGAATACGGAAAATCGTACCTATCTGCGAACCAAATACGAAAAGCTGGGTCACCTGCTCGAAACGGTGTAGGCACAATCAGTGGTCAGCTATCAGCCTTCAGCTTTTACCTGCGTTCTTGCTGTATGTTGATCCTTAACGGCCGATTGCTGAGAGCTGAAGGCTGATCGCTGCTGTATTAACACGGAGGTAAGGGTTGAAAACAACTGAAGGGACATACCAAGCCAAAGGGTGTCGATTCGCCATTGTGATAAGTCGTGTGAACGAATTGATCGCCAAACGGCTGCTGGAAGGGGCCCTCGACTGCCTGCTTCGCCACGGCGTGGAGGACGGCGATCTGCACTTGGTGAAGGTGCCTGGAGCCTTCGAGCTACCCTACGCGGCAAAGCGCCTGGCAGCATCAAACCGCTACGACGCCGTCATCGCGCTGGGCGCCGTCATCCGGGGCGCCACCGCTCACTTCGATTACGTCGCCGGGGAGGCCGCGAAGGGAATCGCAACGGCCGGTCTCGATACCGGCGTGCCCATTATCTTTGGCGTCATCACGGCGAACACGCTTGATGAGGCGATCGAACGGGCGGGAACGAAGGGCGGCAATAAAGGGTTCGATGCGGCGCTGTCAGCCATTGAAATGGCCAGCCTCTTCGCCCAACTTAAATAGTGCGCAAGAGAGCGCATTGTCCGCACGATAAGGAAAATGGGTAAACGTCACCGTGCCAGGGAGCTTGCGCTCTCACTCCTATATCAGCTTGAATTCTACCCGCTGGAGGCTTTTGAGGCGCAGTCGGCCGCCTTCTGGGCCGATCATCCGGCCGGCCCGGAGATCCGATCGTTGACTGACGAGCTGGTTCAGGGAACACTGCAACATCAGAAGCCAATCGATGAGGTACTCGCCTCGCACGTCGAGCACTGGATCCTCTCGCGGCTGGCCCTCGTAGATCTCTGCGTCCTCCGCTTAGCCGCGTTTGAACTGCTCTTTTACGGGAAGACGCCCTGGAAGGTTGCCATCGACGAAGCGATTGAGTTGGCGAAGGCGTTTGGCGGAAAGGACTCCGGCGCCTTTGTCAACGGTGTCCTGGACAAGCTCGCCGCTCTCGCCAAAGACAACTCCCCTGCTCCGCTAGGATAAAGTTGGACTCACGTTATCCTTAGCCCCCTTTGCCCCCCTCATGATCGTTGCCGGTGATTTTAGACATCACAGGCGCCATGTATGAGTCGCTCAAAGATCCACTTGATCCACCAATCGATGTTATTCCTATCCTGCATTAATTTCTGTTTCTGGTCCTCTAACGCCTTCCTATCAGCTTCCGTCAGCTCAGGGTCTTTCAGCCGGCCGTCAATATCGGCGATCTGGTAATCAACCGCATCTCGTTGCTGCCGCCAGTACTGAAGATCTTGTTCACACCACTGTACCTGCAATGGTGTCTCCGTAACGTCCGTGGTACTCTTCACCGTAAAGGTCGCCGCCTGTACCGGCACTGCAAACAGACATGCAAAACTGCTGAGCCCCACGACCAGCGCCAAGACCCACCCCATCCTGTTTCTCACGGTTGTTCCTCCTCTTACCCCTGGCGTCACACCTCGCAGTATTCGACGTCATTGGTTAGAAAATCTCCATCAACGGTCATTGCGAGGAAGCGGCAGCGACCGAAGCAATCTCACAGTAGTTGGGGTACGTGGCTCCTGAGTACAACGATGAGATTGCCACGCTCCCGTTGGTCGCTCGCAATGACGCGGGCGGGGATCGAATACCTCACCGCG
>JACPQW010000045.1 GCA_016190285.1 Candidatus Methylomirabilis oxygeniifera
AGCAATCTCACAGTAGTTGGGGTACGTGGCTCCTGAGTACAACGATGAGATTGCCACGCTCCCGTTGGTCGCTCGCAATGACGCGGGCGGGGATCGAATACCTCACCGCGTAGACTTTCATGCCCATGGGTGCGCCGGCGGCGCATGGGGTATTGTTCCGAAAGCCCCCTTTACTTTCATTTTCTCCCCTTAAGGGGGGCGAGGGGAAGTAAACTAAGGGCTCCTTCATCGGAACGACTCCAGCACAACACGCGTGGCATAACCCGATGGGGTGCCCGCCGTCAATACACATCTTGGCGGATATGGCGCAGTGCAGGGGGCGAGGGGAAGGGGGCTGAGGTTGGGATGGTTATTTGAAGAGATCGATCAGCGAAATGCTCAGATCTGGTAGAACGGTCTTCCTCAGATCAGCTATCAGCCTTCAGCATTCAGCCATCGGCTACAGACTGAAGGCCGAAGCTTGACGCCTGACCGCTGATGGCTGCCGGCTTTACTCATACCGCTTGAAGACCAGGGTGGCGTTGGTGCCGCCAAATCCGAACGAGTTGCTGAAGGCGACCCGTACCTCAGCCCGGCGCGCGTTGTTTGGAACGTAATCAAGATCGCACTGAGGGTCCGGCTCATCATAGTTGATGGTCGGCGGAATCACACCATGGTGCAGCGTCAGCGCTGTGGCCACCGCTTCGACACCTCCAGCGGCTCCCAGAAGGTGTCCGGTCATCGATTTGATAGAGCTCACCGCCAGGCGATAAGCGTGATCTCCAAACACCTTCTTGATTGCCTTGGTCTCAGCCGCATCGCCCGCTGGCGTCGAGGTTCCGTGCGCATTGATGTAATCCACCTCTTCCGGCTGAAGCCCGGCGTCCTCCAGCGCGAGGCCCATCGAGGCGATTGCGCCGGCCCCTTCCGGCTCCGGCGCCGTCATATGATAGGCGTCAGCCGACATCCCGTAGCCGTTCAACTCGGCATATATCCGGGCGCCGCGACGCAGCGCATGCTCCAACTCCTCGAGAATCAAGACGCCGGCGCCTTCGCCCATCACGAAGCCATCGCGTCCCTTGTCGAACGGGCGGCTGGCGCGCTGAGGCGCGTCATTCCTGGTCGACAGGGCCTTCATGGCGCCGAACCCGCCGATCGTCAGCGGCGAGATGACAGCCTCGGTGCCACCGGCAAACATCGCATCAGCCAGCCCTCGTCTGATCAGCTCGAAGGAATCGCCGATCGCATGATTGCCGGTCGCACACGCGGTCGAGACGCATGAATTCGGTCCACGGAGTCCGAAGCGAATCGCGATATGGCCGGAGGCCAGATTGGTAATGATCGAAGGAATGAAGAAGGGACTGATCCGACCGGGCCCTTTTTCCAACAATACTTTGTGCGTTTCTTCCAGGCAGGGGATCCCGCCCATGCCGGTCCCGATGAGGACACCGATGCGACTGCGCTCAATATCCTTCACGACAAGCTGAGCATCATCTACCGCCATGATGGCACCGGCCATGGCGTAGTGGATGAACCGGTCCATCTTCTTGACCTCTTTCTTCTCCATGTAGAGAAGCGGGTCGAATCCCTTCACCTCTGCGGCGATCTTCGTATCGTGCCGGCTGGCGTCGAATCGGGCGATGCGGTCGATGCCTGAAACCCCGTTCATCAGGCTCTTCCAGAAGGTATCGACGCCGATGCCGTTTGGCGCCACTACGCCCAAGCCTGTCACCACTACTCGTCTCATGTCGTTATGTTCCCACGGCTCACATGTCAATCTATAATCACGGGCTCGATCTGTTGTTACGCAGGATGCGCCTTAATATGCGCGATCGCGTCTTTGACGGTGACAATCTTCTCAGCCTCCTCGTCGGGAATCTCAATGCCGAACTCCTCTTCGAGAGCCATCACCAGCTCCACCGTATCAAGCGAGTCGGCGCCCAAATCTTCGACGAAGGAGGCCTCCGGCGTCACCTCTGCCGCATTCACACCCAACTGATCCACAATGATCTTTTTGACTCTCTCCTCGATCTCCATTACGTCTGTCATCGTCCCCCTCTCTACGGCCTCTGTCTGCCGCCAGGCAGGTCGGTGCCGTATCATGGATTAGGTTCGCAACCCGCCATCGATTGTAATCACCTGACCTGTAATATAGCTCGCCGCTTCTGAAACGAGGAAGGAGACCAGAGCGGCCACCTCCTCCGCAGCCCCAAATCGACCCATGGGGATTTGGCCAAGATAGCTCTTCTTACGATCCTCTGACAGGACTGCGGTCATCTCAGTCTCGATAAAGCCTGGGGCCACCGCATTCACCGTAATCGACCTGGAGGCCACCTCCTTGGCGACAGCCTTCGTGAAACCGATCAGCCCCGCCTTCGATGCAGAGTAGTTGGCCTGTCCAGGAATTCCCATCGTCCCTGCGACCGAGCTGATATTCACGATTCGACCGCTCTGTGCCCTCAGCATCGGGCGAAGCGCCGCTCGGGTAGTGAAGAACGCCCCTTTCAAGTTGACATCCAGGACCATGTCCCAGTCCTCTTCCTTCATCCGGATCAGGAGTCCATCCTTCGTGATGCCGGCGTTATTGATCAGAATGTCCAGACGGCCAAAACGTTTGATGCCGGCCTGAATCAGTCCCTCCGCCTCAGCCTCTCGCGAAATGTCTGCGGCTACCGCCATACCCTCGGCTCCAGCCGCTTCCATCTCCGCAACCACCTTTTGGGCCGCCTCCGGATTTCTTGCACAGATAGCCACCTTCGCGCCCCGCGCCGAGAGCCCCAGAGCGATGGCCCGCCCAATCCCTCGCGAGCCGCCGGTGACGACTGCTACCTTCCCCTCAAGTCCTGTCGCTGGCGTCGTCACCATCAGCGAACCGCCTCCAACTGATCTACCGCCAACCGCAGCGAACTCAGATCCTCCGCGTAGAGCGCAGTCGCCTCGGGCGCGATCCGCTTGATCAGCCCGGTGAGTACTTTTCCAGGGCCAAGCTCCAGAAAGAGGGTGACGCCTTCTTTCACCAGTCTGCGCACCACATCCTCCCACCGCACCGGCCTTGTGACTTGGCGAACGAGACTGTCGGCGACCGCTTCCCTGGTCGTCAGAAGCTCGGCGTCGGCATTGTTGACCAACGGAACCGTTGGATCGGCAATCGGTGTCGCCTGGAGTACACCGGCCAGCCGCTGAGCCGCCGGCTCCATCAAGGAGCAGTGAAATGGCGCACTCACCTGGAGGCGTACGGCTCGCTTGACGCCGCGTTGTTTGGCCAGCTCGATGGCCCGATCTACCGCCTCGGTCTTTCCGGCGATGACCACCTGACCGGGGCTGTTAAGATTGGCGACCTCGACAATCCCGTATTGAGCGGCCTCCTCGCATACCGCATAGACGCTCTGCCTATCAAGACCTAAGATAGCCGCCATCGCACCGGCCCCAGGGGCCACTGCTTCCTGCATGAACTCGCCCCTCTTCCTTACAACGCGAATGGCGTCTTCGAATGCGAAGCTCCCGGACGCTACCAGCGCTGAATACTCCCCAAGCGAATGGCCCGCCACATAGTCGGGTTTGATCCCCTCGCGCTGTAACGCGGCGACAGCGGCCATACTCACCGTCATAATAGCCGGCTGCGCGTTTGCGGTGAGGGTAAGCTGCTCCTCTGGTCCTTTGAAGCAGAGATGGCCAAGGTCGATCCCCGCCGCCTCACTTGCCTTTTCGAAAAGAATACGGGTTTCAGGGACCTGCGACCAAAAATCTTGTCCCATACCAACCCGTTGAGAACCTTGACCGGGAAAAACGAGCGCGATCGCGGTCATCGTCCGGCAGCGCGCATACTCACCATCGGATGAGCGCCGATCCCCAGGTGAATCCGCCCCCGAAGGCCGTCAGCAACAACAGATCACCACGCTTCAGTCGTCCCGTCCGAACGGCTTCGTCCATGGCGATAGGGATTGAGGCCGCGGAGGTATTGCCATAGCGGTCAATATTCATATAGATCCGCTCCCGCGGCAGATCCAGTCGCTCGGCCACTGCATAGATAATTCGGGCGTTGGCCTGGTGAGAAATAAAGAGGTCAACGTCGGAGACCTCGACCCCATTGGCCTTGAGCGCAGCTATGGCGGCCTCTTCCATTGACCGGACCGCCGTCTTGAACACGTCATTTCCGTTGGGCATCCGAATCGTCACCAGCTTCTCATCGACGACCTTTTGGCTGGTAGGCTGACGAGAGCCGCCCCCCGGAATGATCAGTTGTCTCCCCTTTGATCCGTCTGAATAGAGGTGCGTAGAGAGGATAGCCGGATCGGCAGTTGTCCGCTGAACCACCACCGCCCCCGCACCGTCACCAAAGAGTACACAGGTGCCCCGATCGCTCCAGTCTACGACCTTGGAGAGGGTATCCGCTCCTATCACCAGGATGTTTCGCATGACGCCGGCCCGCAGATAGGCGTCGGCGACAGAGAGACCGTACACAAAGCCTGCGCACGCAGCCAACAGATCGAAGGCCGCCGCACGTGACGCGCCAAGTCGCTCCTGCAACACGCACGCGGTAGAGGGAAAAAACATATCGGGGGTCACCGTGTTCACGAGGATCAGATCCAGGTCATGAGGGTCAACGCCGGCGGCCTCAAGGGCCTGTCGAGCCGCCCCCTCAGCGAGATCGGACGTGGCCTGGTCATCGGAGGCGATCCGCCGCTCCGAGATCCCCGTTCGGGTGACAATCCACTCATCGCTTGTGCTGACCATCTGCGCCAGTTCAGCATTGGTCAGCACTCGATCAGGAACTGAGGCCCCTGTGCCAGCGATTCTGCTGCCGTACATCACATATGTCCTGTCGCTAACTAACGGCAATCCCTTCCGTGATATGCTCGATCACCCTGTTTTCGACGCATTCTCCGGCGACTCGGATCGCATTCTTGATGGCCTTGGCGGTCGAGCGGCCGTGGCAGATGATACAGATCCCTCGGACCCCCAGTAGTGGCGCGCCGCCGTACTCCGTGTAGTCAACCAGCTTCTTGAAGCGCTTAAATGCGCCTCTGGCCAACAAGGCGCCGGTCATCCCCGCCAACCCTTTCCCCAGTTCCTCCTTGAGCAGGCGCGTAAAAAACTCCGCGGCACCTTCAATGATCTTCAAGGCGATGTTACCGGTGAAGCCATCGCATACAATGATATCGGCCGTTCCCGTGAGGACCTCGCGGCCCTCGATGTTTCCGATGAAGTTAAGGGACTGCTCCTCTTCAAGCCCCTTGAAGGCCTCTCGAGTCAGCTCGTTCCCCTTGCTCTCCTCCTCCCCGATGCTCAGCAGGCCAACGGTAGGCGCTGGCTTCCCCATGATTTGCCGCGCATAGACATCCCCCATAATAGCAAACTGGAGGAGATGCCGCGCTTTGCAATCGGCATTGGCACCAACATCCAACAGGATCGACTGACCTTTCAGTGTTGGAATGATGAGGGCGATGGCGGGACGCTCAACGCCCGGAAGCGGACCCAAGGTAATCAGCGCGGTGGCCATCACTGCCCCCGTATTCCCGGCGCTGATAAAGGCATCGGCCTCCCCATTCTTGACGAGCTCCAGGCCGACACGGATGGACGACTGTTTCTTTTTTCGCAAGGCGGCAGAAGGCGATTCCTGCATCCCAACCGTCTCTGGGGCGTGTCGGATTGCAATGCTCAGGCCCTTCGTGGCGTGCTGTTTCAGTGCCTGGCTGATTTCCTCTTCGTTCCCGACCAGCACGACAGACAGGTTGAGTTCACGGGCGGCGACTACGGCGCCCTCGACGGTAACCGTGGGACCACAGTCGCCACCCATTGCGTCAAGGGCTATACGGGTTCCCATACCTGTGCGCCTATCGGGAGCGGGAGGCTAGACCTCCTCCCGCTTCACAACCTCCCGACCACGATAATAGCCACAGGCGGGGCACGCGCGATGAGGCAGCTTCCGCTCATGGCAATTGGGGCACTCTGAGAGAGAAGGTGCGGTGAGGGCGTGATGAGAGCGTCGTGTTCGCGACCGCGTATTACTGTGACGACGTTTTGGAAGGGGCATCGTTCATCCTCCTGGACTTCACGTGGGCTAGAGTAAATGTTGAAGGGGAGCCAGCCTTGGATCGCCTTCCTGCACCTGGCACCCGCACGAGCTCTCGTTCAGGTTGACCCCGCAATGAGGACACAGACCACGGCAGTCGACTCGACAAAGGGGCTGCAGCGGCAAATTCAGCAGGACATTTTCGCGCAACAGCCTGGTCACATCCAGGCGATCGTCTTGCATGGTATCGACGTCCATCTCGGCAGCGCTGAGTTCAACCTCCTCGTCGCGAAAGGCTTCTCTGGCTTCCGTATACAGAATCGTAAACGAATCGGAGACGGGAACAGCAACCGACTCTGAGCATCGGCTGCACGGCACGACTGCCGTTGTTGAGAACGTTCCGCTCGCGAGAATGCCGTTGACCTCTCGCTCCAGATGAAGGGAGGCTTGGACCGGAGCAAGTGACAGCCATAATCCTTTGACCCCATCCCAGCAAGGTTCTTCACGTACCTCTAAATCTAACCCTTCTGGAGGAATCTGTGCTCGCTCCACCACCATTATCGATGCTCCATCAAATTCGAAGGTATTTTACAAGGCGAGGACTCTCAAGTCAAGGAATTTCCAGACGGGACAGCCCTCGCCTCCAGCTTATATCGACGGTGAGTTGTCTCTTCCGGCCGCAGGAACGATCTCTAATCGATTAAAAAAATAAGGGATTTCAACAGCGGCTGATGCCGCCGAGTCTGAGCCATGCACGACGTTCCTCTCGATGCTGGTGGCAAAGCTCCGTCGGACTGTCCCCTCGGCAGCCTTGTGGGGATCGGTGGCGCCCATGAGCGTCCGAACACGCCCTATCGCGCCCTCCCCTTCCAGAATCATCGGTACACATGGTCCGGAGCTCATAAAACGTGTGAGGCTCTCAAAGAACGGCTGGTGTCGATGCACCTGGTAGAACCCCTCCGCCTCTTTTTGCGCCAGCCACACCATCTTGAGCGCGCACACCACCAATCCCTCCGACTCAAAGCATCGAACGATCGCGCCGACCAGCCCCCTCGCCACAGCATCCGGCTTCACAATAACCAAGGTTTGTTCCATATTTTCACTCCGTGATGAAAAGCTGTTGGCTGTTAGCTGTCAGCTAAGAGCTTCTTGTACAGCGGCTCCGATTTCTGCCGGGTTGTGCACGACAGCGATATCCGCGCGCCGCAGGGCAGAGATCTTCTCTGTTGCTGTTCCTCTTCCGCCCGAGATGATCGCCCCCGCATGGCCCATACGTCGCTCGGGAGGGGCTGCAAGCCCGGCGATGTAGGCGATGACCGGTTTGGTGACGCGCCGCTCAACGAAGGCTGCCGCCTCCTCTTCGGCCGTACCTCCGATCTCGCCGATCATCAGAATAGCCTCGGTCGCCCCATCGTTTTCAAAGAGCGCCAGGCAATCGACAAACGTGGTGCCGATGATCGGATCTCCACCGATCCCGATACAAGTAGATTGGCCAAGACCCAGGCGTGTAAGCTGATTGACCGCCTCGTAGGTCAGCGTCCCGCTCCTTGAGATCACACCGACCCTCCCGGGTTTGTGGATGTGTCCCGGCATGATCCCCACCTTGGCTTGGTCCGGAGAGATGATCCCCGGACAGTTCGGCCCAACCAGGCGCGTTTCAGACCCGTGAAGTATACGGGCCACGCGCACCATATCCAAGATCGGAATCCCCTCCGTGATACAGACGACCAGCGGAACCGCCGCATCGATCGCCTCGAGAATTGCGTCAGCGGCGAAGGCGGCAGGGACAAAGATCAGAGCGGTATTCGCATCCTCCTTCTCTACAGCCTCACGTACCGTGTCAAAGACTGGAATCCCTTCGTGGGATACGCCCCCCTTGCCTGGGGTCACGCCTGCGACCACGCGGGTCCCATACTCGCGACACGCCAGGGCGTGGAACGAGCCTTCCTTGCCGGTGATCCCCTGGACCACCACGCGAGTGTTTTTATCTACCAGTATGCTCATAACCCAGGCCGACGGCTATCAGCTAACAGCTATCAGCTTTATTTCTCCTGGCGGCTCGCACCGCTTTCTCCGCGGCGTCCTGCATCCCTTCTGCGGTAATGAAATTCAGACCGGATTCAGCAAGCATACGCGTACCCTGGTCCACATTGGTCCCCTCCATTCGAACCACAATCGGCAATGTCACCCCGAGGGAGCGAACCGCGCGAATCACGCCCTCCGCCAGCCGCTCACACCTGAGGATCCCCCCGAAGATGTTGATAAGGACCACGCATACGGATCGGTCCGAGATCAGGATACGAAATGCATGTTCGATCTGTTCAGCGCTGGCACCACCGCCGACATCCAGAAAGTTGGCCGGCTCACCGCCGACAAATTTGACAAGATCCATAGTCGCCATAGCCAAGCCGGCTCCGTTGACCATACATCCTACGGTACCGTCGAGCTTGATGTAGTTCAGTCCGAACTTGGATGCCTCTATCTCCAGAGGCAACTCCTCGTCGGGATCACGGAGCGCCTTCAGATCGGCGTGACGAAAAAGGGCGTTGTCATCGACATTCAGTTTCGCATCCAGGGCCAACAAGCGACCATCGGTCGTGATCACCAGCGGATTGATCTCGACCAAAGAGCAATCTTTCTCCTGGAACACTCGATACAAGGCCGCAAATAGACCGGCGGCAGTACTCTGGACCGGCCGCGGCAGCGCGAGCCCCAACACCAGGCGGCGAATATGAAAGGACTGAAGTTGAACGGCCGGATCTACGGCGACTCTAGTGATACTCTCCGGATCCTTCGCTGCCACTTCTTCGATCTCCATCCCACCGATCGCGCCGGCCATCATCACGGGCCGTGCCGCCCTGCGATCCAGGACAATCCCGGCGTACAGCTCCCGACTAACGGCAACTTGTTCCTCCACAAGGATTCTTTTGACCACCCTGCCTTCAGGGCCGGTCTGATGGGTGACCAAGCGGGAACCGATGAGCCGCTCCGCCAACCCCTCTGCCTCCTGCGGTGACGATGCCGACAGGATCCCGCCACCTTTGCCTCGGCCGCCCGCGTGAATCTGGGCCTTCAGCACCACAGCGCCGCCAAGCCGCTCGGAAGCATCCCTGGCCTCAAGGGGCGTTGTAACCACCTCTCCCTTTGGAACTGGCACCCCGTAGGATGTAAGGATCGCCTTCGCTTGAAACTCGTGAATCTTCATGACCTATCTTCGGTGCAATCCCTTTCCTGGATCGATCCCCCTCTACCGGCACACCACCGGCGTTTACAGCCTACCGAGGAAGCCCAGGGGGGTCGGTGGCAAAAAGAAACCGCACCAACGGCCGCCCAAGATCGACGGGAAGCATTGGAAGCGGGACCCGAGAAGGTAAGGCAATGAAGCTGTCAAGTGTCGCCTGGAATGCTTGGTTGGCCTTCCGATGTCTTCGTGTAGGCCGGCTTCAGACCCTTGATCATGGGGTAGTGTTTGGTGTTGAGGGTCTTCAGATCGGCGTTCTCGGCTTCGGCTGTAGCGGCAATGATGGCGTCGGCCAAACCGACACCATGGGACTTCGAATAGTGCTTCCTGTGGAGACCGCCTGCTCTTGCGAGCTCGATGGACACTGGAACGACGCGGAAGAGGGAAATGAGGCTATCCAACTTGCTCATCTCTTCATCGCCTCTGACGCCCGCGTAAAGCTCCGCAGCAACGATGCTAGACAAGATGAGCCACGCGGAATGCGTTTGGACCAGCGCTACTGCTTTCGGATTGCCCCGGAGGAAGTCAACCATTACATCGGTATCGACCAGAACGGGCTTCCTCATAACGTCATCAGCCCCTGTCCCAAGAACGCCGGGCTGCGCCGAAGTCGGGCAAGTCGCTACGGTCTCTCCACATGCCAGCAGCTTCAGTCAGAACGGTCGCTCGGCGATTCCCTTTCCTCAGGTCGAGGAACTGATCCACGGCTTCGCGAATAAGCTCGGACTGCTTCTTGCCTGTAGATTTTGCGATGGCATCCAGCCCGTCTCGTTCTTCTTCTGTGAGGTATATCTGCGTTCTCACCATGGTACACCTCCAATGTATACATTAGTATTATACATCATTCAGTCGTTGTCAAGGCCAATCGGGATAGGGAGGGGCCTCGTGACCCCTCTCCTCCCACACGACCGGACATACGGAACACGTAGACGGCGGTTCGTCGGATTCGGTGGTTGGTGCGCTCCTCAATCAGGGTCGGGAGACCCAGCGCCGCAGAGTACCGCGCGGGCTAGGCGTCGATATTGCCAAGATCGATCTTCTGTCGAATCAACTCCGCTAGCTGATCAGGCCAGAGAACACGCAGGTCCAAATAACCGATCGTGCCAGGCAAGCCAGGAATTTCTGTATCGTCGAATCGGACTGGAAGAATGCGACCCTTGTCACCGCTGAGATGACGCGCCAAGGCGTAACTCTTTTCCTGGCTGGGCCAAGCCTTCGCGGCATAATGGCGTGATGCAAAGATCACGGTGAACCTTGCATCCTGACCATAGATCCGGCCGAGGTGCTCGGAAGCACGCTTGGCCTCGGCGGACGTCGTGACAACCTCCCCCCGGGGGACTGGCACCCCGTAGGACGCAAGGATCGCCTTCGCCTGAAATTCATGAATCTTCATGACCTATCTTCGATGCAATCCCTTTCCTGGATCGATCCCGTTCTAGCGAGCAGTAAGCCCTTTTTGAGGCTGAACGGGTATCATGGTATCAACATCATCCTTGTCAAGTCCAAATGGGTTCCCAGGAAGAGAGATTGGAATGTGTCATTGCGAATGTAACGAAGCAATACCCCATGAGCCGCTGGCTCGCCCATGCGCATGAAAGTCCTCGGCGAGAGGCATTTAACCCCCGCCTGCGTCATTGCGAGGCGAAGCCGAGGCAATCTCATCCTTGCCGAATCACCACACAAAGATGAGATTGCCACGCACCCTTCGGGTGCTCGCAACGACACGGCGTGTCGGATTACCACGGTCGCGCCGCCTGTCTGCCGCCTGTCTGCCGCAGGCAGGCTAGGCAGGCTCCCTCGCAATGACGCGCGTGACAGGGCATCCAGCGGGCGCAATGACCCCCAGGAGGCGTTTGAATCGAAATGAGGACAGCACCCAAATGGGTTTTCGCCTTGACAGGCTTTCACGCACCGTGCTAAAGGAATGACGCATATGTGGCTTCGAAAAACAGTAGATGGTATGAGGGTTGTGGTTCAAAGCGCCTGAGCATGATGCGACCTGCGATGGCACATCAGGCTGGGCGATCCGTCTCGCCTCCATCTACCCACGAGGTTGATCAGTTCGTCGACGAGTTGCGTCGAGCGTACACGACTCGCGGACACCCCGTCCACCTTAGACAGATCCCTTCAAAATCGCCAAGTTATGCGGATCTGTCCGATCCTCTGCCTGAACCGCTCCGCGACACCCTACGGAAGATCGGAGTCGAGCAGCTCTATACCCACCAGTGTGCTGCCATCGCAGCGGCCCGCGCCGGCAAGCATCCCCTGGTCGTCACCTCCACCGCATCCGGCAAGAGCCTGACCTATCTCCTGCCGATTCTCGAACACCTGCTGGCCGATCGTTCGGCCCGAGCCCTGCTCTTATTTCCGATCAAGGCGCTGGAGCAGGATCAACTGAAGATGCTGCAGACCCTGCTTCCCTGGGGGCAGGATATCCGCGCCGCCATACTGGACGGGGACACGCCTGCATCCCGGCGAGCGAAGCTCCGGGACAATCCACCACAACTGCTGCTGAGCAACCCGGATATGCTCCACATGTCGCTGCTGCCCCACCACGCCCAGTGGCACGAGTTCTGGCGCAACCTCCGCTATGTGGTTCTCGATGAACTGCACACCTATCGTGGCGTCTTTGGCTCGCACATCGCTCACGTTCTGCGACGACTGCGTCGGGTGGCAGCCGCCTACGGAGCGCAGCCGCAGTTCATCGCCTGTTCGGCGACAATCAGCAATCCGCTCGGCCTGTCGGAGCAACTCACGGGCCTCCCATTTCACCTGATCGAGGCGGATGGGGCCCCACAGCAGGGCAAGCGTTTCCTTCTGATCAATCCGGTCGCCAGCCCCTATACTGAGGCGACCGACCTGCTGCTCCGCTGCCTTCGGAAAGGGTTGAAGACTATCGCCTTCACCAAGGCTCGGAAGATCGCTGAGTTGATCGCCATGTGGGCGCGACAAGCCGATCAGACGCTGGGGGGCAGGCTTGCCGCCTATCGAGCGGGTTTTACGGCCGACGAACGTCGGGCCATCGAGCGAGGACTCTTCAGCGAACAACTGGCAGGAGTCGTCACCACTTCAGCCCTGGAGCTTGGAATTGACGTGGGCGGGTTGGATGCCTGCCTCCTCGTCGGTTATCCCGGCAGCATCACCAGCACCTGGCAACGGGGCGGTCGGGTCGGTCGTGGCCGCCGGGAGGCTCTGATCATCTTGGTCGCGCTTCCCGATGCCCTTGATCAGTACTTTTTCCGCCATCCTGACGATTTCTTCAGCCGTCCCTACGAAGCGGCCATCGTCGATCCCGGCAATAACCAGATCCTGGCGGCGCATCTCGTGGCGGCAACCTCGGAAGTGCCGTTGCGAACCGACGACCCGTTCTATGCCGCTGAAAAAGACCTCATCCGATCCCTCCACGATCAGGGCAGGTTGCTCTTATCAGCGGATGGAACTGAGTGGTACGCCCGCGAGCGTCACCCCCAGCGTCGAATCAATATCCGCTCCCTGGGAGAGGCCTGTGCGATCCTTGACCAGACCGGACGGGCCATCGGCACCATTGACGGGATACGAGCCATACACGAGTGTCATCCTGGGGCCATCTATCTGCACCAAGGGCAGCAGTACGAGAGCATGAGTCTGGACCTGATTCAGCACAAAGTCCACGCCAAGCCGGTCACTGTTGATTACTACACCGCGCCACTTGCCGAAAAGGACACGGAGATCCTCGAAATCCTGGAATCCAGGAACCACCAGGGCGTCCCCTTCCACCTGGGCCGACTGAAAGTTACCGAGCGGGTGCTTGGCTACGAGCGCAGGCGGGTCTTCGGCCAGGACAAGATCGGATCGTACCAGTTGGAATTACCGCCTCAGACCTTTGAGACCGTCGGCCTCTGGTTTGAGGTGCCTGAAGGGTTGAAGGCGACCGTTGAGGAGGCAGGATCGCACTTTATGGGGAGCATTCATGCTGTGGAACATGCCATGATCGGCCTCTTCCCGCTTTACGCCCTCTGTGACCGTTCGGACATCGGCGGGATCTCATACCCGATCCACCCGCAGGTCGCTCGCGCCGCTATTTTCATCTATGACGGCTACCCCGGCGGGATCGGACTGACCGAGCGCGGCTTCCAGGTTCTGCCGGAGCTGTTCCTCAAGACACGACAACTCCTGGAAGAGTGCCCGTGCGAATCCGGATGCCCCTCGTGCGTCCACTCACCGAAATGCGGCTCTGGCAACAAGCCGCTTGATAAGCGGGGCGCGCACCTCACCCTTCAGGGCCTGCTCGGGGAGACGCCGTGGACCGATGCCAAGCAGCCCTCCCGTCCGTCGTCTTCAGCACTATCAGCCCCGCGCGAGACAGAGGGGCCGGAGACCGTTGCTGCGATGTCCCATGCGATCGTCTTTGACCTTGAGACGCAGCGGAGCGCCGAGGATGTCGGCGGCTGGGAATACCGGCATCGGATGGGTCTCGCCGTCGGCGTCGTTTACGACCTTGATCGCGCTGAGTTCAGGGTCTACACCGAGCGGCAGGTTGATGCCCTCATCAGCGACTTGGTCCACGCGCGCCTGATCATCGGGTTTAACGTCCGACGGTTCGACTTTGATGTACTGCGGGCCTATGCCGACCTCGACTGGAACGCCCTACCTGCCCTGGACATCCTCGAGTGTATCCACCGACGGTTAGGGTTTCGACTGAAACTGGACCACCTGGCCCAAGAGACCCTTGGGGAACGGAAGTCGGCCGATGGACTGCAGAGTCTGGCCTGGTTCAAGGCAGGAGAGATCGAGCGGGTCGTCGAATACTGCAAACAGGATGTCCTTCTGACAAAGCGGCTCTATGACTTCGGTCGGCAGCACGGCTATCTATTATACCGGGACATCCAGGGACGGGCAGTCCGGCTGCCGGTCGACTTCGACGAAAATCTGTTTTCGCGGCAATCCAGGTAGAGTATAATGCACTGCCGTCCTGGTGAGCAATTGAACGAAAAGAAGTGCATTGGAGGAGTAAATGGTCGCCTTAGATTATAAGCAGATCACGCGTGCCTATGCCATCTTGTCCCCCATGTACGACCTTCTGTTCGACAAGATCTTTCATCCGGGACGGGTCGCGGCGATACCGCTTCTTGGGATCAAACCAAACGACGTTGTCCTCGAGGTGGGGATTGGTACAGGATTAAACCTTCCACTCTACCCACAGGATTGCCACCTTGTTGGAATTGATCTCTCCTCGGAGATGCTGAGCAAGGCCAGGGAGAAGGTACGAGAATATGGGATGAAAAACGTGACCATTAAAGAGATGGACGCGTCGAAACTGGAGTTCCCGGACGAACACTTCGACCATGTGCTGGCCACGTACGTCATCAGCGCCGTTCCGGAACCGGTTCAGGTTCTCCGGGAGATTAAGCGAGTGTGCAAAAAGAAAGGGCATATCGTCATCCTGAATCACTTTAAGAGCGAGAACCCGGTTGTCGGCACCTTGGAGGAGTTGGTCGCCCCACTATGTACGCGGCTCGGATTTAAGACCGACCTGAAGCTGATGCCGGTCCTGAGGGAAGCCCGCCTCACCCCTGAGCAGTTGCATCGTGTCAACC
>JACPQW010000047.1 GCA_016190285.1 Candidatus Methylomirabilis oxygeniifera
TCTCCTTCGCCTCCTCCTCGAAATCGCCATAGTCTTCGACGAACCCCGTCCAGCTCGTGAGGCCGTTGGTACCGAAGTACTTTGCGGCGATCTTATTATAGGCTTCGCCCTTGACCGCAGGCATCCAAATCGGGTTCGACTTGATGGTGAGGACGTCCAGCAGCCCTTTCCCAGCCAGCTCCTCGCAGAGCTTCAGTACCGACACGGACCTGTTGTGGCGCGTCATGGTGAAGCTCACATGCACAAGCGGCGTATGGCGGTTACGGCGCTCGCGCTCCACAATGATTGCCTCCAGCCCCTCCAGCATCTTATCGTAGGCCCACTCCGCTTGGCGTACGAAGTTGTGCGCCTCCTTATCGCCGTCGACCGACACGTGGATTGCATCGATCCCCGTATCGACGACCTCACCCGCATACTTTTTCAAGAGCGTACCGTTGGTGACAGGCTTCACGAAGAGATGGTGGCGCTTAAGCATCCGGAGGAGTTCGATGATCTGTGGATAGAGAAACGTCTCGCCCCCCTCCAAATCAACGTATCTGAGGCCGTGCGGCACGAGTTCCTTGACAACCCCCTCGATGACTTGGAGATCGAGTTCGCGCTTGAGCTTGGCGGTATCGTAATTGAAGTAGGTCCCCGTGTCGCCCCACTGGCCACACATCTTACAGCGGAGGTTGCAGCCGTAGATGACATGCAGGTCAAGCTTGACGGGATAGAAGGTCCCGTTTTCAGGAAGATCGTTTTTCGCGAGCCGTCTGGTGGTCTTGTCGTAGGCGCTCCTTCGGAGCACGAAGTAGTAGTAGCGCGAGTTTCCGACGACGCCCCGGAGGAGGCGCCAGTAGAGGCCGACTTTTGACAACAGTCCCCCTTATGCCCCAAACTTCTTGAATCTCAGAGCGTTGGCCATTGCAAGGGGTATCAGTTCGACCGCGCGCATCGTCGCCAGGGGTCCCTGAGCGCATTCCCGTTCCGTAAATCTGCCGGCCCCGGTAGCACGAGACCATCGCGACGAGAGCAGCAAGGGAACCGGATGCCAGCTATGGCCTTTGAGAACAGCCGGCGTCGAATGGTCGCCGGTTACGATAAAGACATCTGGGTGCAGCGCAAGAAAATCAGGAATTCGCCGATCCAGCTCCTCCAGTGCCGCAACCTTCGCGTCAAAGTCGCCGTCCTCGCCGGCCCGGTCGGTTCCCTTGAAATGCACGTAGAAGAAATCGTATTGGTCGTAGTTAGCCGACAAGGTTTTGAGTTCGTCGTCCAAGTCGGCGCAAAAGGGTAATGCGTCCATCCCGACAAGCTTGGCGAGGCCACGGTACATCGGATAACAGGTGATCGCTGCCGCCCGAAGCCGCAGCAGTTCGGGCAATGCAGGAAGCTTCGGCGGCACGGCAAAGCCCCTGAGTAAGATCATATTGGCCGGCTTCTCCTCCTTCAGGACTGTACGGGCCTGATCCACAAACTGATTGACCAGCTCTGCCGTCCGTTCGGCTCCCGGGCCGACACCCTTGACAGCAAGAGGCCGCTCGCCCGTAGCCTGGGGATCGGAATCAGCGAGGGCATCAGAGAGCCCCTCCCCCCGAAATACGACGACGAACCGATGCTCCTTGACAGGTCTGACAACGACCTCCACCCCTTCAATCCGGATCTGATCGAGCTGACGGCACAGGCGTTCGCAGGTCTCAGTTGCAATTCGGCCGGCGCGTCGGTCTGTAATCCTTCCCTCTTCATCCAGCGTACAAAAGTTACCTCGACTTGCCACATCGCCCGGACGAAGGTCCAGGTCAATGCCGCAGGCCTCAAGGACCCCTCGTCCGATCTGATACGTAAACGGATCGTAGCCGAAGAGGGCAAGATGCCCCGGTCCACTTCCAGGGATAATCCCGGGACCCACCATATCGATGAGACCACAGAGGGAACGAGCAGCGAGCGTGTCGAGATTGGGAAGGCTGGCTACCTCCAGTTCACTTCGACCATCCGCCTCTCTCGGCAGACCCCCCAGCCCATCAGCTACCAACAGGACGATCTTCGAAGACGAGGGAATGGCCAGTTGTTTGATCAGCGTCAGATCCATGAAGGTATCGCCTCCAGACAGCGCTGCCCGGAAATAGCGCCGAGGATAACCGGATGGGTGGTCAAAACAGGAGGACCTCCACAACTTCTCCCTTTTCGAGGAGGTCCACATTGGCAGGAATCTCGATATACCCCTCGGCGTCGGCCATCGAGGTGATGGCGCCTGACTCTTTGAAGACCGGGACAACCTCCCCGCCATCGACGCGAACAGGCAGGTATTGATGCCGCCCGATCGTCGACGTGTATCGACGGGCCATCGGGGCTTTCAACGAGGCGAGCATGCCTCGGCCCAGCCTTGCCATCTTCCGGAGCGCGGGCGCCAGGATCCCATACCCGTTGGTCAGGCATGACGTGGGATAGCCCGGCATCCCGAGCAACAGATGGCCATCCACAATGCCACATAAGGTAGGTTTCCCGGGCTTGACGGCGATGCCATGAAACTTCACCTCCCCCATCCGCTGCACCGCCTCGACCATCATGTCCCGCTCACCGACAGAGCTGCCTCCGGATAGGACGATGAGGTCGTACGAGAGGGCCTCTCGGATCGTCGAGATCGCCGACTCCAATGTATCCTTCATGATTGGAAAGATATGCGGAAGACCGCCGTTCTCGCTGATGAGCGCAGACAGGGTATAGGAGTTGATGTCGTAGATCTTCCCGGGACTGAGCAGTTCTCCGGGTAAGAGGATTTCATTGCCGGAAGGAATCACCGCGACCAAGGGCTTCTGATAGACCGCAACCTTTTGAAACCCAAGGGCCGCCAGTACGCCGATCTTACTCGGGTCCAGCCGCATCCCACACTGCAGAACCAGACTTCCCGCCTTGATGTCCTCGCCCATCGGTGACGCGTGTTGTTGCGGATAGACAGGCTTGTAGACCTTCACCGTGGCGCCGTCGAGCTCCGTATCTTCCACCATCACGACGGCATCGGCGCCCTCTGGCATCGGGGCGCCCGTTGCCACCTGGATGCAGCTCCCCGACCGGACGCTGAGGCGGGCGGACTCCCCCGCGTGAATGACCTCAATCAGCTCCAGGATCTTGGGTGAAAAGTTCCCGGCGCCGAACGTATCTTCTGCCTTAACGGCATACCCGTCCATGGCCGCCCGCGTAAAGGGCGGCACATCCATAGACGCGCAGACCTCTTCAGCCAGAACCCGCCCCACCGCCTCGAGCAGCGTCGCCTGCTCGGTCCGCTCTATCGGCTGGGCCGCGTCCATGACGATTCGCATCCCCGCCTCCAGGTCGAGGAGCGCTTTCATCGGTTTCATTGCCATGATCTTACTCTCACCTTACCAAATCCCCCCAACCCCCCTTTTGAAAAGGGGGGGGCGAGGGGGGATTTTGTGAGTGGGAGGATTTGATACCTCTCACCCCGAACGTTTCATTACCCCAAGTTCTCCAGATAGCGCTCGGCATCCAGGGCAGCCATACACCCCGATCCGGCTGCCGTGACGGCCTGCTTATAGACATGGTCCTGCACATCGCCGGCAGCAAAGACACCGGGAACGCTGGTCATCGTCCCGTGATTCGTGACAATATAGCCTCGCTCGTCCATCTCCAACTGTCCCGAGAACAGCTTCGTATTGGGGGAATGCCCGATCGCAACGAACACCCCATCGCAAGCGAGTGTCTCCAGTGAGGACGAACCATCAATCCGGGTTGTGACCCCGGTCACCTTACCTTGCGACGCATCAAGAATTTCTACAACCGTCCGGTTCCACAAGAGCTCGATTTTCGGATTCGCGAAGGTCCGTTCTTGCATGATCTTCGACGCCCGAAGCTTGTCCCGCCGATGAATCAGTGTCACCTTCGTCGCGAACTTCGTGAGGAAGAGCGCCTCCTCAACAGCCGAGTCGCCCCCCCCTACAACAGCCACCTGCTGATCTCTGAAAAAGAAACCGTCGCACGTCGCGCAGGTCGAGACCCCATGTCCCAGCAGTTTGCGTTCGGATTCAAGCCCGAGCAGATTCGCCGACGCGCCGGTCGCGATGATCAGCGTCCTGGTCCGATGTACTTCATTGTCCACCATGAGGCTGAACGGGTGCCTGCTCAGATCTGCGACTGTGGCATCTCCCTTCAAAAACCTCGCGCCAAACCGCTCCGCCTGCTGTCGCATCCCGGAGATCAGCTCCGGCCCCATGAGCCCCTCCGGGAATCCCGGGTAGTTCTCCACCATCGTGGTCAGGACCAACTGCCCACCGGTCTCGTTCCCTTCGATGACAAGGGGACGCAGATTGGCTCTGGCGGTGTACAAAGCCGCCGTCAGGCCCGCCGGGCCTGAACCAAGAATGATGACGTCTTCCGCTGGGCTGCCCATGTTAAGAAGGGGGCGCCGCAGCCGCTGCCTCTACCTTCTCTGGCTCAGGCGCCGGGGCCGGGGCCGGCGGTCTTTCAGGGGTCGTCGGAGAGGGGTAGAAGCGCTCCGCCGTCAAGGCCTTCAGATCAAAGACCAGGCCGCTGCGCACATCGGAGCTGAGTTCGCCGATCCTCGTCCACATCGTGATCGCGTCGAAGGGGCACACCTCGACACAGAGGTTGCAGTACATGCAAAGATTGTGGTCGATGGTAAAGGCGGACGGGTGGCGGTTCTTACCCTTACCGGTACCGGTAAGCTCGATACAGCGGGTGGGGCAGATCCTGGCGCAGGCCTCGCAGGCGGTACACTTGAGCTGGTTGGTCGTCTCGTCGATCGTGAGCACATGGCGGTTCAGTGCGCGCAGCGGCTGCGGCCGCTGCTCATCGGGATACTGGACAGTGATAGCGCGGGTAAAGAGGTAGCGGAGCGTGACCTTCATGGAACGAAGAATACTTGCGCTGCCGCCGAACAGATCTGAGAAGTAGCGTCCCATGGCATCCTCCCTCAGGCCGCCACCAGGGGCGTGGGCAGAGTAGGCCGACCGCCTGGTTTCGCGCGCTCGCCGCGCATAATCTGGTCCTGCAGGGTCAGGATGCCGAAGATGAGCGCCTCAGGAGTAGGCGGACAGCCCGGCACATAGACATCGACCGGAACCAGCAGGTCCACCCCTTTGACGACGTGGTAGGCGTCGTAGTAGAAGGGACCGCCGGAGATGGCGCATGCGCCCATGGCAATCACCCACTTGGGATCGGGCATCTGCTCGTAGAGGGTCTTGATGCGGGGCGCCATCTTCTCGGTGACGGTCCCGGCCACAATCATGACGTCGGACTGGCGCGGCGACGGGCGGAAGACGCCAGCCCCCAGGCGGTCGAGGTCGAAGCGGGAAGCGCCGGCAGCCATCATCTCAATTGCGCAGCAGGCCAAGCCGAAGGTCATGGGCCAAGGGGACGACTTGCGGGCCCAGTTAAAGAGCCACTCAACCGTCGTCGTGATAACATTCGGGTCGACTTGCCTGTTATCGAACAATCCCATCAGTTATCTCCTTTGTTCATCAACCGTTTCATCAATATCTATATCTATAGCTCATGCAGACACAACACATCATGCGTCGTTGTCCCGAACGTCCCACCACAGGAGTCATTGCGAGGAGCGAAGTGACGAAGCAATCTCACAATCTTTGGCCTGCGCCTCTCGGGCGGGCAAGAACGGTGAGATTGCCACGCTCCCGGTGGTCGCTCGCAATGACGACGCACCAATGTTTCCTGCATGCGCTGCTCTAGCCTATCTTGCTGCCGGCGTATCCGCCAACGGCGTTCCTAACTCACCAATGCTCTCGTACGTCACGCCTGCGCATACCGGAACCGAGCGGGCGAGCTCATTCCACACCGCTTCCGTATTCCCTTCCGTCAGGGGAAGTTCCATTCGGTATGCGAGACGCTGAAGGAACTCAACAAGCGGAATCGTGCGACCGAATGGCTCCAACGCCGGGTGGAGGCGCTGAACCCGTCCCGCACAATTTGTGAATGTCCCTTCCTTTTCGTAACTGCTCAATCCTGGGAGAACAACATGCGCCAGTTTTGCCGTCGCTGTCAAGAACAAATCGTGAACGACCAGCAGACCTAACTTCTTCAGCGCCTCTGCAACGGCGAACTCTCCCGATAGGGCAGCCACCAGGTCCTCCTCGAAGACGAGTAAGGCGGCCAGCCTACCTTCAGTTGCGGCACTCAGCATCTCTCTGGTCCCCATCCCATGGGTCTTGGGGAGCAGTCCCAGCATGCGCATCCCGACTGAGTTGGGGTACTTATCGGTCCGCCGAAGCAGGTCATCTTCCGGGGCATCACCGCCGGGCTCCTGAGATCGCTTCACCCGGTAATCAATGTGTGGAATGCCGAGCTGTTCTCCAAACAGTTGTCGAACGAGGAATGCTTCCTCATTGGTCAGCCGTGCCGATGCGATCACACCGATGGCCTCCGCTCCCTTCTCCCGGATGATCCGAACGATGTCACCGGCGATACGATCGATCGCGGCGTCCCAGCTTACCGGCAGTAACTCACTCTGTTGCTCTATCAATGGCGTTCCAATCCGTCCCGCGTCTTCAGCGAAATGAAATTCGAAACGACCCTCGTCACACATCCAGTGGCCGTTGACCGCATTGTTCACTCTAGGACGGATACGGAGCATCTGCGCGCCTCGCTCCTTATATCGAACATCCACCGTGATGTTGCACCCGGCGCTGCAGAGCCCACATATCGACGGAACCTGTTTAATCAGGTCCCACGGCCTTGCCTGAAAACGATAGTCCCGGCTCGTCAGCGCCCCCACAGGACAGAGATCAATCACGTTCCCCGAATATCTGTTATCCAGGCTTCGTCCGGGGAAGAGGCCGATCTCGGATCGGTCGCCTCGGCCGAACACGCCCAGCTCCGACGTACCCGTCACATCCTGGCAAAACCGGACACAGCGCGTACACAGGATGCACCGCTCCGCATCGAAGACGATGAATGGCCCGATCGGCTGGTGCTTGATCCGGTGGATCTTCGGTTCGATAAAGCGGCTTTCACCGGGGCCGAATGTGAGCGTATAGTTCTGAAGTGGGCACTCTCCCCCCTTGTCGCACACCGGACAATCAAGCGGGTGATTCAGCAACAGAAACTCGAGCACCGCATTCCTGGCCTTCTTCACCCGTTCAGAGGCCGTCAGCACCTCCATCCCATCCGCAACGGGGGTCGCGCACGAGATCACCAGTTTTGGGCTTCCCTGCACCTCCACTTGGCACATCCGACAACTGCCCACTACGCGCAGCTTCGGATGATAGCAAAAATACGGGATGTCGCCGCCGGTCTGCAGCGCCGCCTCGAGAATCGACGTCCCGGCGGGAACCTGTACCGGCCTACCATCAATGATCAGTTCAACCAAGGAATATCCCATGAGGCCAAGCCACAGCGTACGAAAACGCCAAGAGAAGCTGTCAGCACCTGGCGTCAAAGGCTGAAGGTAGATAGACTGGGGATTTGCCGATTCTTCAGCCTTCGGTCTTCAGCCTGAACACCTGCTCTGAGTGCGGACTACTGAATGCTATTGCCTAGCTAAACTATAGTAGAGCCTCCAGACACTGTCAACTGCAAAGCAGCCGATTCTGCACGTCTCGCGCGCCCTCTCCGCATTCGCTTTCACCTTGACTTCGCGTCACTCCAAGGCTATCGTTAAGATGACAAGAAGGCGTGGTGGAAAGAGGGAAGAGCCGGCGTTTTTGAGCACTCCGGTGTCACAATCGGGAGGCTGAGTATCATGGGTATCGCGGCAAGCGAATTTGAGGATGCGTACGAAGACGTTGAGGCCGAAGAGGACGTTGAGAAGATATGCTGTACAATCCTGACAGAGCCAATCCGAGGGCTGGAATTTCGAGATCCGATTTGCGTCCGGCCGGAAACCGTTGTGCGGGACGCAACTACGGCGATGAACGACGCTCGCGTCGGCTGCGTACTGGTGACGGAGGACAATCGGCTTGTCGGGATCCTCACGGAGCGGGACATCCTGAAAAAGCTGGTCGGACAGCTCGACCTGGATGGTCCTGTGGGGGAGATTATGACTCCGGATCCTGAAACCGTAGGGATAGATGATGGCATCGCCTACGCCCTCAACAAGATGCACATTGGCGGCTACCGCCATATTCCGGTACTCGACCGACAGGGTCGACCGGTGGGCGTCGTGTCCATGCGTGACGTCGTCAGATTCATCGTCTCGCTGTTCCCCGCCGCAGTACTCAATGTACCGCCTGAGCCCGGCCTCGCGGCACGAGGGCTCCACGGCGGTTAGTAAACGATTGAACCCCATCCAACATGAAAGGGCCTAGATGAGCGACATCGAGAGCACGCAGTCTGCGCCTGGAGGGCGGCAACGGCCGATGAGCGAGCTGGAAACGGTCGTTGTCCGATTTGCCGGCGATTCAGGCGACGGGATGCAGCTTACCGGCACGGAATTTACCAAGAGCATTGCACTGGAAGGCAGTGACCTGGCAACATTCCCGGATTACCCGGCTGAGATTCGGGCGCCGGCAGGAACGCTGGCGGGTGTATCGGCCTACCAGGTTCACTTCTCAAGCCAGGAGGTGTTTACGCCGGGCGATCAGCCCGACGTCCTGGTGGTGATGAACCCGGCCGCGCTGCGTATCAACCTGCCGGACCTGCCGCGCGGCGGCATCATCATCGCCAATGTCGGGAGTTTCACTCAACCGAACATTGAGAAGGCGGGATATACCTCAAACCCGCTTGAAAACGGCAGCCTTTCCAGTTACCAGGTGTTCGCGATCGACATCACCAAGCAGGTCGCGCTCGCGCTGGAAGGGATGGGGCTGACGGCCAAAGAGGTCGGACGCTGCAAAAACTTTTACGCACTCGGCCTCATGTTCTGGCTGTACAACCATCCGATGGAACGTGAGGAGAAGAGCATCCGGGCCAAGTTCCAGAAGAACCCCAAACTGGCCGAGGCCAATATTACGGCGTTTCGAGCCGGCTACTATTACGGCGAGACCGCCGAACTGTTTCCGACTCGCTACGTCGTACCGCCCGCTGTCATCGCGCCTGGCACCTATCGCCATATCACCGGCAACGAAGCCACCGCAATCGGCTTCATCACCGCGGCGCAACTTGCGTCACTACCGCTCTTTTGCGGAAGCTACCCGATCACGCCGGCCTCCGATATCCTCCACACCCTGGCGATGTATCCGCACTACGATGTGATTACGTTTCAGGCCGAGGACGAGATCGCGGCAGTCGCCGCCACGATCGGGGCGGCGTACGCGGGCGCACTTGGGGTGACCACTACCTCCGGTCCGGGCATGGCGCTCAAGAGCGAAGCGATCGGCCTGGCGGTGATGACTGAGCTGCCGCTGGTTATCGTCAACGTACAGCGCGGCGGACCGTCCACCGGTCTTCCCACGAAAACCGAGCAGGCTGACCTCTTCCAGGCGGTCTTCGGGCGGAACGGGGAATGCCCGGTAGTTGTCATCGCCCCGGCAACACCGGGCGACTGTTTCTGGATGGCCATCGAGGCCGCACGAATCGCCGTACGCCATATGTGTACGGTGATCTACCTGTCGGACGGCTACCTGGCCAACGGCGCCGAGCCCTGGAGGCTCCCGGAGGTCGCATCGCTTCAGAAGATCCCGGTCACGTTCAGGACCGATCCTCAGGGATTCTACCCGTATCTGCGCGAACCAATGACGCTGGCGCGTCCGTGGGTCGTTCCTGGAACACCGGGCATGGAGCACCGGATCGGCGGCCTTGAGAAGGAGGATGTGATCGGTAATGTCTCCTACGAGGCAAACAACCACGAAAAGATGGTCCGGATACGTGCCGAGAAGATCGCGCGCATCGTCCACGAGATCCCGGAGGCAACGGTCTACGGCGATCCCTCCGGTGATCTGCTCATCGTCGGATGGGGCTCAACCTACGGGGCAATCACACAGGCGGTCAAGAGTCTCCGTCGGCGCGGCTACCGCGTGTCGGCGCTCCACCTGCGCCACCTGAACCCGATGCCGGCCAACGTCGGCCAGATAATGGCGAGCTTTCGACAGGTACTGGTGGCGGAAATGAACCTCGGCCAGTTGCTGATGATGCTGCGGGCGCAGTTCCTGGTCGACGCGGTGGGGTTCCACAAAATCCAGGGCAGGCCGTTCAAGATTTCCGAAATCGTGACCAAGGCGGAAGAACTCTTAGGTGCGCGTGAACAAGCTGAGCTCTGCACGCACGCAGAGGCGGTATAACCATGACTCAATGCAATCCCGAACAGGCCCCCAAACTGACACGTAAGGATTTTATCTCGGATCAGGATGTCCGCTGGTGTCCAGGATGCGGCGACTATGCCATTCTGGCCGGCATTCAGCGGGTGATGCCGGAACTGGGTATTCCGCGGGAAAAGATTGTCTTCGTCTCCGGGATCGGCTGCTCCTCGCGGTTCCCATACTACATGAACACCTACGGGTTTCACTCGATCCACGGACGGGCGCCGGCGATAGCGACCGGGATCAAGCTTACGCGCCCCGATCTGATGATATGGGTGATCACCGGAGATGGCGACGGTCTGTCGATCGGCGGCAATCACCTCATTCACACGATGCGGCGCAACGTCGACCTGAAGATCCTGCTCTTCAATAACCGTATATATGGCCTCACCAAGGGGCAGACCTCGCCGACCAGCAAGCACGGCATGAAGACCAAGTCGACACCGTTTGGAGCGCTCGACCGTCCCTTTAATCCGCTTTCTGTGGCGATCGGATCGGCGGCGACATTCGTCGCGCGGTCGATCGACATCGACAGTCCACATCTGCAATATGTCCTGCGGCGCGCCGCCGACCACAAAGGTACGGCCTTCGTTGAACTATATCAGAACTGCAACGTATTCAACGACGGGACATGGGAATCGGTCACCGATAAGGATGTGCGAAGCGACCGGCTGCTGGTCCTGGAACACGGCAAGCCGCTGGTGTTCGGCAAAGAGCGGAAGAAGGGGATCCGGATGCGCCCGGATATGTCCCCGGAGATTGTCGAAATCGACGGCAATACCTCAGGGCTGCTGGTTCATGACGAGAGGCGCCATGACGAGGGCTACCACTTCATGTTGTCGCGGCTCGCAAGCCCGGAGTTTCCGGAACCGATCGGGGTGCTGCGCGCCGTCCGCGAGCCGACTTATGACGAGTTGATGACCGAACAAGGCCGAACCGTCAGCCAACAGCAGGGCAAAGGCAATCTCGAGAAGCTCCTGCACGCCGGCGAGACCTGGGTAGTTTCATAAGCGATCAGCTTTCAGCCGTCAGCAATCAGCGATCAGCCTGAAGCTAAACACTGCTTGTTCACGCAGTGAGGCCTTCCATATTCTCATAAAGGGGGCAGATATGAAGCAAGTGGAACCCCAGGTCTTTCTCTTAGCCCGACCGGCAATAGACGCTGAAGGGTTTACCGCCTATCTGCAGGCCATAGGCGCTCCCGGGTGGACGACCGATGCCCCTTCGGCAGCCGAGCAACTGATCGAGGTGGCGGGGCGCGCCTGCTACCGCTCCTTCGAGCCTGGCCTCAATCCCAATGTCACCAAGGTCCGGGAGGGCAGCCAAGCCTACCTGCAGAATATCCTGCAAGTGAAGCACGGCAGCGTCCTCGAGCACGCCAACCGGACCTTCGCATTCTTCCATGTCAGCCGAGTCTTGACCCATGAGCTGGTACGGCACAGAGCCGGAACCGCCATCAGTCAGGAGAGCCTGCGCTTCGTGCGTCTGACCGACATCCCGATGTGGCTGCCGCCGGAGATCCGCGACAACCCTGAGGCGCGCGCGATCTTCGAGGAGGCGGTGACCAACGGCGAGAAGGCGCAACAACAACTGGCAGAGGCCTTGAAGATTGACGGGCGGCCGTTTCACGAGAAGAAGGTTCTCACCTCCGCCATGCGCCGCATTGCCCCTGATGGTGTTGCCACGACCATCATCTGGACCGCGAACGCCCGGACGCTCCGCTGGGTGATCGAGTCCAGAACCGCACCAGGGGCAGAGGTGGAAATCCGCAGCGTCTTTGGGAAGGTGGCCGAGATCATGGCCCGGGAGGCCCCTAACCTCTTTGGAGATTTTACGGCGATCCCCTTACCAGACGGCACCTGTCAGTGGCAACCAGCTCATAGCAAGGTGTAAGCCGCGCCGTCTTGGAAGCAATACCCCATGAGCCTTCGGTTCGCCAATGGATATGAAAGTCTACGCGGTGAGGCATGCAATCCCCGCTCGCGTCATTGCGAGCGACCAACGGGAGCGTGGCAATCTCATCGTAGTTGTCCTGAACGACTCTGAGATTGCTTCGGCTTCGCCTCGCAATGACCCGCGGGGAGACTTTCTGGGCAAGATTACTCTTCGACAACTATTCCCAACGCTTTTAAGAACGACTCGACTTGAGCTTTCTTAATTTTTGTTGAACCGCCGCGTCCCCAAAACTTTACATGAAAGAGGTCGGCCTCATCGAGGTTGGCGCCTGCGAAGTTGGTCCCCGCGACGTTGGCGTCCCGGAGATTGGCGGCCCTGAGGTTAGCGCCAGCCAAGTTGGCGTCTCTGAGGTTGGCGCCCTGGAGATTGGCGCCTTGCAGATCAGCGTCCCGCAGGTCAGCGCCCCCGAGGATGGCGCCCGCAAGATCGGCGTCTCGGAGATAGGCGCTCTTCAGGTCGGCATTCATGAGGGGAGATTCCTTCCTGACCGCTTCAACCACGGCATCACGCACCGACTCTTTCGGTGATTCGTACACAACCTTATCGCTTTTGTACCAAGACACAATTCTCATACTCGCTACCTATTGTTCCTGATATTGTGATGTGTGGGTTCCAGCGCAACCGCCATAGCTGCGCCATCACACCCTGTCACAGAACAGAAAATAATGAAACGAAAGCTAATATAATTGGGCTCAGCGGCGTGTCAAGAAAAAAATAGTTCTTTTTTCGGTCCTTCCGGAAATCCTATAGGGACGACCGGCTTATCGCAGGCTTTCGCAATGCAGGTAACGGCGCTGCGTGACGCGCCCTACTCCAGGTTAGTGCAGGGACGCAAAAGAACGCCCCCATGGCGGAGATAACCATGGGGGCGAGATGGGACCGATCGGGATGGTCCGCGCTGGTTAGGTTAGGGCGCGGTATGGGTGAGCGACCAGCTCACCTCTGTCGTCGTTGCGCCGGCACTGGCCACCGCCTGCAGCCAGAGCCGATCACCTGCGACGATGGTCACGCTATTGATCGTATCTTCACAGGAATCTTCGGCCGCGCCACTTATTGTACAAGTGATGCCCGTTGGCGCGCCATTGACGAGCACAGTAAACGTGTAGCTCCCCCCAACGCCGGGCTGCTGATCGGCCTGCACGCGCAGGTTGGTCAGTTCACCCGCGGGGAGTGGCGTGTCAATCCCCAACCCATTGCCGGGCGACATGGTGATGGTTCCGCCAGCAGTCAGTGCGGCATTGTCGAGCGTGCCGCCGGTCAGGATCGTGGTGTTGGGACCTGGGATGCCCTGGGGACCATCAGGACCAGCGGGACCGGCTGGCCCAGTAGCTCCAGTAGCTCCGATTGCCCCGGTTGGCCCGGCGGGACCCGTAGCCCCGGTTGGGCCCTGAGGTCCCGTAATCGACCAGTCTGTGGGCGTCCAGCCCCGACGACACGTGCCGCTCGGGGCAATAATCTGGATCACGCCGCTCAGGCTGTGGACGCACGCGTGAATCAGGCTCGGGTCGCCGCCGTGCGCCTGCGCCTGCTGTACCCCCATCAAGCTGCCCGACAACATGATGGTCACTGCGAACACCCCCCTGCCCATCTTCGCATGACACCTTCCTCCTTGTGAGTGGTTCTTTAACGTGGCTACCCTCATTCTGCGCTGTTGTGGTCCGATCAGGTGCAGAGCCTATAACGACTCACCCCCACGTCAAGTAAAAACTTTCGATGAGGAATGATGTCTTAATTTGATGAACACCATTGTAGCTATCATATCATGTTGTATAATGACTAACTGCGCCTAACCGCGAGAAGGGCGCAGCCCACGTTATGGGGACGGTGCACCTTGACGCCTCTTCGCGAGTCTGGTAATGTCACACTCATCCAAAGGGAGGCCAACATAGTGACCGTACAGACCAAGTTCACCTACGAAGATTACCTGTTGTTCCCCGACGACGGCAGACGCCATGAGCTGATCGATGGAGACCACTACATGACGCCAGCACCTTCGACCGCGCATCAACGTATCTTGCTGAAGGTCGCGCACCGGATCGCCGCGCATCTCGACCGTTATCCTCTCGACCACCTCTATACCGCCCCGACCGATGTAGTGCTCTCCAAGACCGACGTCATTCAGCCTGATCTTCTCTTCGTGTCGTCCGCCAGAGCTTCCCTTGTTACCTCCCAGAATATCCAGGGCGCTCCCGACTTGGCCGTCGAGATCCTGTCCGAGGCGACCCGCAGGACCGACGAGATCATCAAACGAAAGCTCTATGAGCGCTTCGGCGTCCAGGAATACTGGATCATCGACCCGGAAATCGAGACCATCAAGATCTACCGGATGACCGCGCAGGGCTACCACCGAGTCGCCGAGCTGAGCGACGAGGCGGATGACATGCTCTCTACCCCCCTCCTGCCAGATCTCTCGATTCCGCTCAAGGACATCTTCGCATAGACCCACCCTTTGGGTCATGCAATCCGCTTGCCCCTCACCGGTCTTTTTGTTATCTTGAAGTGTCGAGTGCGATCACCAGAGATGACGGGCGCAACAGAGTGGCGGGTTTACGGTGAGTGGTCGGGAGAAGATCCGTCTTGGCGTGCTGGCCTCCGGTCGAGGGAGCAACCTGCAGGCGATCATCGACGCAAGTGAGGCTGGTACGATCGATGCGGTCGTCGCCATCGTCATCAGCGACGCGGCAGATGCCCGTGCGCTGGAGCTGGCTGGGAGGCATGGGATTGACGCGGCATTTGTCGATCCGCGCCTGCATGCGACGAGCGAAGACTTTGATGTGGCGGTTATCGACCTGCTGCGCAAGCACGAGGTTGAGCTGATCTGTTTGGCCGGGTTTATGCGCGTGCTCAGTCCCCACTTTATCGGGGAATATCGAAACAGAATTATGAATATTCACCCGGCGCTGCTCCCAGCCTTCCCAGGGCTGCATGCCCAGCGCCAGGCGCTTCGGTACGGCGCGAAGCTCTCCGGCTGCACGGTTCATTTTGTGGACGAAGGAGTCGATACCGGTCCCATCATTATTCAGGCTGTGGTCCCTGTGCTGGATGAGGACACCGACGAAAGCCTCTCGGCTCGGATCCTCACATACGAACACCGGATCTACTCGCGTGCGATCCAGCTCTTCGCCGAAGGGCGGCTGGAGATTCGCGGTCGCCGGGTTTACTGCCATGGGACCGATACCCTACAGCAACATGAAACCTACGCCTGGGGAGTCACAAATCCGTGACGATGTCGAACGAGTCTACAGACGATAAGGGGTTAGTGCAGATTCGGCGCGCCCTGATCAGTGTCTCCAATAAGGATGGACTGGTCGACCTGGCATCGACTTTACAGAGTCTGTCGATCCAGATCATCTCGACCGGCGGAACGGCTCGCGCCCTGCGGGAAGCCGACATTCCGGTGATAGACGTAGCCGATATCACAGGCTTCCCCGAAATGTTGGACGGGCGGGTCAAAACGCTTCACCCGAGGATTCACGCCGGCATCTTGGCGAGACAACATGACCCCGAGCACCAGCGGCAACTGCGAGAGCTTGACATTTCATCCATCGACCTCGTGGTCGTCAACCTGTACCCCTTCGAGGCCACCATCTCCAAGGGCGGCGCCACGCTGGAGGAGGCTCTCGAGCAGATCGACATCGGCGGGCCCAGCCTTATTCGGGCTGCCGCAAAGAACTTCGAGGATGTCGCGATCGTTGTTGACCCGACCGATTACACTACGGTCAGCGCCGAACTACGGCAAGGGCAAGGCTGCCTGTCGCGAACCCGTCGGTTGCATTTAGCAACGAAGGCCTTCTCGCGCGTCGCTCGTTATGACGCGCTGATCGCCGCATACCTGGAGCGCCAACACAATGCGGCAGATCACTCCGTACTCCCCGATCTTCTTCATCTTCGCTTGGTCAAGCTAAAGCCACTCCGTTACGGCGAGAACCCGCATCAGCAGGCTGCCGTGTATGGCGACGTTCTCGACGGTACACCTTCTGTGGCGGCCGCGAAGCAGCTCCAGGGGAAGGAGCTCTCGTTCAATAACCTCCTGGACCTTGACGCAGCCTTCTCCCTGGCCAGAGAGTTCGATGAGCCTGTTGCTGTCGTGATAAAACATACCAATCCCTGTGGCGTCGGGACCGGTCAGAGACTGAGTGACGCGTATCAGCGCGCCCTGGCCGCAGATCCGATCTCGGCCTTCGGCGGGGTCCTTGGGCTCAACCGCCCGGTAGACGACGAGACCGCGCGCGAACTCGCTGCCACCTTTGTGGAGGCAGTCATTGCACCTGGATATCACGAATCGGCGCTCGCTATCCTGAAAGAAAAAAAAGGCCTTCGGCTCTTACTGATTGAGCCGTGGCCGGCCGCGATGCCCGCTGATCGAGCCGTCCTGGAATTACGGCCGATTACTCACGGGATGTTGGTACAGGAATGTGACCGGCTCGACCTTTACCCGGACATCCTCCGCGTCACGACCCGCCGCAAGCCCACCGATGCTGAAATGCGAGCGCTTCGGTTTGCTTGGAAGGTGGCGAAGCATGTGAAGTCAAACGCGATCGTCCTATCACACGAGCATGCCACAGTAGGAATCGGCGCCGGACAGATGAGCCGAGTCGACGCCTGTCGATTGGCCATTATGAAGGCCGTCTCATCCACGAAGGGAACGGTCCTCGCATCCGACGCCTTCTTTCCGTTTCGAGACGGGGTTGATGCAGCGGCCGAGGCCGGCGTGACTGCGATTATTCAGCCTGGCGGTTCCATCCGAGATGCAGAGGCCATTCAGGCGGCCGACGAGGCCGGTATCGCGATGGTCTTTACCGGCATTCGACACTTCCGGCACTAAATACAGGGTTCAGGGTGTAGGGTGTTTGGAGGGTGCATGCACATTCTTGTGGTCGGTTCAGGCGGCAGGGAACACGCCCTCGCGTGGAAGATCGCTCAGAGTCCGAAGGTTACGAAGGTCTGGGCCGCGCCGGGAAACGCCGGGATGGGCGATGTGGCCGAGTGCGTCCAGATCAGCGCCTCCGACATCCGTCTCCTGGCCGACTTTGCCGAGCGGACACAAATCGATCTCACCGTTGTGGGGCCGGAACTGCCGCTCACCCTCGGTATCGTAGATGAATTCGAGCGCCGCGGACTGCGCATCTTCGGGCCACGAAAAGATGCCGCCCTCGTTGAGGGGAGCAAGGTCTTCGCCAAAAGCTTCATGAAGAAGCACCATATCCCCACCGGTTTTTTCCAGACATTCGACCGATCAGAGGAGGCCAAGCGATATATCAAAGAGATCGGCGCCCCCCTGGTCGTGAAGGCCGATGGCCTGGCGGCGGGAAAGGGTGTCATCGTCTGCTTCGAGTTGACCGAAGCCTTGGATGCGGTCGAAAAGATCATGGAGGAGCGCCTCTTCGGCGACGCCGGTGAGCGGATTGTCATTGAGGAGTACCTGGAGGGAGAAGAGGTCTCCTTCCACGCGTTGACTGACGGAGACGCCGTCTTGCCGCTGGCGTCGTCCCAGGATCATAAGCGCGCGTTCAATGATAATCAGGGTCCTAATACGGGCGGCATGGGCGCCTACTCTCCCGCGCCGGTCATCACCGAGTCGATGCATCAGCAGATCGTGGAGCGGGTCATGATCCCGGCTATCACGGGAATGGCGACCGAAGGGCGACCCTACAAAGGTGTTCTGTATGCCGGCCTGGTGATCAGTGCGGGCGAGATCAAGGTGCTCGAGTTCAACGCCAGGCTCGGCGACCCCGAAGCGCAGCCGCTGCTCCTGCGGATGAAATCCGACCTGGTCCCGCTGCTGGAGGCGGTCGTAGATGGCCGATTGCGGGACCAGACGATCGACTGGAAGCCGGACGCGAGCGTCTGCGTCGTCATGGCCTCAAAAGGCTATCCCGGTTCCTACGACCAGGGTACCCCAATCTCCGGCATCGAGGAAGCGGCCGCCGAACCCGGCGTTGTAATCTTCCACGCCGGGACAAGCCGGACGGACAATCGTGTCGTCACCGGAGGCGGACGGGTCCTGGGTATCACTGGCCTCGGGCGAGACATCCAGGGGGCGATCGCGACCACCTACCGGGCGGTGAAGAAGATCCATTGGGAGGGCGCGCACTACCGGACCGATATCGGTGCTCGCGCTCTCGCCAAAGTCTCCTGACAGCGGGGCCGCGTACCCTACAAACGGAATGCCGGAAGTAAGAAAAGAAGTAAGAAAAAAGGAGCAACAGGTGATCACCGATGACCGTATGGCAACGCACCCCATTGTCGGAATCGTGATAGGCAGCGACTCCGACCTGGCAGTGATGGAACTGACCGGCAAAATGCTGGAACGGTTTGGGATCCCGTTCGAGTTCAAGATCTCCTCCGCTCATCGTTCCCTTGATGCAACGCTGGACTATATCCGGAGGGCTGAGACGCGAGGGATTAAGGTGATCATCGCAGGGGCCGGGGCCGCGGCTCATCTTGCCGGCGTTATCGCCGGCCAAACAACGCTTCCGGTCATCGGCGTTCCACTGGCTTCAAGTTCGCTCAAGGGGTTGGACGCGCTTCTTTCCGTCGTCCAGATGCCGGGAGGTGTTCCGGTTGCGACTATGGCCATCGGCGAAGCGGGGGCGAAGAACGCCGGTATCCTGGCCGCGCGGATTTTAGCGGTGTCGGATGACACGCTCCAGCGCAAGCTGCAATCATTTAAGGAGGCTCTGGCCTCCGAAGTGGAGGAAAAAGATCGCACGCTCCAAAAGCGCCTTTCCTGAGCTTCCCTTACCACAGACTCATCGTGCCGGGGAATCGTTCGCGGATTGGGCGTATCCGACGACCCGACGGCAGGCGTTGCTGTTATTTTTCCTCTTCCTGTGTGGTATCACCGCCTTTCACCTCTGGTTCATCAGCTCAGGCCGATTGAATCTGGCGCCTGATGAAGCGCACTACTGGACCTGGTCGAAGCGACTGGACTGGAGCTACTACAGCAAAGGGCCGGTAGTGGCCTACCTCATCGCCGTGTCCACACGGATGGGAGGCGATACTGAATTCTTCGTCCGGCTTCCTGCAGTCCTTCTATCAACTGGAACTATCTTGCTCACGTTCCTGTTGGCAGTTCGGCTCTGTCGCTCCAGTTGGGCAGGCTTGGAAGCGGTGCTGCTCCTCGCCGCCATGCCGCTCGCCGAAGCGGGTTCGATTTTAATGACGATCGACGCACCGCTGGTCTTTTTCTGGTCTCTTACGCTGCTGCTGATCTACCGCGCGCTGACGGCGGACGGTAGCGGCTGGTGGCTGCTCGCTGGGGTCAGTCTCGGGCTTGGTCTGCTCAGTAAATATACCATGGCCGTCATAGTACCGCAGACGTTCCTCTACCTGACATTGTCCCGAACTCATCGGTTCTGGATGCAACGGCCGGGTCCCTACCTTGCGCTCGGGGTTGGACTCCTCCTCTTTACCCCTGTCATCTATTGGAACGTCACGCACAGCATGGTCTCGTTTCGTCACCTCCTGGAACAACTTGGAGGAGGAAAAGATACGGTGATGCCGCTGAAGAGTCTGGGAGAATTTGTGGCATCTCAGGTGGGTGTGGTCACCCCCGTCCTGTTCCTTGTAGTCATGATCGGGCTCTGGGAGATCGGAAGGGCCGGATTTACCAGACCAGGTGATCAGGCGGCGCTTTTCCTCTTTTGCGCTGCGGTACCCCTGCTGGTCGCGTGCCTCATCGCCAGCCTGTGGACAAAGGTTCAGGGGAACTGGGCCGCACCGGCCTATGTCGCCGCGGCCGTAGCGGTTGCCAAGTGGCGGCTGGGCTCATCTGCTCATGGCGTCTCTACCTGGCGATGGACACGCAGTCGCGCGCTGTTCGTCAGCGCGTTAGCGACCGGGTTCCTCGCCAGCGCCATCGGTCACTTTCCGCATGCGCTTGCCTCGGTCGGCCTGCCGCTTCCCGCCAAGCTCGATCTGACCACACGCCTCAGAGGATGGGCGGAGATCGGAACGCAGGTCGGCGCCGTCTATCAAGAGATGAGTCGAAGCAAACCGACATTCGTCTTCAGCGATCGGTATCAGGTTGCCAGTGAGGTCATGTTCTATGCGCCTGCCCACCCGAATACTTACAACATCCAACTCGGGCGGCGAATGAATCAGTTTGATGTATGGGGAGGGACCGGAGAGGTTCACGGTTGGGACGCCATCTTTGTGACGGATCGACCAGACCCGCCCGATGCGGTTCTTCGCTCATTTGATGAGGTACAACCAGAGCGGTCAACTCACCCCTCGGGTGTCGGACCGTCGTACCGCCTTCAGTCGTGGTCGATCTTTCGCTGCTATGGTTTCCGGGGATTCCCTCCGGCTCAGCAGCTCGGGTATTAGATGAGGGACGCCTTACCGCCATACGCTTCGAGTCATGATCTTCAGCGGGCGCCGTGGCTGTCTATCGTCATCCCCTTTTGTAACGAGGAAGACAACGTCCGCCCCCTCCATGAACAGATCGTTGATGCGTTAGACGGTCTTGGACAGTCGTATGAGGTGGTCGCCGTCGATGATGGCAGCACCGATCGGACGCTTGCCATCCTTGAGACGATCGTGAAGGACGACGTGCGATGGAAGGTGGTCGCGCTCAGACGGAACTTCGGTCAGACCGCCGCCATGTCCGCCGGCTTTGACCACGCGACAGGCGACGTGATCGTGACCCTCGACGGAGATCTTCAGAACGATCCGGCCGATATCCCGAAGCTGTTGGAGTTGATTAA
>JACPQW010000048.1 GCA_016190285.1 Candidatus Methylomirabilis oxygeniifera
CGCGTACCTCCAGGAGAGGGGTCTCAGAAAGGTGAAAAAGACGATTGAGGCCCTGGGAGATCATGAGGAGTTCTATGCGCACGCTCTCTCGGTGAGAGCGCGTCGATTTGAGGAGTCATAATTAGCGAGTAGCGGTAGCTATCAGGAGTCAGCGAGAGAGGGGCAAGACAGTATTTGCTGAAGGCTGATAGCTGATCGCTGATCGCTCGTTTGGGCCCATAGCTCAGTTGGTTAGAGCCCCCGGCTCATAACCGGGTCGTCCCTGGTTCGAGTCCAGGTGGGCCCACCATGTAAAAGCAGCCGTCAGCTATCAGCGATCAGCACAGGTGAGCTTAAAGCTGACGGCTGATGGCAGATCATAAAGTGGAGGAACGCGTGCTTCAGGACTTAGAGCAGCTCGTCCAACTACAGGGGCTCGACGCCGAGATCTCCGTACTCGAGGGGGCTATCGCCACCATCCCCGACCAGATCCGAATGATGGAACAGCAATTAATTCAGGCCAAGGCAGCCCTGGATGCGACCACCGCTGAGGTGGACACACTCCAAAAGCTCCGCCGCCAGAAAGAGCGCGATCTGGATGAAGCCGGCAGAGAGCTGAAAAAGCGACAGGGACGTTTATTTGAGATCAAGACGAACCAGGAATACACCGCCACCCTGAAGGAGGTCGAGGGACTGAAGCAGAAGATTTCAATGTTGGAGGAAGAGATCCTTGTCACCCTCGATGCCATCGATGGCGCTGTAAAGATTCGGGTTCAGGAGGAGGAAAAGGTCCGAGTCACACAGGCGGAGTTCCTGAAGAATAAACAGGAGCGGGAAGCCGAGTTGCACAAACTACAAGGTCGCCTGGCGATAGTACGAAAGACCCGGGACAGCCGGTCGGGGAGGGTGGAGGCATCGCTGTTGCAGTTATACCTTCGACTCCTGAAGAGTCGAGATGGCCTGGCGGTAGCGAATGCAACGGGCCGTTCCTGCGAAGGCTGCCATGTAACCCTTACACCTCAGTTATACAATGAGGTTCGCCGGAACGAGGCGATTCGCACCTGCGAAGGATGCGGTCGGATTCTCTATTGGAAGGGGTGAAATGAGGGAGGGGCTGCAACTGGTCATTCACATCGACGGAGCCGCTCGCGGGAATCCAGGACCGGCCGGGATCGGCGTGATGCTGGAGGCAGAGGATGGGCTGTTGCACCGGGCCTTCTACCAATACATCGGCAAAGCGACCAACAACGTGGCCGAATATAAGGCGCTCCTTTTGGCGCTGGGGGAGGCCGGGAAGCTTCAGCCCGCTGTCGTCAAGATTCGATCCGACTCGGAACTATTGGTCAGACAGGTTCAGGGCAGGTATCGGGTCAAAAGCCCGCGTCTCGCCGAATTGTACACGCAGGCGCTCAACCTCATTCGCCAGCTATCGACGGCAAGCTGCCGGCTATCGGTTGAGCATATCGGTCGTGAGCTGAACCGTCAGGCGGACGCACTCGCGAACCGCGCGATCGACGAAGCCTTATCCGGAATCTCTCCCGGCGAGGGACAATCGTGAACGGACTAAAGGTGGCGTCAACAGTGGAGTGTACCAGGTGAAGGCCGCCAGGTCGGCACAAAGGAACACCCAAACTGCGCCCGCCAGATGTGCGGACATCCTTGAGAGCAGCCTGCAAGGACTGGGTTTCGGCCGGGTAGTCCGTCACCTTGCGCTCCTTCGGGCCTGGGATCGGGCCATAGCCGATCGAATCAAGGAGCGGGCGAGCGTAGAGGACTTCAGGAGCGGTTGCCTGTACCTCTGCGTCGAGGATCCCATCTGGATGCATGAGCTCCACATGCTGCGCCACCAGTTGAAGACAATCCTGAACAAAGAGGTCGGCGAGCCGGCGGTGGACGAGATTGTGCTGAGAATCGGCCGACCCCGCCAGTATTCTACTCCAAGACCCTCTTATCGTAGGAGGCAAAGGATTCCGGCGGTTTCTCCGGCGGTTGAGGCAGGTATGGCCACACTGCTGAGTCCTCTCAGAGACCTGCCCTGTTGTGATGCCGTTCAGCGACTCTTTCAACGGTGGGCATCAAGGTGACAATAACCGCTGCTGCTGCACGACTTGCGAAAATCAGGGTCTTCAAGTACAATCTTTATTATGTCGCGTGTGTGGGAGTGGGAATTATCTCAGACAGAACAGGTCTGATGAGGAGATCATTGTGAGCCATCAGCGAACGCTTCAGACTATAGCCACCTGTAAAGGGACAGGGATTCATACCGGCCAGTCGGTCAAGATGGCTCTCCGTCCCGCTCCGGCGAACTCCGGCGTCGTATTTAAGCGCATCGATCTTCCCTCCGCCCCAACTATCGAGGCCAAGCCCGCACACGTTGTCGATGTCCATTATGCGACCACCATCGGCAAGGATGGTCTGAAGGTAAGGACCATCGAACACCTGATGGCGGCGTTTGCAGGGATGGGGCTGGATAATGTCCTGATAGAACTCGACGGCGAAGAGGTTCCCGCCATGGATGGCAGCGCTGCGCCGTTTGTCGAGTTGATCAGGAAAGCCGGTCTTAAACGACAGATGGTCGCCAGGACGTATCTGAAGATTAAAGAGCGTCTGGTTGTCGAAACCGAGCGCTCGAGTATTCAGATCGTTCCTTCAAAGCGTCTTCAGGTTATCTATACGATGCGCTTCGACCACCCGCTCCTGGGAGAACAGTCGGCCGCCTTCAACATCACCAGGGAGATGTTCGCCAGGGAGATTGCGTCTTGCCGCACCTACGGGTTCCTCAAAGATATCGAAGAGCTTCGCCGTCGCAACCTGGCTTTGGGCGGGTCGTTTGACAATGCGATCGTAATCGGCGAGGGGGGGGTCGTGAACGGTAACCTCCGCTTCCGTGACGAGTTGGTCCGCCATAAGGTCCTCGATCTGTTGGGAGACCTTTTTCTCCTTGGCCGGCCCGTCGTCGGGACCGTCATTGCTCACGGCGCCGGTCACTACCTTCACACCAGGCTCGTACGGGAGATCCAGCGCCATCTGGACCTGGAGCATCTGGCTCCCACCCGCAGCAGCGTGATTGAACGATGGGCGAGACCGCTGCTTCAGCCGGAACGATCGCTTGAGGTCGTCCCTTCGTAATCGGATTCCTCCGCACGACCCTCCACGCCACGCACCCCGGATCGATGTCCGGGCGGGCTTCACACCTTGCACGCTGTATCATTCGGCGACGCCATGAGAAACCTTGAGATCGCCAAGCTGTTTCACGAGATCGCCGACCTGCTCGAGATCAAAGATGACAACATCTTTAAAATCCGAGCTTATCGTCGGGCGGCCATGAACCTGGAATCCTTAACCGAGGAGATCGAGGCGGTGGCGGCCCGCGGCGGCCTGGCCGAGATCGCGGGGATCGGCAAGGATCTCGCCGCCAAGATCCAGCAGGCGCTCGAAACCGGGCGCATAGAGTATCTGGAAGAGTTGCGCACGGCGATCCCCAGGGGCGTTGTCGAGCTGATGGCGATTCCGGGTGTCGGACCCAAGACCGCCAAGCTCCTGTTCCAAGCGCTCCAGGTCGATTCGGTCGAGAGGCTGGAGGCTCTCGCCCTGCAAGGGCAACTGCTCGGCCTGCCGGGGATCAAGCAGAAGACGGTCGAAAATATCCTGAAGGGGATCCAGGTCGTCAAGGCAGGGCGGGAGCGGATGCCGTTAGGACGGGCCCTGCCGCTGGCCCACGAACTGGTCCGGATCCTGGAGAAGCTCCCAGACGTCACACAGATCAGCCTGGCCGGGAGCCTTCGGCGAATGCGCGAGACCGTCAAGGACCTCGACCTATTGGTCACATCCACGAAGCCGGCCAAGGTCATGGCGGTCTTCACGTCGCTCCCGCAGGTCGCAGAGGTGCTGCTCCAGGGTGAGACCAAGGCGACCATCCGCCACCGGGAGGGGATCCAGGTAGATCTCCGGGTGGTCGAGCCGGACTGCTTCGGCGCCGCGCTGCAGTACTTCACCGGCTCCAAGGCCCACAACATCCGGGTGCGGGAGCTCGCAGTCCGCAAGGGACTGAAGGTCAGCGAGTACGGGGTCTTCAAGGAGACTACCGGCAAGCGGATCGCCGGCGCCACCGAGGAGGAAGTGTACAGGGCGATCGGCCTCCCGTACATCCCACCAGAGCTTCGCGAGGATGCCGGCGAGGTCGAGGCGGCCCTCGAAGGGCGCCTGCCGGAGCTGTTAACGCTTGCCGACCTGCGCGGCGATCTGCACGCCCACACCAACTGGACCGACGGCCATCACCCTCTGGAGTTGCTCATCGAGGCGGCCCAGCGGAAGGGGTACGAGTACATCATCGTCTCCGACCACTCTCGAGCGGCCACGGTCGCCGGCGGCCTCCCCGAGGAGCGATTACTTGAACAGATCGGCCGGATCCGCGCCCTCAGTAAGAAGTACACGAAGATCCGGGTCCTGGCGGGCAGCGAGTGCGACATCCTGGCCGACGGGTCGATGGACTTCTCGGACCGGACGCTGGCCCAACTCGACATCGTCGTCTGCGCCATCCACTCCCGCTTCAAGCAGGACCGGGTCGGGATGACGGCCCGCATCGTCAAGGCGCTCAGCAACCCCTATGTCCACATCTTCGCCCATCCAACCGGGCGTCTGATCGGCGAGCGTGATCCGTACGATGTCGATCTGGAGGCGGTCTTCGCGACGGCCAGGCAGTACGGGAAGGCCCTGGAGATCAATGCTCAACCGTCGCGCCTTGATCTGAACGATCACCATGCGCGGCGAGCGAAGGAGCTGGGGATCACTCTCGCCATCAGCACCGATACCCACTCCCTCGATCAGCTCGACAATATGTCCCTCGGCGTGGCCGTCGCCCGCCGCGCCTGGCTAGAGAAGTCCGACGTCATCAATACCAGGCCCCTGGACACGCTGCTGACCTGGGCCCACAAGTCCCGCCCACGCGCCGTCTAAAACCTCCGTATAGCCATTGCGAGCGACCACCGGGAGCGCGGCAATCCCACCGTCCTCCCCAGGGGCCACGTACCCCACCAAATACTGTGAGATTGCTTTCGTCGCTCCGCTTCCTCGCAATGACCGCGTAAGGAGACTTTCCAGAAGGCCAACGCCATTGCCTGGGCCTATAAGATCGCGGCCTTCATGTTCCAGCTTACCGAGGAGGACCATCCGTCTAAGGTCACAAATTGTGACCGTAAAGACCAGACGCGGCCAGCACCGGAAATACCTTCCCTACGCCTTCACCGAGCACGGCGCCATCATGACAGCGAATGGTAGTGACCCCGCATGATCACACTCACTCGGTGGTCGCAAGTATGATAGGCTCGTAATCGCCCATAGGCCATAATCTCGACCAAGGGCAAGGGTGTACTATAGGGACGGCGAACTTCTGCGTTGATGGCAGGGATCGCGGAGCAAAATGAGACCGACTGTTGTTGCGATTCGGCATCACCCGCGAGGACGGATCTACGAGGTCACAGCCGAGGGGAAAACTGTTTCAATTCTCTTTACATTTCATGCGTTGGACAGGATCGCTCGATGGGGGCTTACAGATCGAAAGGTCCTTCAGCTCTGCTTGTTCCAGAGGAGGTGCTTGTGGGCCACAGGAGCCGCTTCATCGCCCATCGCAGGTCCGGAAGCCACGCGTCGTCCGGGTAGTGTATCAATATGAGGGAGAGATGCCGGTACTGATCACCGTGTATTATCCGTTCTCGAGACGCTACTTTCAGGGAGGCAGGATACATGAAGATCACATATTCTCCTGATGCGGATGTGCTCACCATCCAACTGCGAGAAGGGAAGCCCACTGATTCGCGGGATATCGCCGAGGGGGTCATCGTGCACCTATCGGCGAAAGGACAACCTCTGGAAATCGAGATCCTCGATGCCTCCAAGGTTGTGCAGAAAAAGGACGTGGAGGTGTCAATGGAGCCACTCTTCTCCGCTGCGTGACCTGGACATGCAGGAGCGCCGCCATGCTCTGGATCGCGCCGTTCTGGAGCAAAGGCTCACGGCGAGGGGATGCGGACCCTGATTCCGAGTCGAATGGTCATGCTACCCATGCATCATGCAAATTTCCCCCACCCGTCCCCTCCCCTTCGATGCCATCCGGCAACTCATGGTACCGCCGGAGAAGGCGCCGCGCGCCATCTCGCCCCCCTGCTTTCCCTTTGCCGTAGGTAGGATTAACCCCTCTTTGACATAGAGGGGTGAGGGGAGATTTTCTTAGTCGATGTCCATTAAACTATGATACCGTTAATAACCGATGAGTTTACGGGGCGCTCTGAGTCCGGTGCCACGCGGTGAGCGGAGCATTCTTTCCATCCGTAACCAATTCCCCCCCCGCTCTCCCCTACGCTTTTACCGAGCACGGGGCCATCATGACAGCACCGGTTCAAGCGAGCCAGTGCGCGAGCCCTACCTAATCCCTCTCCCGGGTACCCTTTGGGTGGGGAGAGGGCGAGGGGGAGGGGGATTGGTCGATGTACCGACGGGCATGGGTAAGACCGCGATGGCCGTGCTGCGGTGGCTTAGCGGCAGCGGTTCCGACCCCGGATCAATGGGTGCGACATCGGCGAGGCGGTTACCCAATCACGGTGAGACCTAAGGCCTTAAAGTCTTCATCGAAGGAGAGGCAAGGAATGTTGTCCAGCAGTGTGGTCACGATGACGAAGGAGATCGCATCACAGAATGAGAACCGCCGTGATCTCACCTGTCGACGAAACACCTGATCCGCTTCCGCGAGGATCTCGTCGGTGATCGGGACAAGTGAGAGCACGGGTTTCATCGTATCCAGAAATTCGACGGCAGCCTGAGGATGCAGGCGGTAGGTCAGCAACGTGACGGTCTCACTGACCACCTCCCACGTAGAGAACATGCGAATGCTCTCGGCGCGGCACTCTTCAAGTAGCTCTCCGGCACGATCGTAGTGGCGATCAGTTCCTGCGAGGGAGGCAAAGAAGAACCCTGTGTCGCAAAAGACACGGTCAGAAGGAATCACCGCACAATACCCTTGGAGCCGTACAGATGTTCCTTGACGTGGCTGGAGACATCGCTCCGTCGGCCTGTTACACCCTTTCGAGCCAGTCTCCTCCGGAGTTCGAGAAGCCTTCTGGCAGCCACGCCCGGCTCAGGCTCAGCCTGGACCGCCCGAAGCTCCGCCACA
>JACPQW010000006.1 GCA_016190285.1 Candidatus Methylomirabilis oxygeniifera
ATCCTCGACCGTATCATCGCGAAGATAAAAGCGATGAAGGGTCGTGGCAATGGCGCTCCCGCCCCGGCCGGTAGAGGCTGAGGATAATCGATATGGGACGCTCATTACGAATTGTCGGCGGCGAGGTCTACGATCCGGCCAACGGGATCAATGGGGCCGTCAAAGAGATCTGTGTTGAGGATGGAAAGATTGTGCAGTCCTGCGCCGGGCCCGCTGAGGTCATTGATGCCGCGAATCTGGTTGTCATGCCGGGCGGTGTCGATATTCATACCCACATCGGCAGTCCGGCGGTCAATGCGGCTCGCGGGTTCAGGCCGGAGGACCACCGGCACGTGCATTTCAGCTCGAAGCCCGGTACCAATATCAGGTCCGGCGTGGGCTCCACGGTTCCCTCCACCTTTGCGACCGGCTACCTGTACGCTCAGATGGGCTATACCACGGTGATGGAAGGCGCGAACGCGCCCATCGGCGTTCGGCATACCCATGAGGAGTTGATCGATATCCCGATCGTGGATAAGGGGCTGTATATCGAATTGGGGAGTAACGAGTTTATCCTGAAGTTCATCAAGGCGGGCGAGATGGAGAAGGTCAAGCGATATGTCGCCTGGCTTCTCAAGTCGTTGAAGGCGTATGGCGTGAAGCTGGTCAACCCCGGCGGGGTGGAGCAGTGGAAGTACGGCAAGGATGTGAAGAACCTGGACGACAAGATCCACTACTTCGACGTCACACCGCGCCAGATTTTAAAGGCGCTCTCCTGGGCCAACGAAAGTCTCGGGCTGCCCCACTCGATCCACCTGCACGCCAATAGCCTGGGCACACCCAACAACTACCTGACCACCCTGGACACGATGCGGACGCTCGAGGGCTCAAGGCTCCATGTGGCGCACGCGCAGTTTCACAGTTATGGCGGGGAGAACTGGGGCGGTTTTTGCTCAAAGGCGGCAGAGATTGCGGAGTACATCAACACCCATCCCAATATCACGACCGACATCGGCCAGATTGTCTTCGGCGATGCCACCACCATCACGGCGGACGGCCCGTGGCAGTACCGGCTGTACAAGCTCAGCAAGAATAAATGGTACAACCAGGACATAGAGGTAGAGTCGGGGTGCGGGATCGTCCCGTACACCTATCGGGAAAATAACTATGTCAATGCCCTGCAATGGGCCATCGGACTGGAGCTCTTCCTCCTGATCCGTGATCCGTGGCGGGTCTTTCTCTCTACCGACCATCCCAACGGCGGCCCCTTCTACCTCTATCCCTGGATCATCAAGCTGCTCATGGATAAACCGTTCCGGGACGAGATGCTGAAGCGTGTCCATAAACGTGTGATGCCGGAGACGATGCTGTCGTCGCTTGACCGCGAGTATACCCTGAATGAAATCGCCATCATCTCCAGGGCTGGACCAGCGAGGGCATTGGGGCTTACGCACAAGGGCCACCTGGGGGTCGGAGCGGATGCCGACATTACGATCTATTCCAAGGATAGCGATAAGGAACAGATGTTCGAGCACCCCGTCTATGTCATTAAGGCCGGCGAGACGGTCCTTCGAGATGGTGAGATCGTTCACAGTCCCGCTGGGAAGACCCTGTTTGTTGTCCCGCCTGACGTCGGCGAGATGGATCCGACTTTTAAGACCGAATTCGAAAACTACTACACGATTCGGTATCAGAATTTTCCAATCGATATCGAGGATATCCCCAACCGAGAGGCGATTCCTGTGGGAGCGCCTCGATGACCCAGAGGGAGTTTCGAGTTCTGAGTTTCGGGTTGTGAGTTGATGGTGGAGCGTCTTCGGATGTGACCCGAAACACGTGACCCGAAACCCGAAACTTTTTGTGGAGTGTCAATGGAGATCAATGGCGTTTACATCGATGAGACATACGCAGAGGCATTCGGCGCTTATGCCGGCCGGGTGCTGATTACCGCGTGCAGCAAGACGTGGGCCCAGGAGGCGGCTCGGAGCATGACTGGCTTCGGGACCTCGGTGATCGGCTGTGGTTGCGAGGTCGCTATTGAGGCGATCGAGCCGTCGGACACGCCGGACGACCGCCCCGGCGTGAGTGTGTTGCTGTTCGCCATGTCAAAAAAGGCAGTTCAGGAGCAACTCATCAACCGGATCGGTCAGTGTGTGATGACCGCTCCTACCTCGGCCTGTTATAACGCCCTGGAGGCAGAAGATCGTCTGTCGATAGGGGGCAAGCTCAAGTTCTTTGGAGACGGATTTCAGATCAGTAAGCGGCTTGACCCACGCATAACCGGAAATGGGAGCAGTCCGCGGCGCTTCTGGCGGATTCCTGTAATGGACGGCGAGTTCATTGTCGAAGACCGTTTCGGGGTGAAAAAGGGGGTGGCTGGCGGCAACTTCTTACTGCTGGGGCGGGAACTGCCGGGGACCCTTCAGGCTGCGGAGCGGGCGATCGAGGCGATGCGAAAGGTGCCGGGCGTTATCATGCCGTTCCCTGGCGGCGTCGTGAGATCCGGCAGTAAGGTCGGCTCGCGCTACAAGTTCCTGAATGCCTCAAGCAACACCGCCTTCTGCCCATCACTACGGCGAGCGGTCAAGAGCGAATTGCCGGAAGGGGTTGGGGCGGTCCTCGAGATCGTCATCGATGGTCTGACGCCGGAGGCGGTGGGAGAGGCGATGCGGGTAGGTATTCGAGCCGCGTGCGGTCCGGGTATTGTGAAGATCTCCGCCGGCAACTACGGTGGAAAGTTGGGAAAACATCACTTTCACCTCCATCAGCTATTGGCTGAGGGCTGATCGCTGACGGCTCACTTGTGAAAAGAGGGTAGCATGTCACCAGTCGTGCTTCACATGAAAGAGATCCCAACGAATATTCCGCTTGAGGCTGAGTCGATCTCGCCCGATCTGTTCGTGCAGCGCAGCCAGGGGGAGATTGAGGCTATGCCCGTCGCGTTGGGGAACGAGACCTACCGGCTTGGCGACTTCTTCAAGGTGGAGGGGGAGCGGTCGGATGAGATTGTTGTAGAGGGCTGCACGGGACGAGTCAAGTGGATCGGCTCAGGGATGACGCGGGGCCGGATTGTGATTCACGGCGATGTCGGGATGCACGCCGGATCGTACATGCGGGGCGGCGAGATCCTCGTCGAAGGGAATGCGGACGACTTTCTCGGTGTCGAAATGGAAGGCGGACTGATCCGGGTCAAGGGCAATGCACGGCATCGGGCTGGGGCCGCCTATCGGGGGAGCAAGTACGGCATGCAGGGCGGGACTATCCTCGTCGACGGCAACGTCGGGCACGAAGTGGGCGCCTATATGCGGAGAGGTCTCATCGTCATCAAGGGGAACGCCGAAGACTTTCTCGGAGCCATGATGATGACCGGGACGATCTGCCTCTTCGGCCAGGCAGGCATCAGAACAGGAGGCGGAATGCAGAAGGGGACCATCGTTTGCATGCGTCCCGTCGATCTGCTGCCGACCTTCGTGTATGACTGCACCTATGCGCCGGTCTTTCTCCAAATTTTATTTAAGGAACTGAAGCAGCTAGGGGTGGAGTGTCCCGCTCAGGCGAATGGTCTCGTTCGGCGCTACCATGGGGACCTGGCCGATGTTGGCAAGGGCGAAATCCTGATCGCCGCATAAGGAGGACGCCTTGTCGCTTAGTCTGAATCGCCAGGCAGGCGAGATACTCAACCGGATGTCAGATCGGGCCTCCGCGCTGGGGATCTCGGCATCAAACTTGAAGAACGGCTCCAGGCTTGTCGATTTCGGGGTAAAGGCCCCAGGTGGCCTACTGGCGGGAAAGGGTCTGGCGGAGATCTGCCTTGGCGGACTTGGGGAGGTGGCATTTCTGCCGCTCGACTATGGCGACTTCTCGCTTCCTGGCGTCAGCGTAGCGATTGACGGCCCGGTGCTCCCCTGCCTCGGTTCGCAGTACGCCGGCTGGAAAATCCAGCGCGGGAAGTTCTTCGCGATGGGATCCGGCCCCGCCAGGGCGCTCGCAAGGACCGAGGAGTTATTCGAGACGATTCGCATTCAGGACGACGCCGACTCGGCCGTCCTTGTTCTGGAGAGTGGCCGCCTGCCCAACGAGGAGGTGGCCGACTACGTGGCAGAGAAATGCGGCATCAAGCCGGATCG
>JACPQW010000049.1 GCA_016190285.1 Candidatus Methylomirabilis oxygeniifera
AGGTACAGCCTTGGCCGAGCGGGATCGCGTCGACCGGGCCAAGCGGTACAACGATCTCCAGTGCGGTATTCTTACTCTCCATACTTCACCTCTTCAACTCTACAAGTACGGGTCCGCTGAACTGGGCCGGATGCACGGGTTCATCCGCCTCGACCCAGGGATCCGTACAGGCCTCGATCGCCCGTTCAATCTCGGCATCCAACCGCGCACCGATCCCTTCCACATCCTCGACGAGCAGCTCGCGCAGCCGTTCAATACCGACGCGCTCCACAAGCCCATACGCTCGCTCCATATACTTCCCGTGCTCCCGGTAATACTGGATGAAGCGACCCATGTATGTCAGGACCTCTTCGTGCGTTTTGACCGTGCACAGAAGGTCTGCGGCCCGCACCCGGGTCCCGGCGCCGCCGCCCACGTAGACCTGCCAGCCGCCCTCAATGGCGACGGCTCCAAGATCTTTGACGGTCGCCTCTGCGCAGTTCCTCGGGCAGCCGACGGCGGCGAGTTTCATCTTATGCGGGGTCTCGAGACCGTGGAATCGCTTCTCAATCTTGGTCCCCAGCGCGATGGAATCGCCCAGGCCGAACCGGCAAAAGAGAGATCCCACACAGGTTTTGCATGAACGGATCGCCTTGGCGTAGGCGTGCCCGCTGGCCATCCCCAGATCCTTCCAGACATGCGGGAGCTGCTCCTTCCTGACGCCCGCCAGCGCGATGCGTTGGCCGCCGGTCAGCTTGATCGCCGGAACCTGATACTTCTCCGCTACATCGGCGATGCGCCGGAGCTCTGCCGGCGAGGTAACGCCGGCGCAGATTCGCGGTACGACCGAGAAGGTCCCATCCTTCTGGATGTTGGCGTGAACCCTGTCGTTGATGAACCTCGCATCGCGCTCGTCTTCGTACTCTCCAGCCCAGATGGTCTTGAGGAGCGATGCCAGAGCCGTCTTGTGACTCGGCTCTTCGCGTCCACCGTTGAGCTCGCGGAATAGCGCGCTGACGCTCTTGATCTCTTTAGCCTTGATGGCGGTTACCAGTTCGGGCTTGGTCATCGGGACGCTCGACACATACCAGTGTTCGGCGGGATCTTCCGCCACCTCCCCGGCGTAGACTTCAAGGAACTGCTCGAGGAGTTTCTTACACCCCCCGCAACTCGTGCCGGCCTTTGTGCGGGCCCCAATCTGCGAGACCGATCGGCACTTGCCGAACTCGATCGCCTCCCTGATCTGACCCTTGGTGACCCCGTGACAATGACAGATCTGGGCGTGATCAGGGAGATCAAACACCGAGAGGATCGGGGCGCCCGAAGAGGTACCGAAGAGCAGGTCGGCCCGTCGCTCCGGAAGTGCTGCGTCCAACAGGAACATCTGAGTGAGTACGCCGGCCGTGTCTGTCTCACCCAGGAGGGTAGCGCCGACGAGTCGATTGTTGCGTATGACCATCTTCTTGTAGACGCCTCGCAATGGCTCGATGTAGCTGACGACCTCGTCTTGAAGATCGGCTGGAGTCGTGTCGCCCATCGAGACAAGCTGTACGCCCATCACCTTCAGTTTGCTCACAGGTTTGGAGCCCTGGTAACCGCCATTGGAGGAGGTGCCTGTGAGGTGCTCTGCCAGCACCCTGGCCTGGTCGTACAGAGGCGCCACGAGGCCATAGAGCTTGCCGCGGTGCTGAGCGCACTCACCAACGGCGTAGATGTCCGGATCGGAGGTCTGCATCCGGTCGTTTACGACGATCCCTCGATCTACCGCAAGCCCTGACGTGCTGGCAAGCCCGGTATCGGGTCGGATGCCGCAGCTCATCACGACGATATCGACGTCCAGTGTTGAGCCGTCCTGAAACTCCAGGACCGTAACCCGATCGCCCCCGAGTGCGCGCGTGACGGTCTTTTCGAGAAGCGTCTGTACGCCCATCTGCTCCATCGTCCGTTGAAGCAGTGCGCCTCCCGCAGCGTCTAATTGCTGCGCCATCAACCACGGCATCATTTCGACGACCGTCACATCGAGTTCGAGGGAGAGGAGACCTCGCGCAGCCTCCAGACCGAGCAGACCGCCGCCCATGACGGCAGCCCTCCGACATCCCCTCGCGTATGCCTCAATCGCCTGACAGTCATCGAGGGTTCGGAAGACGAAGACGCCCTTCTTCTCCAACCCCTTCACGGGGGGTATGAACGGTCGGCTGCCGGTGGCGATGATCAGCCTATCGTATGATTCCTCTACGCCGCCATCGCCTCTTACCACCTTATTGTTGCGATCAATCGCCGTGACTGCTGTCCCGGCATGTAGCATGATGTTATGTTCGCGGTACCAGTCGAGGGAGTTCAAAAAGATCTGCTTGATGTCCTTGGAACCGGTCAGCACATCCGAGAGGAGGGTGCGGTCGTAGTTGCCGTATGGCTCCGCGCCGAACATCGCAACGTGAAACTGTTCACGATCCCGAGACAGGATCTCTTGAACCACCCTGGTCCCGGCCATGCCGTTGCCGATGACGACCAGCCTTTTTCGTTCGTCCATCCTCTGCCTCCATTGGTTAGAAAGTCTCCATCAACGGTCATTGCGAGGAAGCGGAGCGACCGAAGCAATCTCGCAGTCGTTGGGGTACGTGGCTCCTGAGTACAACGATGAGATTGCCACGCTCCCGTTGGTCGCTCGCAATGACGCGGGCGGGGATCGAATACCTCACCGCGTAGACTTTCATGCCCCATGGGCGCGCCGGCGGCGCATGGGGTATTGCCCTAAAAGCACGATGCCGGTCCCTTATGGAGAACCGGCGTCATTGCCGTCCTGAAGCCACCCGGCCTCGGGTGACCCTATGAGTAGAAGACCGCGCAATTACGATGCCAACTACTTAAGCGCTAGAGACAAAGACGTTATAGCTCGATAAATTGCGGAGTTAAGAGTCAAGGACAGCCCCATCACAGTCGTCGGTAGTAGGGATGGCTGCATGATAGAGAGGCAACGGCGTGAGTGAGGTGTGCATATGTTAGGCGCGAGGCCAGGTATAAGGAGGGGAGATGCCCCTACCGGTCTCTGAGGGTGAGCGGAAGCGTAGTGAGCTTAGGGGAGCGGGGCAGGGAGGGCGGAGTGGCCCATGAGGTAGCGGTCGATACCGTGAGCGGCGCTGCGGCCTTCAGCGATGGCCCAGACGATCAGCGACTGGCCGCGCTGCATGTCGCCTGCGGTGAAGACGCCGGGCACGCTGGTCATCCAGTTCTCGTCCCGCCCGACGTTCCCGCGCTCGGTAAGTTTCACGCCGAGTTCGTCCAGCAGCCCGTTCCGGTCGGGACCCAGGAAGCCCATGGCCAGCAGGACCAGGTCCACCTCCATCTCGAACTCGGTACCCGGGATCGGTTTGAAGTTCATCCGGCCGTTCTCGGTTGTCATCTCAACCCGATGGGCGTGCAGCTTCGTGACCTGGCCGTTCTGTCCCGAGAAACTCGTCGTCGCCACCGAGAACTCCCGGATGCCACCCTCTTCGTGAGCCGAGGAGCTTCTGAAGACGACCGGCCACTGGGGCCATGGGTTATCCGGCGCCCGAGTGTCCGGCGGACGCGGCAGCAGTTCGAACTGATGGACGGAGAGGGCACCATGGCGGTGGACGGTCCCCAGGCAGTCGGCGCCGGTGTCGCCACCGCCGATGATGACCACCCGCTTGCCGTTGGCGGTGATGAACGCCTCGTCAGGGATCGTGTCGCCCTGGCAGCGCCGATTCTGAAGCGTCAGGTACTCCATGGCGAAGTGAATGCCGCGCAGCTCACGCCCCGGGATCTTAAGATCGCGCGGTGTCGTGGCCCCTCCAGCGAGCAGGATGGCATCGAACTCGCGCCGCAACTCCTCAATAGGTACGTTTATACCCACGTTCGCATTGGCACGAAACTGGATCTCCTCTTTCTGAAGCTGGTCCAGCCGTCGATCCAGGACTCGCTTCTCCAGTTTGAACTCCGGGATGCCGTAGCGCAGCAGACCGCCGATCCGGTCGGCCCGCTCGAAGACTGTGACCCAGTGGCCGGCGCGGTTGAGCTGCTGGGCCGCCGCAAGCCCTGCAGGACCTGAGCCCACTATGGCGACCTTTTTTCCGGTGCGCACAGCGGGAGGCTCCGGCCTGACCCATCCCGCCTCAAAGGCGTGATCGACAATCGCGAGCTCGATGGCCTTGATCGTTACCGGATCATTGTTGATCCCAAGGACGCACGAGCCCTCGCAGGGCGCAGGACAGGCGGTTCCGGTAAACTCCGGGAAGTTGTTCGTAGCATGCAAACGCTCGATGGCATCCCGCCACCGGTCGCGGTAGACCAGGTCATTCCAGTCCGGGATAATATTGCCCAGCGGGCAACCCCGGTGGCAGAACGGGATACCGCAATCCATGCAGCGCGCCCCCTGCCGCTTCAGCGTCTCCGTCGACCACGGCAGCATGACCTGCTGCCAGTCGCGGATCCGCTCCTCGACCGGCCGGTACGGCTGCTTTTCGCGCTTGAATTCGATGAAACCGGTTGGCTTACCCATGGGCGCCCGCCATCACCGCCTGTTCCCAGGAGATCCCTTCGGCCTCGGCTCGCTTGAGCGCCTTCATCGCCCGTTTGTAGTCTTTGGCTATCACCTTGACGAACTGTGCCTCCGTCGCCTGCCAGTTTCTTAAGAGCCGGTCCGCCACCGTACTGCCGGTATACCGGAGGTGGCGGCGCAACAACTCCTGGATCTCTTCGATGTCCTCGTCCGCACTCAGCGGCTCAATATCAACCATGCTCAGATTGCACCGGTTCTTAAAATCACCGGTTTCGTCCAGAACGTACGCGACGCCGCCGGACATGCCGGCGGCAAAATTGCGTCCCGTGCTGCCGATGACGACAACGCGGCCGCCGGTCATATACTCACAGCCGTGATCGCCGACACCCTCAACTACCGCATGCGCGCCGCTGTTACGCACCGCGAACCGTTCGCCTGCGACCCCTCGGAGATAGACTTCGCCCTTTGTCGCGCCGTAGAGTACCACGTTGCCGACCAGAATATTCTCTTCAGGGACGAACGTCGCCTCGCGCGACGGGAACGCGATAATCTTTCCGCCAGAGAGCCCCTTTCCCAGATAGTCGTTGGCGTCGCCCTCGAGGATCAACGTGATGCCTCGGGGGATAAAGGCGCCGAAGCTTTGTCCGGCAGTGCCCGTGACGCGGATCCGAATCATATCGTCGGGCAGTCCTTCGCCCCCATAGCGACGGGTCACCTCGTAACCCAGAATGGTGCCAACCGTGCGGTTGACGTTGCGAATAGGCAGATGCAGGCTGACCGGCTCGCGCCGCTCCAGCGCAGGCAGGCAGCGCGGAACGAGGGTGGTCATGTCGAGCGACTGCTCCAACCCGTGGTTCTGTTCCTGCACCTTACGGATGGCTACCTCGGCTCCCATCTCCGGACAGTAGAGGATTGACGAGTAGTCGAGTCCTCGAGCCTTCCAGTGCTCTACCGCCTTTTTCATTTCGAGCCTATCCATGCGGCCGATCATTTCGTTCATCGTGCGGAACCCAAGTTGGGCCATCAGTTCCCGTACCTCCCGAGCGATGAAGCGGAAAAAGTTTTCGACGTACTCGGGCTTGCCGGTGAAGTTCTTTCGGAGCTCGGGATCCTGGGTCGCGACCCCGACCGGGCAGGTGTTCAGGTGACAGACGCGCATCATGATGCAACCTATCACGACCAGTGGCGCTGTGGAGAAGCCATACTCTTCTGCGCCGAGCAGTGCGGCGATGACAACGTCGCGTCCGGTTTTCATCTGGCCATCAACCTGGACAGCGATCCGATCCCGGAGCTTGTTCATCACCAGTACCTGCTGAGTCTCGGCCAGCCCCAGTTCCCACGGCAGGCCTGCGTGCTTGATGGACCCAAGTGGGGAAGCGCCGGTACCGCCATCGTGACCGGAGATCAGAACCACGTCGGAGAACGCCTTGGCCACGCCGGCCGCGATCGTGCCGACGCCAACCTCTGCGACAAGTTTTACGTGGATTCGCGCAGTTGGATTACTATTCTTCAAGTCATGGATGAGCTGTTTCAGATCCTCAATGGAGTAGATATCGTGGTGCGGTGGGGGCGAGATCAACCCGACGCCGGGGGTTGAGTGCCGCACCTTGGCTATCCATGGATACACCTTTGCGCCGGGGAGCTGGCCGCCCTCGCCGGGCTTGCTGCCCTGCGCCATCTTAATTTGTATGTCGGTGGCGTTGGTCAGATATTCGCTGGTGACGCCGAAGCGGCCTGAGGCCACCTGCTTGATCGCGCTTCGACGCCAGTCGCCGTTGGAGTCCGGAGTAAAGCGTGCCGGATCCTCACCTCCCTCGCCGGTGTTGGACCTGGCGCCCAGCCGGTTCATGGCAATAGCGAGGGTCTCGTGCGCCTCCTGACTGATCGAGCCGTACGACATGGCCCCCGTCGCAAAGCGCTTCAGGATCGATTCGATCGGCTCAACCTCTTCCAGCGGAATCGGCTGGTCGCCAAACTTGAGGTCGAACAGTCCTCGGAGCGTACACAGATTTGTGTTGTGATCGTTGACCATCTCCGCGTACTCCTTGAAGACGGTATATTGCCCCGTACGGGTGGAGTACTGAAGCTTGGAGATTGTCTCTGGATTGAGGAGATGGTACTCGCCGTCGCGCCGCCACTGGTATTCGCCGCCCCACTCAAGATCAGGTTGACCGACCGGTCGATCGGGGAAGGCGCGACGGTGTCGGAGGATCACCTCTTCCGCGACGACATCGATGCCGATGCCGCCGATCCTGGACGCGGTCCACGTGAAACAACGGTCTACAAACGCCTTGTTCAAACCGATCGCTTCAAAGATCTGGGCGCCGCGATACGACTGGATGGTCGAGATCCCCATCTTGGAGATGACCTTCAGAACGCCCTTATTCAGCGCCTTAATATAGTGCTTGACGGCCTTTTTGTGGTCCAGTCCAGGCAGCAGACCCTCGTGGATCATATCGTCGAGGGTCTCGAAGGCAAGATAGGGGTTGACTGCGCCCGCGCCGTAGCCGATGAGCAGTGCCGCATGGTGGACCTCACGCGGCTCGCCGCTCTCTATGATCAGTCCGACCCTCGTCCTGGTCCCTTCCCGGACCAGATGGTGATGGATGCCGGCTGTGGCCAGGAGGGCTGGAATCGGCGCCAGTTCCTTACACACGCCCCGGTCGGAGAGAATAAGGAAGGTGTAGCCATCGGCAATAGCTTGGCTTGCCTTCCGGCATAGTTCCTGTAGCGCCTGATCGAGGCCGCTACCGCCTTCGGCCGCCGGGAACAGCATAGGCAGCGTGATCGACCTGAAACCGGGTAGATCGACATAGCGGATTCGCGCCAACTCCTCGTTATCCAGGACCGGCGTCTTCAGCTTGATCTGCCGGCAACTCTCGGGTTCCGGCTTGAGCAGGTTGCGCTCCGGGCCGATCGTCGTCGCCATCTGGGTGACCAACTCCTCACGGATCGCGTCCAGCGGCGGATTGGTCACCTGGGCGAAGAGCTGCTGGAAATAGTCATACAACAGGCGAGGGCGGTTGGAGAGGACCGCAAGCGACGCGTCATTTCCCATCGAGCCGACCGGCTCCTCCCCCTTCAGCGCCATCGGACCCAGCAGAAGACGCAGGTCCTCGTGGGTATAACCAAACAACTGTTGCCGCTGCAGCACAGTCTCGTGATCCGGCTCGTGGACATGCGGGGGCGCCGGGAGCTCCTCCAATGGGACTAGGTGCTGTTGCAGCCACTCCTGGTACGGGTGCTCGGTGGCAAAGGCGTGCTTGAGCTCTGCGTCGTCGATGATCCGGCCCTGGGCAGTATCTACCAGGAAGATCCGACCGGGGTGTAAGCGCTCCTTGATCAGGACCTTCTCAGGCGAGATGTCCAGCACGCCCACCTCGGACGCCATGACGACCAGGCCGTCCTTTGTCACGTAGTAGCGCGACGGGCGGAGACCGTTCCGATCCAGTACCGCTCCGATCACGGTGCCGTCGGTGAACGCGATAGAGGCCGGTCCGTCCCACGGCTCCATCAGACAGCCGTGGTACTCGTAAAACGCCTTGCGCTCCTCGCCCATCGATTCGTGGCCGCTCCAGGCCTCCGGGATCATCATCAGGATCGCGTGGGGCAGGGGACGGCCGGCCATGACCAGAAACTCCAGGACGTTGTCGAAGATGGCCGAATCGCTCCCACCCTCCAGTATGATCGGAAAGATCTTCTTCAGGTCCGGCAGCAGTTCGGACTCGCACAGCGCCTCGCGGGCGCGCATCCAGTTGATGTTGCCGCGCAGCGTATTGATCTCGCCGTTGTGGGCCATATACCGGTACGGGTGGGCCAGCGGCCAGGAGGGGAAGGTGTTGGTGGAGAAGCGCTGGTGAACGAGCGCCAGCGCCGATTCGACCGCCGGGTCCGTGATGTCCGGAAATGTTGCCTCGATCTGGTCTCCCGTCAGCATCCCCTTGTAGACCAGCGTGTTGGAGGAGAGGCTTGGGATGTAGAAGAGTGTTCGCTGAGAAAGCCTCGAGCGATAGACGACGTGCTCAACCTGTTTACGGATGATGTAGAGCTTCCGCTCGAACGTCCGGTCGTCCAGGATGGCCGGATTACGGCCGATAAAGATCTGCTTGAAGACCGGCTTGGCGACCTTCGCGCTGGGGCCGATCGGTGAGTCATCGGTCGGCACGTCCCGCCACCCCAGGAGCGTCTGCCCTTCCTCCAGAATGATCTCCTCAAAAATCGCCTGACATTTGGCGGTTTGTGAGGGGTCGGTCGGAAGGAAAACTAACCCGGCGCCGTAGTGTCGCGGAGGGGGCAGGGTGATCCCGATCTGCCCGCACTCACGCGCGAGAAAGACGTGGGGCATTTGAATAAGGATGCCGGCCCCATCACCCGTATTCGGCTCTGAGCCGCACGCGCCGCGGTGCAGCAGGTTCTTCAGAACCGTCAGCGCCTGCTGGATGATGGTGTGGGACCTTCGACCTTTGATGTCCACCACAAAGCCTACACCGCAGGCGTCATGCTCGTAGGTTGGATCGTAAAGGCCCTGTCTGGGCGGGTTGCCGTAAGGGGTTGTAGACACCGCATCCGTCTGGTCGATCACACAATTCTCCTTCTATCTTCTGGAAGTAGCCGATCAATGGTGAATCCAAATAACTATAGCCGAAACCGTGTAGTAAGTCACGTGAAATACGGTCATACTGAGCCATGGATCATGCTCTCCTACGCGGGTCCCCCTGAAAGATGAGGGGTAAAACTAGCGGCGGAGATCCCTAAGCGGATTGGGCATAGTTTGATAGCGTTCTTCGGTCGCGCTGTCAAGCGGAAAGTCGTGGGGTTACGAAAGATTCGGAGAACGTTGTGCATCTCGACCGGGGAACGTTGCTGTATAATAGAAACAAATGATAAAAAAATGGCTCACCGTTACGAGTGATGACATGAAAGCCAATGTCGTCCGGTTCACCGGTATCCTGACAAGTCGGATCGGGTTGGTGCGCAAACTGAAAAAGGTTGTCCGACCGGC
>JACPQW010000051.1 GCA_016190285.1 Candidatus Methylomirabilis oxygeniifera
CAAGAGCAACCTCGATTGTTACGCGGATCGGCATGCGGACACGTGAGGGATGTGCCAAGACATTACGCTGGATGCGTATGCCATGTACAAGCAAGGAAAGAAGATCCCGGAAATTAAGGCGGCAGTTGACCGAACATATGCGAGATAAGAGGGGACAGCGATGGCGAAAGATCCCGTATGTAAGATGACGGTGGATGAAAAGCAAGCGGCGGCCACAGCCGTCTATCGAGATGTCACCTACTATTTCTGTGCGATAGGCTGCAAGCGGGCGTTTGAACAGTCGCCGGAGAAATATATTTCGACCGCGAGCCCGGCGTAAACCTCAGCGCCGAGAACTGTTCGGTGAGACGCGTGTGCCTGGTCGTTGAGTCCGGGATCGGCGGTCGTTGCGTTACGCCGCCCGCAGCGCGTCCACGATCTTCAGGCGCGCCGCGCGCACCGCGGGCAGGAACCCGCCGCTCAGCCCCATCACGAGCGCGAAGACGAGCGATTTCCAGACGATCTCCAGCGTGAGCGTGAACCGAAATGCGAGTTCCGAGAACGACTGCCAGTTCATTGTCGAGATCTGCACAAGTTGCATCGCCGAGGCGAACGCCAGCCCGAGCAGCCAGCCGGTCAGCCCGAGGAAGAGCGCTTCTGCGAGAAACGCTATAAGGATCGAGCGGCGCCGGAATCCGAGGGCGCGCAGCGCGCCAATCTCCGACGTGCGGGTCGCGACCGCCGCGTACATGGTGATCATCGCGCCGATCATCGCGCCGATTGAGAAGATGACCGAGAGTGTCAGCCCGAGGTAGCTGATGAAGTTCGACATCACCTGCGACTGCTCCTCGTAGAAGGTGCGCTCGCGCTTCACGTCAAGGGTGAGCCGCGGGTCGGACTCGAGGCGCCGCTTCAGCGCGTCGAACTGCGACGGGTCGGCAAGACGGGCGGCGACCGACGAGAACGCCGTACGTCGGAACGCCTGGATCATCTGTTCGCCGTCGCCCCAGACCTCGGAGTCGAAGGCCGATCCGCCCGCATCGAATACGCCGACCACCGTCCAATGACGACCGCCAAAACGAAGCGGTTCGCCGATGCCTGTGCCGTCGAAGCGCTCGGCGATGCTCCTGCCCACAGTAATCTCGGCACTGCCGGATCGAAACATCCGTCCGGAGATCACCCGAACCTGCGGACGGAGGGCGAGACCTTGTGTGCCCACCCCGCGTACGGTCACGTTGGTCGGTACGCCGGTGCCGCGCTTCGGCTGCGTGATCAGCACGACAATCTCCTTTGACGCCATCTGCGCCCCGCCTGGGCCGATGGCAATCTCCGGTTGGCTCTCGATGATCGCCGCCTGCGTGCGGGCGACCCCGCTCTGGATTTCAGTACCGGAAGAGCGACGGGTCACGAGAATATTATCGGGGTGCCCTGTCGAGACGAGCGTATTCTTGAGTCCGGCGTCGAGCATCATCACCGCGGTAAAGACAAAGACGACGAGCGCCATCCCGCCTGCGGTCAGCGCGGTGGTATACTTTCGCGCCCAGAGGTTACGTACACTGTACGAGACGGGAATCGGCATAGACCCACCTTCGCGATCACCCGATCGCGCGCAGCCCCTCCACGATCTTCACTGTCGCCGCCCGCCGCCCGGGCACAGCCGCCGCGATAATCCCGACGCCGATCGCGCAGAGGATCTGTAGCGCGACGGTCTCGCCGCTGACCTTGAATACCGGGAAGAGCGTGCCCACCTTTGCTGCAAACCAATCGCTGACCGGAAATGTGGCCGCGATGCCGATTGCCGCCCCGATGGCGGCGATCGCGACCGATTCGCCGACGATGAGCGCCGCAATGTAGACGGGTGAGAATCCGAGGACCTTGAGCGTCGCATACTCGGAGAGCCGCTCGCGGGCGGTCATCGCCATCGTATTCGCCATGACCGCAAGGATGATCACGATCACCACGTAGGATACGATCCTGATCGCGATGACGAGCGCCTCCGTCTGCTTGACGAAGCCGATCTGAAACGCGCGCTCGGTTTCGGTCAGCGTCTCGGCGAGCGAGTTCTTAAACACCGCGTCGATTGCGCGACTCACCTCGGCGACGCGGTCGATGTCGGTCACATCGACGAGATAGACGCCGACCTGGTCGGCGCGGCTGCGGGAACGTGTCTTCATTGTCTCGTTGAAGTACTCCCAGTGAAAGAACATCTGCGAGGTGTCGGTCTTTGCGTCGATGCCGTCGTAGATGGCCCGTACCGTGAACTCCCAGGTGCCTGGGTAGATCGTACCGCGCAGCGGCAGCGCGTCTCCGACGGTGAGATGGTATGTGTCGGCGAGCTTGCGGCCGATGACGACGCCCTTGCGGTCGCGAAGAAAGGCGGTGAACTCCTGCGGCGTGATGAGGTACTCAGGGTACATCGCGAAATAGGTGCGCGGCTCGATGGCGAACTGCGGAAAGAAGTTTTTTGGGTCCTGATAAATGCCGGCGAACCAGGTCGCGTGCGACACAGCGCGCACGCCGTCGACGGCGCGGATCTGGTCGCGATAGCTGAGCGGCAACGGAAAGACGAGCGAGACCGCGTTGCGCGTCACCAGCCGCGTCGGAGCCGCGCCCGCAGCGCCGGCGTACCAGGCGTCCACAACCGTCTGCAGCAGCCCGAACGACAGGATCGCCACCACCAGTCCGAGCAGCGTGAGCGCGGTACGCAGTCTGTGGCGCAGCGCATTGCGGAGCACAAGCTTCAGAAACTGCACCGGGCGTTCACCTCAGCGACCGCTCGTGCACGTCGGCCGCCGTCGACAGTTCACCCTTGTCGAGATACATGATCGCATGGGCCTGGTCGGCGGCGCGGCGGTCGTGCGTCACCATCACAATCGTCTTGCCGAGGTCGGTGTTCAGGCGGTCCATCAGCGTAAGCACCTCCTCGGCCGAGTGGCGGTCAAGGTCGCCGGTCGGCTCATCGGCCACGATCAGCCGCGGATCGGCAATGATCGCACGGGCGATTGCAACGCGCTGCTGCTGCCCGCCGGAAAGCTCCGATGGATAGTGCGTCACCCGGTCCGACAAGCCGACGAGCGCAAGGGCTGCCTCCACGTGCTCGCGCCGCTCGCGGCGGGTGAGGCGGGTCAGCGTGAGCGGCAACTCGACGTTTTCGAAGGCCGTCAGGACCGGTATCAGGTTGTAGAACTGGAAAACGAAACCGATCGTTCCTGCCCGCCAGTCGGCAAGCTCGGTCTCCGACAGCCGGGTGATATCGATGCCGTCGAAAAGGATCTGTCCGGCGTCGGGCTTATCGATACCGGCGATCAGGTTGAGCAGCGTTGATTTACCAGACCCCGACGGCCCCATCAGACCGAGGAAGTCACCCGCGCGAACCTCGAACGTGATGTCGGTCAGCACCGGTACGATCTGCCCACCGCGTCGGTAGGACTTTGCGACGTTACGGATGCCGATCAGCGGCAGCGGAGCAGCGGTCCCATCCACCAGCGGTTGCCTCTCGCCGTCACTTCTGGTTGACCTTGATGCGCGTGCCGTCGGTGAGCCTGTCAAGAGGGGTGAGCACGACCTTCTCCCCGATCGGGACACCACTGACCTCGACCAGGTCGCCAAGCGTACGGCCGGTCTCGACCGTGGTGCGCATCGCCCTGCCGTCCTTCAGGACAAAGACCACCTGTGCGCTGTTGCGCTCAACGACCGCCTGCCTCGGGACGGCGGTCACCGGCTTCCGATCGGCCGGCCCGACCTCGCGTTCGAGGAAGGCGACCTTCGCACTCATGTCCGGCAGCACACGCGTGTCGCGGTCTGTGAACCCGATCTTCACCATGACCGTTGCCTTGGCGCGGTCGATAGTCGGCACGATGCGGTTGACGACGCCGGCAAAGCGCGTGTCGGGTATGGCGTCAAGCTGGATCTCACACGGCTGGCCGACCGTGATCCGACCAAGTGAAGACTCCGCCACATCGGCCTCGACCTCGAGCGTCGCCATATCGGCGATGGTGACGACGGCGCCCCTGGTGTCGACGGCGCTCGAGAACGGGGTGATGTTGTCGCCGACGTTCGCGTTCTTGGTCAGCACGACCCCGTCGAACGGCGCGCGGATCAGCGTCTGGTCGAATGAGACCTCCGCCGCCTTCAGGTTCGCCCGCGCGACCGCGATGGCGGCCTCGCTTGATCGCACCGCCGCGCGCGCCTTATCGGCTCGCGCCACCGCGGTGTCGAGTTCCAATTCACTGATCAACTTGTTGTGCCACAGCTCGCGCCAGCGTGCCAGGTTGCGTTCGGCGTCGCGCAGCTCGGCCTGGGCCTGCTCGAGGTTCGCCTCAGCGACGGCGACGTTCGCCGCCGCCTGTTCGCGCGCCGCGGCGACGTCGCGACTTTCGAGCCGCGCGATGACCTCGTGCGTCTTGACGCGGCTGCCTTCCATGACGCCGAGCCATTCAAGGCGTCCCGTTGCCTTCGACGCCACTGCGGCCTTGCGCTGGGCGACGACGTAGCCGGTGGCGTTCAGCGCGGTTACCGCCTGCGAGGGATACGCGGTGGTGACTGCGGCAGTTTGTACCGTCACAGGGCCGCTGAGACCGCCGGAGAATCCGAGTACTGCCGCAGCGACTAACAGGGCGAGACCTCCCACCCAAGGCCACAGTCGCCGGCGCGCACGCGGTGCGCGGGCCGCAGTCCGGTCGATGCTCAGCTTGGAGAGATCTGGACTACCCAAGACATACCTCTGACGATGCGTACCGCGAGACGCGGATTCAGGCGCGCATCACTGAAGGCCATAGCGGCAGTTCGCACAACCTCTTCCGACGTTATCATAGAGGAAGCTGGAAACGGGCCGGTAGGTGGTCAGGCATGCCCAACTATCCGGTGGGTCGGAAGGCCGGCGGCGGGCCGTTCTAAGACCGGTATTGCTCACATCCTGCTCACGACGATGGAGCGTATCAGCAGGCGGAAGGGGAAGTCAAGTTCCCATTTCTCACAAAGGGATGGTGGCGGTTACTGTTGTCCCCTTCTGAGGGACGCTCTTTATCGTCACCTGGCCCTTCACATAGAGGACACGCTCCTGTATACCTATCAGGCCGAAGGAATGAGGGTCGTTGGCCTTTTCTTCATTGAATCCCACGCCATTGTCTTCAACCTTTAACGTCATCGCGCCCTCGTTCCTTGACACTTCCACGGTGACCCGGGATGCCTGCGCATGGCGGGCGACGTTGGTCAGGGCCTCCTGTACGATGCGGAAGACCGCAAGCGCCCGGTCCTTCTCCAGGGGGATCTCCCCCTCACATAAGACCCAGTGACACTGAATCCCGGTCCGTTTCTGGAATTCCTTCAGATGCCACTCGATGGCCGGGATGAGGCCAAGCTGGTCCAAGATGTGCGGCCTCAGATCGGCGGAGATCCGCTGGACGGCGTCAATCCCCCGATCGATGAGTGTCGTCAGCGACTCTTTGAGCTCCGTAAGGGCACCCTGGTAGTCACCGAGGCGGTGCAATGTAGTGAGAAATTCTATTTTCATCGTCGTCAGGAGCCCCCCGAGCTCATCATGCAGCTCTCCGGCGATCCGTTTCCTTTCCTCCTCCCGCAACTCCTGCAGGTGTGCCGAAAGGTGATAAAATTTCTGATATGCTGTTTCCAGATCCGCCATGAGACGCGTACGCTCGATGGCATGCTGGATCGTACGGATCAGAAGCCGCCCCGCTATATCCCCTTTACTCAGATAGTAGCCCCCCTTTTGCGCGGCCTTGATGCCCAGTTCCTCGTCCTCCAGGCCGGTCAGCACCACAACGGGAACCGAAGGGAGTTGCGAATGGACGCGCTCGAAGGTGTCAAACCCCCAACTATCCGGCAGATTGAGGTCCAGCAGCACCACGTCAAAACCCTCTGTGTTCAGCAACTGCACGGCCGCGCTGAGCCTGTTCACATGACTCAACTCAAATCTGACCCGGCTGGACTCCTTCAGCAGCTCCTCTATCAACCGGACATAGGCCAGATCGTCCTCGATCATGAGGACATGAATGGAGTCACCCTGCATGGATGCCCTCCTTCGGCGGCAATTTCACGATGCTGAACCAGAAATCTTCGATCGAGTGTGTCACCTTCATGAACTGGTCGAGGTCAACCGGCTTGGTAATGTAACAATTGGCGTGAAGCCTGTAGGTCTTCAGGATATCCTCCTCGGCCTTAGAGACGGTCAAGACGACGACGGGGATGCTCTTTAACGTCTCATCGGTTTTGATCTCCGCCAGCACCTCCCGGCCATCTTTTTTCGGGAGATTCAGGTCGAGGAGGATCAGTTCCGGACGCGGGGCGTCTTTGTATCGCCCCTGACCTCGCAGAAAGGCCAGCGCCTCAACCCCATCCGCTACAACGCTCAGATGATTGAGTAGCTTTCCATCCTTAAGGGCCTCTTTGGTGAGGCGCACATCGGCTGGATTATCCTCCACCAGCAGGATCTCGATCAGTGTTGCGTCGCCTCGCTTTTTCATGCTCATAGCCTCCTGTGCTGGGAATCGTAAAATAAAAGGTGGAGCCCTGTCCAGGTTCCGACTCGACCCAGATTCGGCCGCCATGACGCTCCACAATCCTTCTGCAGATTGCCAGGCCGATGCCGGTGCCTGGGTATTCCTCTCTGCCGTGCAGTCGTTGGAAGATGACAAAGATGCGCTCGTGGTATTGCGGCTCAACGCCGATCCCGTTGTCCCGCACCGAGAAGAGCCATTCCGCGCCCTTTTTTTCCGCGGCAATATGAACCCGGGGGGCCTCTTCCCCGGCAAACTTGATGGCATTGTCGATCAGGTTCTGGAATAATCGCATCAGTTGTGACGCTTCTCCCATGACCGCGGGAAGAGAATCGTTCGTGACCAGGGCGCCGCTTTTCTCGATGGCCAGTTGAAGATTGGCGCGCGCCTCACCCAGGATCTCCTCGCAGTCGACCTCTTCGAACGGCTTGCCCTTGGTATGGATCCTGGAATAGCTCAGCAGGTCATTGATCAATCGCTGCATCCGGTTCGCGCCTTCTACGGCATAGGCGATGAATTCATGTGCGTCGGCATCGAGCTTATCTTTATACCGTTTTTGCAGGAGTTGCGTGAAACTGGCCACCATCCGCAGCGGTTCCTGAAGATCATGAGAGGCCACATAGGCAAACTGTTCCAGCTCCGCATTGGAGCGCTTCAGTTCCTGGGTGTATTTTTCCAACTCGCTGTTGGCCTGTCGCAGGTCCTCTTCCTCCTTTTCCAAAAGCTCCTTCTGCGCCTGTATGACCTCCAGCAAACTCCTGTACCGCGAGACACCGACGACTGCCGACCAGATCCCGAGGAGGGAAATGGAGCGGTTGGCAAGAACGATCCATATCTTTTCTATGGGAGGAGGCGACCAAAACATACCGAGAATAGTCAGTATGGACGTCGCAATGCCGGCGAGCAGCGTATGTTTGCGCTCCGGCAACCACAGGGACAGCAATATGACGCCGATATACGGGACGGCGGCTGCCACACCCAGCGGCATAAACAGATCAAAGACAAAGATGCCGAGGGAGAGTAGGATGCAGGCAGGCAGGATGTTGGTACTCGTGTCTTTTTGATTCAACGACGAAATTCCCCGTGTTCTTGAAAGATAACAGGCTAAGGGATTACTGATAACAATACATCCTATCGGGAATATTTATCAACTAAAAAAGGGTGTTATGCGGGCCTGGGGTAGGGGAGGCATAAGCTGGAAAATTGCCTACATCGGAGGACGACCTTCAACGGCTCAACTGAGGGTGGATGAGAGCTCCTGGAGCAGCGGACCGAGACGCGCACAAATCGTCTTCGTTCGGAGACCCAGTCCGACCATGGTGGGAAGGGTAAACGGATGCGTGATCAGGTATCGAATGAGCGCAAGGAGTTGTGGCTCTCCACGTTCGTCAAGAAATTGATCGAAGTCGACCGCGAGGTCCTCATGGACCGGATCGAGGACGCCGCGAATGGCCAGAAACGGGACCAAGCAGGCTGAGGCTGCAGACGCGATGGCTGCACTCTCCATATCCAGGGCTATGGCGCCCGATTCCGCCGCCAGTCGGCGTTTTTCTTCCGCTGTCGGGGCGATACGGCCGACAGTGAGGATCGGGCCGAGACAGTGCCGACTGTCCCATCGCCGGATCACGGTCATGGCCGCGTCCTGCAAGCCGGGATCGCATGGGAAGCTTTCCAGCCTCGAATCCTTTTCTCCATACAACACCTGTCCTGAGCTTCGCCGAAGGATTGTCCGGTTTCCCACAATCAGATCCCCTGTCCGCAACTGAGGGCTCAGTCCGCCTGCGACGCCGAGCGACAAGGCAGCGGCGATGGGCGTCTCTTCAAAGAGGCGGCGGGCAGCAGTTGCCGCGTTGTCCGGTCCCACCCCCGTCCTGGCCAGCAGGAAATCGCGGCCCTTTATCCCAAATCGGACTATTGCGTCGGATCGATACGCCGATCGACGGGTCGGCTGTAAGGATCTGGCGAGGGGCTTCATCTCTGCCTGCGTCGCCACGAAAACGGCGAACGGCGCGTTACCGACCGTGATGGTCCGGGAGGGGTGCGCCGTCGTCATTGTGGCCGGACGCGGCCTTCTGGAGCAGGATGCGATAGAGGGAAAGGGCCCAGAGCGGAAAATAGAGACGGTAGAGATGATATCGAAGATAAAAGACGCGGGGGAATCCTGTTCCCGTGAATTCTCGTTCCTCCCAACCGCCGTCCGCACCCTGGGTCCGGAGGAGGTAGTCGATACCTCGTGTCACTGCGGGATGTCGCACGACGCCGGCGTGCAACAGTCCCAGGAGCGCCCAGGCGGTGTGCGAGGCGGTGCTTGGACCTTGGCCGGCTGTCCGCGGGTCCTCGTAGGAATAGCACGATTCGCCCCAGCCGCCGTCTGGGTTCTGATGACTGATCAGCCAATCGACAGCTCGCCGGATGTACGGCTGATCCATCCGCTCTCCGATGGCTCGAAGGCCCGCCAGCACCGACCAGGTTCCGTAGATGTAATTGACCCCCCATCGGCCGAACCAGCACCCTGCCGGCTCCTGCTCGCGCTTGAGGAACGCGAGCGCGCGCTGAGCTGCCGGGGCTGCGTTGTTCCAGCCCAGGTGGCCGAGCATCTCGAGCATCCGTCCGGTCAGATCCGACGTGGGCGGATCGACCAGCGCCTTGTGGTCCGCGAAGGGGCTCTCGTTCAGGAACAGCTTGTTGTTGTCCTTGTCGTATGATGCCCAGCCCCCATCACTTGACTGCATCGGCAGGACCCACTTGAGCGCCCGCCTGAGGGCGCCGTCTTTCGTCGCGTGATCGGGAAGGTTGGTCTTGATCAGGGCGGTCATTACCATCGCGCTGTCGTCGATATCGGGATAGAACTCATTCTCGAACTGAAAGTACCAGCCGCCCGGCTTGGCGTCCGGGGCCTTGACCTTCCAGTCCCCGACCGTTCGGGTCTGCTTCAAGAGCAGCCATTCGCACGCGCTGACGAGCGCAGGATGATCGGTCGGCAACCCCGATGCAATCAGCGCATTCACTGCCAGACAGGTGTCCCAGCTAGGGGGAAAACAGGGCTGCACGTGAAGGGTTCGATCATCTTCCACCTCGAGGGCTTCGATCTGCTTGAAGGCTCTGGCCACCACAGAGTGCTCGACCCCATAGCCCAGACAGCGCAGCGCGATGACCGAGTTCGCCATGGCCGGATAGATCCCGCCGAGGCCGCCCTCCCCCATGCGGCGCAGCATCCAGGCCGTGGCCCGCTCCATTGCCAACCGGCGGAGGTACGGGACCGAATGCCACTCATACCAGCGGAGCAGCCGGTCGGCGGCCAGGAAAAGGTTTCGCATTGTAAGCGGTTGCGGGTCTCTGGGAAACCAGTAGTCATGCTTGGGCGCATCCCCCACACGAAGCTCGGCGAGATCGGCGCCGGCAGGGACCGGTGTGACCGGTTTATGGGCGAAGATAATCATCAAAGGTGTGAGCACCGTCCTGGACCAGTAAGAGATTGCATGCATATTAAAAAATGACTGTTTGGGGAGGAGGAACAGCTCGATCGGCATGGCCGGGACGCCGCGCCAATCGAACTGGCCGAAGAGCGCGAGGGTAATTTTGGTAAAGACGTTCGCGCGGAATAGGCCGCCCTGGCGAAGGACGACTTCCCGGGCCCGCTGCATGAATGGCTCTGCCTGACTGTGGCCGCAGAGTTTCAGCGCGAAATAGGCCTTGACCGTCGTGCTCAAGTGGCTCGGCCCGCCATAGTAGATATTCCAGCCGCCATCCGGCAGTTGCGTATCGCGCAGGTAGGCTGCCGCCTTGCGCTGCTTTGTTTCATCTACCTTGCCGAGCAGGTAACGGAGCATGATGTACTCGGAGGTAAGTGTGGAGTCGGCCTCCAGTTCTGCCGCCCAATAACCTGCGGGATCTTGCATGGCCAGGAGCCGAGACCGGGCCTGTTCGATCGCCTCGTCAAGCGGGCTACGGTCAGCCGGCAGAGCCGTGTGCATCATCTCAAGTTGCGAATGTCTTTCAGACGGTACCGACATCACGCCTACTCCAAAAAGTTCCAGACGGCTATCCTGAGCATATCCTTCGGGCTGTTTCGAAGCCCGAGGACGACCGAAGCCTCGAAGCCGGAGTGCATCTTACAATTGTAGCAGTGCGGGTCCTGACGGGACTCCCAGTAGTCCCAATCCACGCTTTGCCAGAACTCCTCCCACGTCCGATAATACTTCTCCCCAATGAGGTAGCACGGCCCCCTCCAGCCTTGAGGGGTATAGGTGACGGTGCTCCACGGGGAGCAGGGGTACTCGCGCAGGCCGGCTGCAAATTCGAGAAACATCGGGGTAGAGGTTAGTCGATACCGCTTCGACAGTTCGAGCACCCTTTGGAACTTGTGGTGAATCTCCTCACGAACCAGGAAGAAATCGGACTCGACCGAGGCATACTGATACCCAGGCGAGAGGAGCATTCCGTCGACCTGATACTCCCGCAGTATGCGGCACAGCGCCTCGACCTCGTCCATGTCGGTCTCTTTGAAGACGGTGGTATTTGTCGTGATACGATAACCGAGCCGCTTGCCTTCCTTGATCATCTCGAGCGCTTTATCGAAGACCCCTTCCCTGTCGCAGACCTGGTCGTGGGTCCGCTTCAGCCCGTCCAGGTGGATGTTGATCGTCAGCCGGTTGTGCGGCGTGATCTGGCCGTAGACGGTTCGATCAAGCAGCAACCCGTTTGTGCACAGGTAAATATGCCGCTTGCGGGCGATAATCCCCTCTACCAGCCCTTTCAGCTCAGGGTAGATCGTGGGCTCTCCACCGCAAAGCGAGACGACCGGGGCGCTGGAGTCATCCGCAGCCTTCAGGCACTCCTCCAGCGTCAATCGGTCCTCGATTCGCCCGGTGTGTCGCTCGACAGAGCACCCCAGACAGGCCAGGTTACACGTGTAGAGCGGTTCGAGCATAAGGACGAACGGATACCGTGCGTGGCCTTTGAGTCCCTGGCGGATCTGGTGCTTAATCATGTCGGTCGTGATGTGCAGCGGAAATCTCATGACAGCACTCCACGACCGACAAAACTATGCGCCACTCCCCACTGCCGGTAGCGAGTGAAGACCATCCAGGCAATCCCCCCCGTGAACAGGGCAGTCCACCGCCATCCGATAGCGACAGCCGCCACCGTCAGATAGAATGTCAGGAATACAAAAACGCAGGATCGCAGGAAAACTGTTGCAACAAGGAGTTGGATCGCTTCCGCCATTCAGCTCCCTCGCAGTAACCACCGACTAAACGTTAACGTTAATGTTGTCCCCCGAATCCCCTCCCCCGAATCCTGCGTGAACAGTTATAGTGTCAGCGGTGGGCCAGCGGGTCAGGGACGAAGTCGAAACCCAACCTTCGGGGTTCTCCGGCCATTGGAATAGATACTACCCCAAGGGTAGGGTGCATTCCAAGCCGCAGACCTACCGTATTGTGGCAATATAGGCCACTGTGTTTGATCAGCCATTGGCCGTTCATGCGGGATTAGGATATATATCACGTCTGACCGAGTGCTGGCAATCCCAAAAAAAAAGGCAAATGGGGACAGACACTATTATCTGAGAGACGGCTTGTCGCGAATGCCGAGCGATGGGCTGGCACCAGGGAGCACCAGTGAGACGGCGGATGGTGAGATAATAGTGTCTGTCCCCATTTGCCTCCCGGAGCGGTGCCATCTCAGCGCAGCGCCCGAACAGATGGACCGGGAGGGGGATTGCGCGGGTTCGCTCCGTGATCCGGTCGGCAATCAGCTTTGGATCGATCGTGAAACGGGCCGGATCGAGATCGATATCGACGAAAACCGGCTTCGCCCCAATCCTGGCGATCGATCCTGCCGTCGCGATCAAGGTGTATGGGGTTGTGATGACCTCGTCTTCGGCACCGATGCCCAAGGCCATGAGAGCCAACAGGATGGCATCGGTGCCGGAGGAGACGCCCACCGCGTAGCGAGCGCCGCAATACCGTGCGACGTCATCCTCAAGCCGGCGAACCCGGGGACCCAGGATGAACTGCTGATCGTCGCACACCTCGTCCATCGCGCGCCTGATCTCGCTCTTGATGACGGCGTACTGGCCTGTAAGATCGAAAAAGGGAACTCGCATCTATTCGCACCCGTATGGGAGATTGCCTGTGCCGCTCGCCTGCCGTCTGATGCTTCCAAAGTTTTACGCACGTCTGAGGGTTGGTGAAGTCTACAGCTTTTTCACGATGCTACTGAGTCGGGCGGATCTTTCGGTCAGGGATCAGACGGCGGACCCGCAAACATTTTGATTCCTACCTCTATTTTTTTCTTGCATTTCTGTCAAAACGCGATATAAGGCATTTGAACAAAGACGTACGGGAGGTGGGTATCGGATAACAATTTTGCAAGGGGGGTAGATCGTTGCAAGCACTCGGGAAACACCTGTTGGTGGAACTACACGGTTGTAACCCGGAGCTGCTAAAAAAAGCCGAAGTAGTCAGGGACATCCTGGTTTGCGCGGCTAACGCTTGTAAAGCCACTATTGTTGACACCTCCTTCCACGAGTTCAATCCCTTCGGTGTGAGCGGCGTGGTTGTGATCGCCGAATCTCATATCTCGATTCACACCTGGCCGGAATATCGATACGCAGCGGTTGACATCTTCACGTGTGGAGATGTGCTCAGACCGGAGGTGGCTGTCGACTATATTGCTGCCCGCTTTCGGTGTAAAAAACCGTCGGTGGTTGAGATGCGGCGCGGTATCATTCCCGGACACGTCGGAAAGCTGGTGCACAAATTGAGCCCATCCATGGAGAAAGC
>JACPQW010000052.1 GCA_016190285.1 Candidatus Methylomirabilis oxygeniifera
GACCGATCCTGAGCGGATGGAAGTAGTCCTGGAGAACCCCCTGATCCTGATCCATGAAAAGAAGATCAGCAACCTCAAGGATCTCCTGCCGATTCTGGAGCAGATCGCCAAGATGGGCAAGCCGCTGATGGTGATTGCTGAAGAGGTTGAGGGCGAGGCGCTGGCCACCTTGGTGGTCAACAAACTGCGCGGGACCCTGAGCTGTGCGGCGGTCAAGGCTCCGGGCTTTGGCGATCGGCGCAAGGAGATGCTGAAGGACGTCGCGGTGCTCACCGGCGGTGAGGTGATCTCTGAGGAGCTGGGGATCAAACTGGAGAACATCCGGTTGGACGACCTGGGCAAGGCGAAGAAGGTGGTCATTGATAAGGAGAATACCACGATCATCGAAGGGGCCGGCGCTCAGAAGGAGATCGAGGGCCGCATCAAGCAGATCCGGACTCAGGTCGAGGAGTCGACCTCGGACTACGACCGAGAGAAGTTGCAGGAGCGGCTGGCCAAGCTCGCCGGCGGCGTAGCGGTCGTCAAGGTCGGAGCGGCTACCGAGATCGCTATGAAGGAGAAGAAGGCCCGCGTTGAGGATGCGCTGAACGCGACTCGCGCGGCTGTCGAAGAGGGGATCGTTCCGGGTGGTGGCGTGGCCTTCCTTCGAGCGTCGAGGGTCATCGAAAAGCTGAAGCTCGAAGGCGACGAGAAGGTCGGCGGCGACATCGTTCGCCGAGCGCTGGAGGAGCCGATCCGCCAGATCGCGGAGAATGCAGGGGTTGAGGGCTCGATTGTCGTCCAGAAGGTGCGAGAGAACAACGGTTCGTACGGCTTTAACGCTGAGACGGAGACGTACGAGGATATGATGGCGGCCGGGATCATTGACCCAACCAAGGTTGCTCGGATTGCGCTGCAGAATGCGTCGAGCATTGCGTCGCTGATGATCACCACCGAGGCGCTGGTGACCGAGGTTCCGGAAAAGGAGAAGGCGCCGTCGATGCCGCCGGGGGGCCACGGCGGGATGGGCGACATGTATTAAAAAGGCAGCGATTAGCTGTTAGCTGTCAGCTTAAAGCTGTTTTGAAAAGTGAAAGCCCCCAGGGGAAATCCCCTGGGGGCTTTTTGATTTTCTAAGAAAGGCAGGTCAGTAGACTGAAGACTGAAGGGAGGAGGGGCTATGCCTAATAGCCTTCAGCCTTCAGTCTGAAGGTCGAACTAGCCCTTCGTTGTTTCCTGATGTGGTCCGGGCATGGTTTTCTCATCAAAGAGGGTCACCTTCCAGGCCCCCTCGATCAGATCAACGAAGAGGGAGACCGTCTTGTACACGGGCTCGCCCTCTTTCTTCTTGATTGTCATCTGAAACAGGGCGTATGAATGCTTGCCCTCTCTGCTCTTTTCCTTCAGGTTATACGAGATCTCCTGCTCTCCAGCGGCCTCCGCCGCGGCGGCTGCGGTCGCCTGAATCTTCTCGGCCATCTCGGAGTTCGCCAGTGCCTTCGCCTCCTGGAGGTTGCCTTGCTTATAGTACAGGTCCATGAATTGCTGTGCTACGGCGATGGGATCCCCTTTGGCTTCTCCTCCCCCTCCTCCGCAGCCGGCAAGGAAAACGAACGTTAAGACGACCATTCCCGTTACAACATTTCTCAGTTTCACTGTCACCTCCGTAGAAAGTTAAAGTGTTAGAATGAACCGATGCTCCAAGCAACGAATCCCGGATGGCAGGCCATCGAGGGGGGGGATCAACGGACAGGCTTCGATAACTACCTCTCCGTACGATCTTCAAGGCTACATCTGGCCGCTCAAGAACAAAACGAGTTTTTTTACCACAACCGATTTACCTTGTCAATCCCCATTATGAGAGGCATAATAAGAACAAATATGTCTATGCCAGCACGATACAATCGACTGATTAGCGCACGCTCCGCGGGACGACCTGCTGAGCCTGGCTTGTCCGGTAGCTGCGCATGACGACCTTTGACGCCTTTTCGCTTCCCGCGTCGATCGCGAAGGGGATAGAGGCGGCCGGTTTTACTCAGTGTACGCCGATCCAGGCTGAGACGCTGCCGCTCGCCCTGGCAGGGAAAGATATTGCCGGGCAAGCCCAGACCGGCAGCGGTAAGACAGCCGCCTTTCTGATTCCCCTCTTTGTCAGACTGCTCAATTCAAGACATCCTACGCTTCCCGGCGCCCCCCGCGCCCTGATCCTGGCCCCCACGCGTGAGCTGGCCGTACAGATCCTGTGGGATGCGGAGTTGTTGGGTGGATTCACCGGCCTGACACGGCTCGCAGCCTATGGAGGGGTGGACTACCAGAAACAGCGGGACGCGCTTCAACAGAACGTCGATATCCTCATCGGAACACCAGGACGGCTCATCGATTACTTCAAGCAGGGGGTCTACGAGCTCTCTCAAATCGAAGTCCTGGTCGTGGACGAGGCCGACCGGATGTTCGACATGGGGTTCATCAAAGACCTTCGCTTCCTGCTGAGACGGCTCCCCCCCTACCACAAGCGTCAGTCGTTCCTGTTCTCTGCGACGCTTTCTTTTCGAGAGATGGAGCTGTCGTACGAGTTTATGAATAACCCGATCAAGGTCGCTATTTCCCCGGAACAGGTCACGGTCGAGAAGGTTGAACACCTGCTGTTTCACGTAGAGAAGCAGGAGAAGTTCCGACTATTGCGCTGGCTGCTTCACCGCGAGGCATGGCAACGGATCCTCATCTTTGTGAATACCAGGCAGGGCGCCGAGCGGCTCACCGACAAATTAGTCCGGTGCGGCTTCCGGGCGGGCGTGATCAGCGGCAGCATCGATCAGCGCAAGCGCCTTCAGATTATCACCAAGTTCAAAGCGGGCACGCTGCCGATCCTGGTGGCAACCGATGTCGCCTCGCGCGGGCTGCATGTCGAGGCGGTCAGTCACGTGATCAACTACGACCTCCCCCAGGACCCGGAAGATTACGTCCACCGGATCGGACGAACGGCGCGGGCCGGGGCGGCCGGTAAGGCGATCAGTCTGGCTGACGAGGAGTATGTGCTGTCGCTCGATGCGATCGAGCGGTACATCGGGTTTAAGATCCCTGTGCAGTGGCCGGACGAATCGGCGTTTGCCCCAGGGGTCGCTGCCGGTGCCACGGTGGCCGCGAATAGCGTCCGCCAGGGCCGGAAGTCGGCGGAAACCGAGGGGGTGTGAGCCCCCCCACCTGGCCCAAGAGTTGCTAGCGAGAAGAGGGACAGGAGTGAAGACCCCGACGCCCCCGGCGGGCAGCCGGACGACGGGCGCGCCCTCCCCAGGAGTCCACGAGGATGACGCGGATGCGCAAGGTC
>JACPQW010000057.1 GCA_016190285.1 Candidatus Methylomirabilis oxygeniifera
ACCGGACGTCAAGCCTGCACCTGTCGTCGCTGTCCAAAATCGAGGCAGAGGTGGCTGAGGCTGAGAAGACCCTGGAGGGTCTCGCCCAGGCGCTCGCCGATCCAAAGATATACCAGAATAAGGAGCGACTCTTTGAAACCCTGGACGCGCATGCTCAGGCCAAGCAAAAGCTGGAAGCGCTGATGGCGCAATGGGATCGAATATCCAGTCTGATGGAATGAAAACTCTTGACAGCAGACCTTTATCGTTCACAGTATACTTATGTGGGGAGGCGGATCTTTTCATGTACGGTCCCTAAGCATCGATGAACACTCACCCAATCGATACCTGCCAAGCCTGTGGCGCGCGTAAAGTATCAGGAGCCAGCGCGTGCTGGCAGTGCGGGGGTGCGTTTACTCCCGTGCCAACGGCGCCGGCTTTTCCCCGACGCAGGATCAAGGTGTCGTGGGCTGGAGCGATCCCTTTCGGGCTCTTCTTCCTGCCCTGGGTCATCGCCGGCCCGTACTGGGCCCACCGCGTCATCTCGGTTTCGGGCCTGGAGCTCGCTCTCGGCCGGACACTCAAAGGTCGTCCTGTACCGCAGGAGCCGCTCCTGTGGCTCATTCCGATCGCATCGCTCCTGCTGGCCGCCCTGCTGTTCCGAGCCGGTCGGCGGATACCCGGACCGCAGCACTGGCCGCTGGTGGCGAGCACCGCCTGGGCAGGCTTTGCGCTGCTTCTCATCAAGGCAGTACAGTGGCTATGGGCCGGTCCGTCCCCTGAAACGGGTTGGGTGGTACACTGGCTGACTACCGAATACCTGGTTTCCGGCGCTGCCTTCTGTGTGTCAGCCCTGAGCGCCACGCGAGCGTGGATGGGCGAGAGGAATCCTCGGCCACAGTCGTCCTCTTCACCGTCTCAAGATACCCCGATCGACGAAGGGGAGATTCGATAGCGCCACACAGCGGGCCGATGCGCCATCATACGCTGAAAGAGCTTGAATCCCATTGCTCCTCCTTCGCCCATCCATTTCCGGCTGAGTTGAAGCAGGGATGGTTCATAGCCGACCCGCTTGGCGTACCATGGACAAGCATGGGAATGTCCACCGGCATGATGGTGGACCGGTCAAACGGCTCCAGTCTGACCTCATTGCCGGTCTGGTCCCGGTAGAGAAGCGCATCCCTCTCGAAATCGTATTCCGGGATGTCCGGGTCGTTCCACCTCGTCAGGAAGTATTGGTAGAGGGGCGTATACAGGCTCTCCGGGTGTTGGACGTGCTGGAATAGGTATTCGGGCATCTTCTCGACATCCAGGGCTGAGGGGTAGTAGCGCATCCAGATATAGTCGCCGAGGATCGCCAGCTTGAGAAATGGGGGATCCTGGTACAGCTTCAGCGTGACGGCCTTCTGGGCCTCTTTCAACCGTCTGAGAAACTCAATGCTCTTGGAGATCTGCTCCCGAAAGCGCTCCTCCGTCACATCGGGGTGGAGGATGGCCTTGGCGCGCGCCCTCGCGCCCTCACTCTCCGGGTCGAGGAGCATGATCTTCGCCTCACGGCAACCGTGGAGCACGCCATGCAGGTCGCCATCGGGCTCCACGAAGGTCCTGAACCCCGTAGAGCCGATCAGCATGAGGTCGCGGCCAAGGCCCTGCCGCTCCTTCAGCCGCCTGCTCCGCCGTCCGGCGAGGCGCGCCCCGCTACGCGTGGCGTACAGCATGCCCGCTCGCCTCGCGACCTGGGCGCACCGTCTATCTCGCCAGCGCCTCCCGATCGCCTCGAACAGCAGCAGCAACAACACCGCCACGGCGATCTCGATCGACAGAAGGAAGCCCCGATCGTTTTCGATGCGAGACCAGTAGTAGAGAACATCTTGGGCCATGGAGCGGGCGATGGCAGGGAGCGATAGGGCGATCGCGGCGCTCAAGACCACGACGAAGATGTGATAGACGAGATGTGCTGATCGCTCGGCGGCGCCCGCCACGAGCGCCGCTACGCTGCAGGCAAGACGAGTGGCGCCCCGCCTGACGGCAGGCGCCAATCCCTTGGCATGTCCATTCGGATGGTAGGTCATGACGGCCTCCTTTTCCTTCAAGGTCCCAAGGTAACCTCCCGCCGGGTGAATGAGATGAGACGCCGACGGTAAAGACGTGTCGTAGCAAATGCTATGCCAGTGGCCGTTGCGTAGATCGTAATAGATCGTAAGTGTTCAACGACGGGGCGCCGGGAGAAGTTGGGCAGAGGCCCAGGCGGGCGACAAAGGCGAGATGGATCACAAATCGGAGTGTAAATGTTACTCCGCGCCAGGGACGCCACCAGAAATTGGATGCTGAGCGCTCCAGCCTTTCCAGCTAGGCAGGGGGATCGTGAAGGGTGTACAATCCGGGCATGAGGCGACGACAGCACACCGAGACGGGTGAACCTGGCATGGCGCGGGTCAAGGTCGGGACCTGCGGCTTCGCCATGGGGCAGCAGGAGTACTACACAACCTTCCCGGTTGTGGAGATCCAGCAGACCTTTTACAAATTGCCGCGGGTCAACACGGGAGTACGATGGCAGGCCGGTTCGCCGACCGGGTTCGAATTTACCGTCAAGGCGTGGCAGCTTATCACGCACGAGCCTTCAAGCCCGACCTATCGCCGCCTTGCCAAGCCGATCCCGCCTGAACTGAAAGCTCGCTACGGGGCATTTCGGCCGACGGAGGAAGTCGCAGAGGCCTGGACCCAGACGCGGGCGTTTGCGGCAGCCTTAGGCGCCTCGATCATCGTCTTTCAGTGCCCTCCGAGTTTTACGCCGACGTCCGAACATATTGCAAACCTGCGCCGCTTTTTTACCACTATCGACCGTACCGGCTGGCAAGCCGCCTGGGAGCCGCGCGACGCCTGGACACCCGATACGATCCGGGGCCTCTGTCGAGAATTGGATCTGATACATGTCGTTGATCCGCTCAAGGAGACCGCGCTTCACGGCGCGATCCGCTACTACCGGCTGCACGGCATCACCGGCTACCGGTACGTCCACACCGATCAGGACCTTGAGCGGCTGAAGGCCGCGTGTGAGGGCGATCTGCCCACCTACTGTCTGTTCAATAATCTCTTGATGGCTGAAGACGCGGTTCGATTCCAGACGCTGCTGGGGGAGAAGGCGGAGACGTCGCGGCTGCGAATCGTCACGGCGGCGCGCTAAGCGTACATGAGCGTGAATCAGCAGGAAGGCGACGTCGTCGTGCAGAGCCCTGAGCGCTTGGCTCAGGGGATCAAAGAGGAGACCCGCAGACTCGGATTCGAGCTGGTCGGCATCTCGCCGGTCAGCGACCCTCCCCATGAACAGTCATTCGCCGACTGGCTGTACGAGGGATACAGCGGCGAAATGGCCTATATGGCGCGGACTGAGCAGGCGCGACGCCACCCGGACACTTGGCTTCCGTGGGCGCGTTCGGTGGTCGCCGTCGCCATGAACTACTACACCCCTTTCCCGCGCGAGACACACCCCTCAGACGTCTCCAGAGGTTGGATCTCCCGCTATGCATGGGGAGACGACTATCACACGATGATGGAGAGCCGGCTCGAGACCTTACTCGGCTGGATTCGTTACACCGTCGGCGAGGAGGTCCAGGGCAAGGTCTATGTCGATACCGGACCGGTATTGGAGCGGGAGTTCTCCGGCTTGGCTGGGATCGGGTGGATCGGTAAGAATACGCTCCTCATCTCCCCGAAGCATGGCTCATATTTTTTTCTGGGCGAGCTGTTCCTGAACCTCGAACTGCCGGCGGACCAGCCGATCCGGAATCGGTGCGGCTCGTGCGATCTGTGCCTGAAGGCCTGTCCGACTGATGCCTTTGTCGGCTCTTATAGGCTGGATGCCCGCCGCTGCATCTAGTACCTGACGATTGTGTTGAAGAGCGGTAT
>JACPQW010000004.1 GCA_016190285.1 Candidatus Methylomirabilis oxygeniifera
GAGCGCCGTCTGAGAACAGAAGACGATCCCGTTTCTGCCTTGAGGGAGGCGATGGGGGCGGCCGCATTTCAGGCGCACCCGTACCGGCAGCCTATTATTGGCTGGATGACCGATATCGAGAGGCTCACCCGGGAGGATCTGGTACGCTACTACAACACCTACTACGTACCGAATAATGCCATACTGATCGTGGTCGGAGATTTCAAAAGCACCGAACTGCTTCCGAAGATTCGACACCACTTCGGCCCGATTCCGCGAGCTGCTGACCCGCCGGCCGTCCGTTCCATCGAGCCGGAGCAGCGGGGAGAGCGACGGGTCCTCCTGAAAAAGGAAGCGGAACTGCCGTTTGTATTTATGGGGTACCATGTCCCGAATCTGAAACATCCCGACAACTTCGCACTCGAGGTGCTGGCCTATATCCTGTCCGGCGGCAAGAGCGCGCGGATATACAAGAGCGTGGTCTACGAGCAACAGCTTGCCCTGTTTGCCGGCGGCGGGTACGACCGGGAGAGCCTCGACCCGAACCTCTTCCCCCTGTACGCCAGTGTGATGCCCGGCAAAACGGCTGAAAAGGTTGAACAGGCTCTGACGACAGAGATTGAGCGAGTGAAGAACGAGCTGGTCTCGGACCGGGAACTGCAGAAGGCGAAGAATCAGATTGAAGCCGGCTTCCTGTTCGGGCAGGATTCGATATTCACTCTGGCCAGAGTGCTGGCTGAGTATGAGATCGTAGCCAATTGGCGCGCGTGGGACGCGTACCTCCCCGGTATCCGCGCCGTCACGGCAGCAGACCTGCAACGGGTCGCGAAAGCCTATCTGACGCCGGATAACCGCACCGTTGCAGTGCTGATCCCGACGAAGAGCAAACCATAGTGCGCGGTGCGAAGTGTTGAGTACAGGGTTTAGGGTTTATATACCCCACACCCCATACCATCTCTTCCCCTGTACCCTAAACCCTATACCCTGTTTTTACGGTGCGAGGCGTGAGGTGCAACTGAGATGATTCGTCGATGCCGCAGGATCACGGTATTGAGCCTCCTGCTACTCCTGTTACTGCCGGTCGTCGTCACTGCGGCCCCGTTGGCCGAACGGCAGGTTCTGGAGAACGGGCTGGCGCTGCTGGTCAGGAGCAGCCGGGCGCTACCGATCGTGAGCATCAAAGTGACGATGCAGGCGGGCTCCCTCTGGGAGCCGGAGACGCGCGCAGGGCTGGCCAATCTGACGGCCCTGCTGTTGACGAGGGGTACCACAACCCGGACAGCCGCCCGGATCGATGAGTCGGTGGACTTTATCGGCGCTTCTCTCTCGTCATCCGCCGGTCGGGACTTCAGCGAAGTGAATCTGACACTGTTGAAGAAGGATCTACCACAGGGACTGGAGTTGCTGGCGGACGTCCTGCTTCAGCCGGCCTTTGAGCAAGGGGAGATCGCCAGAAAGGTACAGGAGCTCAGGGCGGCGTTACGGAAGCGGCAGGAGGATCCGGGTGAGGTAGCGGAGGAGCTGTTCGACGAACTGGTCTTTGGAAATCATCCATATGGACGCCCGCTGGAGGGAAACGATGCATCTCTCGCCGCGATCACCAGGGATGAGATTGTAGGGTTCTATCGCGACCACTACACCCCGGAACGGACCTTCATCACCGTGGTGGGCGATGTCGATCGAGGCGAGATCACCGGCCAGATCCGAGCGCTGCTTGGCTCATGGCCGAAAGGCAAGGGAGGAGTCAAGCGGGCGACGGAGCCGAAACCGCTTCAGGAGAAGATTGTTGTCAAAAAGGTGGACCGGAGCGTGGCGCAGGCAAATATCGTGCTCGGTCATCAGGGAATCCGGCGCGATCACCCGGATTTCTATGCCTTGACGGTAATGAATTATATCCTGGGCGGAGGCGGTTTTTCGTCTCGCCTGGTGGAGCGAATACGTGAGCGGAACGGCTGGGCCTATGATGTCAGCTCCCAATTCTCCCCCGGCCTGGAGCCGGGATCGTTTCAGGTGGTGCTGCAAACGAAGAATGAGACCGCCGGCCAGGCGGTACAGGAGGTGGTGAGGGAGCTTCGACGAATCCGGGAGCAAGGGGTGACCGATCAGGAACTGGCCGATGCAAAGGCCCACCTCACCGGAAGCTTTCCTCTTCGGCTTGATACTAACGCAAAGCTTGCCGGGTTGATTTCAGCGGTCGAGTATTATAAACTGGGGTTAGATTACGCGGACCGCTACCGGACGCTGATCGAAGGCGTCAGCAAAGAGGATATCCTGCGAGTCGCACGCGCCCATCTCAGGCCGGAGGGTTACGTGCTGGTTGTCGTAGCCGACCAGGCGAAGGCAGCGATCTCCGAGTAATGGAGGGCTAAGACGAGAGGCTGCTGATGTTGGAGACTGGCGAGGCATTGACCATCTGGATGGCTCTCGGCGCAGGGATCCTCTCTTTCCTCTCACCGTGCGTGCTTCCGATCTTTCCTTCCTACCTCTCCTTTGTAACCGGCCTCTCATTCGGCGAGCTGTCAGGCTCGGTGGACAATGTCAAAACACGCCGGGCGATTATCCTGAACGCCCTTTGTTTCATCTTCGGCTTCTCCGTCGTCTTCATGTCGTTGGGCGCCTCCTTCAGCCTGCTGGGTCGGATCCTGTTTGACTATCAACAGATTCTCAGGAAGGTTGGGGGTGTGCTGGTGATTCTGTTCGGCCTATACATAGCCGGTTTCCTCAAACTCCCCTTTCTCACGCGAACCTTCCGGCTCGAACTGCAAGATCGGCCGGCCGGATATCTTGGCGCCTTCATCGTGGGGGTGACCTTTGCCGCCGGCTGGACCCCATGTGTCGGCCCGATCCTGGGCTCCATCCTGCTGTACGCGAGCACGGCCAAGACGGCCAGCACCGGGATTCTGATGCTCGGCGCCTACTCGCTCGGCCTCGCCATCCCGTTCTTTTTGAGTGCCCTCGCCCTCAACCGTTTTCTTGACTACTTCGACCGGTTTAAGCGGCTCATACCGGTTGTAAGCGCCGTCGGCGGGATCTTCCTTGTCGTTGTCGGCAGCCTCCTGCTCACCAACTATTTCACAATCCTTTCGGCGTACGCGCTTCGCCTGACGCCGCAATGGCTGTGGCAGAGGCTCTGAAAAAACAGGGTATAGGGGTGAGGGTGAGGGATAGAACAGGGGGCGGGCGGTGACGGGCGACGCGTCGTCGGTGGCGGGCGCAGCACGGACAGCGCAGCCTGCCGACGCCGATTCGAGCCGTACACGGACGTACGGCGAGATTAAGCGAAGCCCACTACCGGCCACCGCATGAACCTACGCGTCGCATCCCGCACGTTATTTGGTCACATACCCGTTATCGGTGAACCAGCGAATCGCCTCCTCAAGCGCCCGCTCGATCGGTGACTGCGGCAGCCCCAGTTCTCGCACGGCCTTTGAGGCGTCGAAGAACATCCGACGCTTGGCCATCTTCACCCCCTCTAATGGGATTCGTGGCGGCTTCTTCGTAACGAAACAGGACAGCCAGTGGTTCCCATAGGCCATCGGTAAAATCAGTCGGTATGGCACGCGGACTCTTGGCGGCGGGAGATGCGCGATCTGCCCCAGGGTGGCAAAGAGCGCCTGCAGTGTCAGGTTGTTCCGGCCGAGAATGTACCGCTCTCCGACCCGGCCACGCTCGGCGGCAAGCAGGTGACCTTTGGCCACATCATCCACGTCGATAAAATTTAGGCCGGTATCGAGATAGGCCGGCATCCGACGGTTTAAGAAATCAACGATAATCTGACCCGTCGGCGTCGGTTTAATGTCGCGTGGCCCGACAGGCGTGCTCGGGTTGACAATCACAATCGGCAACCCGCGGAGGGCAGCCCCTCGCGCCTCTTCTTCGGCCAGGAACTTCGACCGCTTGTAGTGGCCGATCATCTGGTCAAGGCTGACCGGTGTCTCCTCATTGGCGGGGCCGCCATCTTCCCGATAACCCAGCGCGCCGACGGTGCTGGTGTACACAACTCGCTCTACCCCCTCCTCTATGGCGGCTTCTAAGAGGTTTCTGGTACCGTCTACGTTAACCCGGTAAAAGACCTCCGGCGAGGGCTCCCACAGCGAGTAGTGAGCCCCGACGTGATAGAGTCGCCGACACCCCTTACAAGCCTGTCGCAGCGATTCCTTATCAAGGAGATCGCCAAACACCAGGTCAACATCAAGGCCATCGAGGTTTTGGAGATCGCTCCCTCGCCGGGCCAACGCCCGAACGGTATGCCTCTCCGACAGCAAGAGCCGGACGACAGCAGCACCGACGAAACCGGTCCCGCCGGTAACAAGGGTCAACATAGCTTCGATGATACGTGAGTGATATCGTTTAGGCAACGGTCAATGCGAGGTGCGAGGAGCGAAGTGCAGGGATCAGTCGCCTTCCTAGTGTAGTATTTCAGTCATGGCTTTACTGTTCCGTTCACCCTGAGCATGTCGAAGGGCGAATCTTGTTACAGCGTTCCGTTCATGCTTCGACTAGCTCAGCACGAACGGTAATTGTGACGCACTACACTAGGCGGTGATCGCTTGAGAGAGGGATTCGATTTGCCGCCGGAAGGCCTCATCAGTGGTGAGCTTCCGCTTGATCTTGTCGCAGGAGTGGATCACGGTCGTATGGTCTTTACCGCCGAACGCCTCGCCGATCACCGGCAGCGACGAGGCGGTCAGCGTTCGACTGAGGTACATGGCGACCTGGCGCGGTAACACAACCCCCCAGTTTCTCTCCTTGGATTTCAGGTCCTCGACCTTGACGCGATAGAACTCGGCGACCGTCTGCTGGATGGCGGTCAGCGTGATGACCTTGGCCCGTTCGGCATTCAGCTCCTTCAGCGTCTCCTGGGCGAGCTCCAACGAAATCTCTCGCCCCGTCATCGAGGCGTAGGCAACAAGGCGAACCAACGAGCCTTCCAACTCCCGAATATTCGACTGCACGTTCTTGGCGATAAAGAGTGAGACATCATCGGGAAGCCGCACGCCCTCCGCCTGCGCTTTCTTCCGAATGATGGCGGCCTTGGTTTCGAGATCGGGCGGCTGAATGTCGGCGATCAGACCCCACTCGAACCTGGAGCGTAACCGCTCTTCCAGCGTGGGGATCTCGCGTGGGAGGCTATCAGAGGAGATTACAATCTGTTTTGAGGAGTCGTACAGTTCATTGAAGGTATGAAAGAACTCCTCCTGGGTCCGCTCTTTGCCCGCGATAAACTGAATGTCGTCGATGAGCAGCAGGTCCAGGCTGCGATAGCGATTACGGAACTCGCCAGTGGAATCGAACCGAATGGCATTAATCAGGTCGTTGGTAAACTTCTCGGATGAGACGTACGACAGCTTGAGTCTGGCGTTTCGCTTGAGGACCAGGTGGCCGATGGCGTGGAGCAGGTGGGTCTTCCCCAAGCCGACGCCCCCATAGATAAAGAGCGGGTTGTACGCTTTCGAAAGCTGCTCTGCAACGGCCAGACAGCCGGCGTGGGCGAATTGGCTAGAGCTACCAACAACAAAGTTCTCAAAGGTATACTTCGGATTGAGGATTGCCGCTTCGTTCCGATATCGCTTGACCGGTCGTCTGGCGGCAGGCTCCGGCCTCACATCGGGCTCGCCCTGCCCTACCGGCTCGGCAACACGGAGAATCACCTCGACACTGGTAAACATCAGATCCGTAAATACCGATTTGAGAACGCCCAGATAATGGTCTTCGAACCACTCCTTGAAGAATTGGTTCGGAAGCCGGACCGTGACGCATGAGCCTTCCAGTGATTCCAGGGCCAGGGGGCGAAACCAATTGTCAAAACTTTGGCGTGCGACCTTACCCTGAATGGTTGCGAGGGCTTCTTTCCAGATCTCATCTGCCCTGACGGGTGAATTAGTCAGATTCACCTTCGCACCGTGACCATTGTTATCCACAGGCCGCCTCCTTATCTAACATGTTGAATATATTGAAGAATCTCTTCACGATTCCCTGGAAATCCGTATCAGACGCGGTTTCTATTATCCACAGATTTATCCACAGGTGTGGATAAGGCGTAAATGGCTGCCCCGCCTTATAAAGGGGGCCGTTGTCTCCGATCATTGACGGGTTCATAAGATAGGCTGACTGTGGAAAACGGTGTCCCATGCCCAATTAACGGCATTGTGTTGCTGAAGAGATGTCTCTTTTAGCCCACCCCACCCCGACTGTCAAGTCATTTCTGAGCTTGTGAAAATAATCGTTTTTTAGTTGCTAGCCTCCGTATTTAATACAGTGCAGTGATATTTATCACTACACAGCAGTTATGAAAAGCCGTCATGGAATGATGCGCGGGCGGCCTTCGTGTAGCTGCAGGCCGTATGGGCGATCGTGGCAGGTCTGGCCGCGTTGACAGAGAGCGGAGGGCATGATACGTTTTCCGAGTCGAGTGTGAAGTTTCACGCTCCGAGTTTCCGGGTGGGGAAATCTTTACTGCAGGTTCGAGACTCGAAACTCGAAACTGCTACTCACACTGTGATGAAAAAGGTAAGAGATTGAAGAAGACCGAGACATCGATCTATGAGCAGTTTCGCCGAGCCCATCCTCGTTCGGAGTCTCTGTTCGGGCAAGCCAGGGCGGCAATCGCCGGCGGCCTGACTCACGACATCCGGCATCTCCATCCCTTCCCCATCTACGCGGATCGGGCGCACGGTTCCAGGAAGTGGGATGTCGATGGCCATGAGTTGATCGACTACTGGATAGGACACGGAGCGCTCATCCTTGGCCATGGGCACCCGGCTGTTCGAGGCGCCATTGCAAACCAGCTTGACCGCGGAACCCACTACGGCGCCTGCCACGAATTGGAGGTTCAGTGGGCCGAGCAGGTGCTGAAGCTCAACCCCCGCGTCGAACGCGTCCGCTTCGTCGGCTCGGGGACTGAGGCGACGCTTCTGGCGATTCGGCTCGCCAGGGCTGCAACAGGCCGGGGTAAGATCGTAAAATTCGAGGGCCACTTTCACGGATGGCACGACTATGCGGCGGTCGCGGTCCGTCCGCCCTTTGACCGGCCTGTTTCGGCCGGTGTACCGCAAGGCGTCCTTGACGAGATTCTCATCTGCCCACCGAACGACTGGGATGCGTTCATCACGCTGGTTTCGGGCAGGGACGATATTGCCGGCGTCATCCTGGAGCCGGAAGGCGGGAGTTGCGGTACGATCCCCACGAATCACGACTTCCTGAGACGACTCCGAGAATTCACCCGAACCCAAGGCATCGTACTGATCTTTGACGAGGTGATTACCGGGTTCCGCCTGGCCCCTGGCGGCGCCCAGCAGCGGTATGGGATTTATGCAGACCTGACCACGCTGGCCAAGATTCTGGCCGGGGGGCTGCCTGGTGGGGCCGTAGTCGGCAGCGCCTCCCTGATGGACCAACTGGCGTTCACAGACGATCCGACCTGGAACCGGGAAAAGCGGGTGTGGCATGCCGGGACCTTTAACGCGAATCCGCTCTCAGCGGCGGCCGGTCTGGCGACACTCCTGCTTCTAGCCGACGGTCAGATCCAGATCGGAGCCGATCGTGCCGGAGAGATATTGCGCAACGGGCTTACCGAGGTCATTACGGCGCTCGGAGTGGATGTGTGTGTCTACGGTGAATCTTCAATCGTGAACCTCTTCCTTGAGCCTCATCGTCATGGTCTTGTCTTCGACCGACCCGACTCTCAACCCGACCATCACCTCCTCATGGACCATCCCAACCAGGAGGCATATCACCGGCTGCGGTGCGCACTGATCCTGCACGGCGTCGATTTCCCCCTCTTTCATGGGTGGATCTCGGCAGCCCACTCGGATGAGGACATCGAGAAAACCATCCTGGCCTTCAAGGCCGCACTTCGCCTGATGCGGGACGAAGGCGCGTTGTAGCGCCCAAAAACAAAGAGTGTCATTGCGAGCGCAGCGAAGCAATCTGACCCGAAGGGTTGTCCCGAGTGCAACGAGGGACCTCGCAGGAGATTGCTTCGGCTTCGCCTCGCAACGACACTGCGTGTCGGATTGCCACGCACCCTTCGGGTGCTCGCAATGACGAATAAATGAATAGATTGTGCTGGCTATCCCTAGTTTTTGGGTGTGAGTCGTGACTTCTGAACGCCTGACAGGGCGGCTGGCCGAAATCGTCGGGGCAGACCAGGTCCTGGCGACGGCGTCCTGCGCTGCGTATGCCGTAGATGATCACGTTCCAAAGGCGATCGTCTTTCCCGGAGACGCGCAGGAACTCTCCAAGGTCATGAAGTGTGCGTCGTCCGAGCGACTTTCGGTCGTTCCGTGGGGGAACGGAACACAGATCGGTCTTGGAGGTATTCCTGCAAGGATCGATCTGGTTGTTGGGCTGAAGCGGCTCGCGCGGATCATCGATCACAAACCGGGCGACCTGACGGCGACCGTTGAGGCCGGGATGCTGCTTCGTGAGGTTCAGGCATCTCTTCGCCCCAGCGGCCAGTTTCTACCCTTTGATCCTATCGGCTACGAGCGAGCAACGATCGGGGGTATCCTTGCCACCAATGCGAGCGGCCCATGGAGACAGCGGTATGGAACCGCTCGCGACCTGGTCATCGGGATTCGCATCGTTCATGCGGATGGCACCATCACGAAGGGCGGCGCCAAGGTGGTGAAGAACGTCAGCGGGTACGATATAAACAAACTCTACGTCGGCTCGCTGGGAACGCTTGGAATTATTCTCGAGGCGACCTTCAGGCTCTACCCGTTGCCGGCCGTAGAGCACACCTGGATCGCATTGTTCCCGACGGGCGAACCGGCCGCCTGCGCGGTGGCTCAGATCCTCCACTCGACCATCGTCTGCACCAGGGTCGAGCTTCTTTCGTCCGTTGCGGCGCAACCGGTCGGCAGACAGGCCGGCTGTGCGTTTCCGGAGGGGACCGTCGCGGTGGCTGTGTCGGTGGGGAGTGTACCTGAGGCGGTGGACGCCCAGATCGCAGCCATCGGAAAGCTCTGCCGCCGGGAGGGCGCCGTGGCAGGATTCCTCGTAGAGGGGAGCGCGCAAGACAGCCTGTGGAGCGCCATCTGCAATTTTTCCTCAGCAAGCACAGATGGTCGGCCGTGGGCGACGCTGAAGGCCAGCGTACTGCCGACGCACGTTGTTGATACGATCGACCATGCCGAAACGCTTGCCCGCAATATCGGCCTGAGGTCGGCCGCCATCTCCGAGGCCGCATGCGGGATTGTCCGGCTGTACTGGAGGGGCGCGCCGGGCGTCACGGAACCGGATCTGATCTCTATCGCGAAGGGGATCGACGAACTTCGGCACTGGGTGGTACGTCATGGTGGGAGCCTGATCATCCTGTCGGCGCCGTCGGCGATTAAGGCCGCCGTCGATGTATGGGGTCCCGTCGGCGCCGCCCTGACTCTGATGCGCGAATTGAAGCAACAGTTTGACCCCTTTGGGTGCCTCAGTCCTGGTCGCTTCGTAGGAGGAATCTAAAAGACAAGGGTGTAGGGTATAGGGAAAACGACGTGGAGAAGCGAAGGATAGTTCAGGAGCTGGCAGCCATTGTAGGCCCGGAGTGGGTGATCTCCGATCCGGATGAGTTGACTGTGTACGAGTGTGACGGGATGACCTACCTGGAGAAGGCCATGCCCGATGTTGTGGTCCTTCCGGATAATACAGAGCAAGTCGTCGCGGTTGTGAAGCTCTGTGGCAGGGAGCAGCTTCCCTTCCTGCCGCGTGGAGCAGGGACCGGGCTGTCGGGCGGCGCTATTGCCGTTGCCGGCGGGGTGATCATCGGGCTGAACCGCATGAATCGCATATTAGAGATCGATATCCCAAATCAGCGGGCTATCGTAGAACCGGGCCTGGTGAACCTCGCCCTGACCCAGGCGATTCAGGACCACGGCCACTATTTCGCCCCGGACCCGGCAAGCCAAGCCGCCTCCAGTATCGGCGGCAATGTGGCCGAGAACGCCGGAGGACCCCACTGCCTGAAGTACGGGACCACGACAACGCATATCCTCGGGCTTGAGGTCGTCCTGGCATCGGGAGCGATTGTCCCGATTGGCGGCAAGACGCTGGACTGTCCCGGCTACGATCTCACCGGCCTCTTTACCGGCTCCGAGGGGACCTTGGGGATCGCCACGAAGGTCATCGTTCGCCTCCTCCCTCACGCTGAGGCCGTCAAAACACTGCTGGCTTCCTTCCACGCCATCGATGCGGCCAGCGAGGCGGTATCGGAGATCATCGCCACCGGCATTATCCCCTCGGCCCTCGAGATGATGGACCGACACATTATCAGGGCGCTTGAAGAGTGGTTGCATATCGGTTACCCTGAAGGCGCCGGCGCGGTGCTGCTGATAGAACTAGATGGGCCGGCCGCAGAGATCGAGGCCCAGACGAAGCAGATTAAGCAGATTTGTGACCGGTGCGGCGCCCTGGACCTGCGGATCGCCAAGGATGAGCAGGAGCGGGCCCTGCTCTGGAGGGGACGGAAGGGCGCGGTGGCGGCCGTGGGCCGGATCACCCACGAATTTTACCTGCAGGATGGCGTCGTCCCAAGGACTACACTTCCGCGGGTGCTCAGGGAGGTCGAGGCGATCGCGGAGCGCAACGCGTTGGTGATTGCGAACGTCTTCCACGCGGGTGACGGCAACCTCCATCCCCTGATCTGCTTCGACTCCCGCAGGGAAGGCGAATTGCAGGGGGCCATTGCGGCCGGGGCGGAGATCATGAGACTTTGCCTGTCTGTCGGCGGCAGCATCACGGGGGAGCATGGAATCGGGATGGAGAAGATCGACTTCATTCCCCTCATGTACAGCCCGGACGATCTCGAGGCAATGCGGAGGGTTCGTGCGGCCTTCGACCGCTCTTCACGGTGCAACCCCGGTAAGCTCTTGCCCTCCAGCAGGTCCTGTAGTGAAACCACTATATCCTATCGACCGCACCGTGTTGAACGGGACGGCCTCGCCCAGCGCTACTGACCTCTTAGCGGCCGTCTCCCAGCTCTTTCCTTGGAGCCTATCCTGCAAACCCCCGTTCACCCGTCGACATGCTTAGGGCGAACGGAATAGGCGTTGAAAAGATAGATCGTTGCCCGTTCGTGCTGAGTCCGTCGAAGCACAATAAGGGCTTTACGGGGCAGATTCTTTGTCGGCCTTTTTGGCCTTGGCTCACCTTCCGGATGGCGAAAGGTACCTGTCTGTTGTGCGGCACGCACAGGCAGGCATATCGGATCCCCTTCTCCTCGGTTCCCCGCTTCAATCATGCGAGGACAGGCGATAGGAGCATGCCGGTAACCGACCGGCTTCACCATACGTACTTATGAACGATAGGAGAAAAGACCAGGAGCCTGCTGAGGGATGGCGAGAAGCCCACCTTATTCGGCTGGCGCAGGAAGGCGACCAACAGGCCTTCGAGGCCCTGCTCAGGCTACATGACCGGCATGTGTTTACCATCATCGGCAGCTTTCTCCGGCGGAAGCAGGACGTAGAAGATCTGGCCCAGGACGTCTTTCTGAAAGCTTACGTGGCGATCGGGCGGTTCAGACCCGGGGCTCCATTCGCGCCATGGCTTCGACGGATCACCGTCAACACCTGTTACGATCACCTTCGGAGAATCCGTCGACACGCCGAGGTGACCTTTACCGACTTGGGGGCTGGTGAGCGTGATATTATGCAGTGCCTGGCCGAGCAAGGGTATCCGTCAATGGAGACCAAGAGCGGGGATCAGATTGCAGCCAGGGATCTTGTGGAGCGAATCCTGGCCGGCCTTGCGCCAAAGGATCGACTGATCATCACATTGCGGGAAGTTCACGGGCTTGAGATTGCGGAGATTGCCGACGCCATCGGCTGCACCCGAGCGGCCGCGAAGGTCCGCCTATGGCGGGCGCGCCGGGCGATGCAGGCAGGTTTTCAGCGTTTGATCCGTCAGGAGGAGGAGACGGCACATCGTGAAGGGAGGGGCAGATGACTTGTCACAAGGCAAAGAAACTCTTGGAGGATAACGACCGGGAAGGCTACTCCTCTGCCGATTTTGATGCGCTCGCACTTCACCTGAAGAGTTGCGCTCCGTGCGGTGAGGTCATGAAAATCGCCAGGCTGTCGTCGGCGCTGCTTCAGACCTTGCGCGAAGAGATCGGGCCCGGATCCACCTTCTACCCTCGGTTACGAGCGCGATTGGCGAAGCCGGAGATCAGCCAGCCCGACATAAGCCTGCTTCAGGCCTGGGGATTCGCCAGACGATTGATCCCGGCGCTGGCCATGGGGGTCCTGCTGCTCGCCGGGGTGACGCTCTCGGTAGGCGGATCGCGCTCGTCGCTCCCGGTTCAGGTGGGTGGCGGAACGGACGTGTACGCCTTTTCTCTTGAGGAAGTGAACCTGCCGGGGGTGGTAGGGCAGCCCAGCCGGGACCAGATGCTGGCGTTTGCGTTGAGGCAGGATGACGTGCGAATCCAGTCCCGGACACCAATCCGGAGTACGGAGTCCAAAGTGCGGGGTTTGAGGTAAGAGAGAAAATAGGATAAATCAGATGATCGAAACGCGCGCTAAGGTAGGACTTGCCTTTCTCGTCGTGTTTCTCTTAGGTTTCGCGGCGGGCGCCCTGAGCTGGTCGGCGTACTCTCGCCGGGGGGAAGCGACGCGCCAGACGATATGGACAGGGAAGTTCAATCGGGAGCGCTACGTCCAAGAGCTGACGGAGGCGGTGCGACTCCAGCCGGCGCAGATGAGCGCGTTGAACGCGGCGCTGGATGAGACACGCGAGGAGTTTCTGGCGCTGCGCAGACGTCTTCAGCCGCAGTTCGAAGAAGTGAGGCAGCGGGCGCGCCAGCGAATTCGCGGGGTCCTGAATGCCGATCAGCAGCCCGGCTTCGAGGCGTTTGTCAAGCGGTTGGACGAGGAGCGTCGACGAGAGGAATCCGCCGCCTCTCAATCAAAGGCGTCGGAGCGCAAGCCGTAACATAGGATTTAGGATACGGGGTAAAAACAAGAACATGGGGTATGGTGACAAGTAAAGCGTGCATCGGATAGATAAGACGGTTGGTATGTGAGTTCAACACCCTATCCCCTAAACCCCATACCCTGTTTTTCAAAGGAGGCAGCATGACGGCGCTACAGCGCAAGGTGTGCGTATGGACGATGTCGGCGATATTACTGGCTGTTCTGCATGCTGTCGCGGCGAAGGCGGAGGACGATCCATCTCCCCCTTTTGCGCGAAGTCGCGTCGGGTTGTCTGATGATTTAAGACGTCTCGTCGCTCAGGCGACGCCCCTAGAGCCATCGACTCGCAGCGAGCCGACCGATGCAGGCGAGCTTCGGCTCGCGCTCCGCGAGGCTGTTGTGCTGGCGCTGAAGAACAACCTGGATATTGCTATCGCCGGCTACAATCCGAAGATCACCGCAGAGGGCATCACAATCGCGAAGGCGGTCTTCGACCCGACCTTCTCCTTGACACTCGACGCGAACCGTACCGTCTCGCCTGTGTCCAGTGGCCTTCAAAGCGGTAGCGGGGTCACACAGCGCGCGATCGCTGAGATCGATAATGAGAACCGGGATGTCAATACCTCTCTCTTTCAGAAGCTGCCGTTTGGCGCCAGTTACGCGTTAAGCATGACCAACAACCGGCTTAACACCAATTTGCCGTTCGCGCAGCCTCCGAGTGGCATCAATCCCTCGTATAGAACGTTCCTGACGTTGAGCCTCACACAGGATCTCCTCAAGAACTTCGGAATGGATGTGAACACGGCGCCGATTAAGATTGCCCGGAACAACCAGACAATTTCACTGACGCAGTTCCGTCAGCAGGCCAATCAAGTGATCACCAACGTTCACAGTGCCTACTGGAATCTCGTCTTTGCCATCGAGAATCTGGAGGTCCAGAAACGCTCGCTGCGTCTGGCCAGAGAGCTCGAGGATCTCAACAAGGCGCGGGTGCGGGCCGGCGTCGCGGCGCCGGTCGAGGTCACGCAGGCGGAGGCCCAAGCGGCTGCCCAGGTGCAGAACGTCATCCTGGCTGAGAAGGCCATCAAGGACGCCGAAGATCAACTGACGCTCATCATCAACTTCCCTGACGGCGAAAAGATCTGGGCCAGGACGATTGTTCCGACCGACCAGCCGCCGTTTGAAATGGTCCAAATAAACACGGATGCCAGCATTCACGAGGCCCTGGAGAAACGACCTGAGTACGCTGCGCAAAAGCTGACCCTTCAGAACACCGATCTGAACCTCAGAGTCGCCAGGAATCAGTTGCTGCCCAGCCTGCAATTGCTGGGCAATGTCGGCCTCAACGGCCTGAACAGCAGCGCCGGCGGCGATCTGGATCGGTTGACCTCAGGCGA
>JACPQW010000053.1 GCA_016190285.1 Candidatus Methylomirabilis oxygeniifera
GGGGGACTTTCGGAGCAATGGGGCTTAACCACACGAAACACTAGCACACTGCACATGCCTTTGCAAAAACGGATCGGCGGGAATGGGCAAGGCGTGGCGCCAGGCTCAAAGAGGGCTACTCGGCCTTCCGGCTGCGGTACAAGCGAACGTGTACCTTCTCAATCGTCGCCAGGCCCTCCGTGATGTCGTCATCGATCAAATCAAGAAATGCCTCAAGCTTCTCGCGGCTGTCGACAATCTCCACGACGACCGGCAGATCGAGCGAGAGCCGTTCGATCTTGAACGTATGGAGTCGGCTATGGGCGCCGTATCCCATCAGCCCCCGAAGCACCGTCGCCCCGGCCAGCCCTTGTTCACGCGCCTTGAGGACGACCCACTCGTACAGCGGTTTCCCGGAGTGCCGGTCACTTTCGCCAACGAAGATCCGGAGCAGGTAGCCTTCCTGTGGGAGCGTCATTGCTTCACCTCCAGACGGTATGCGCTGTCGCCCGGCCGACCCAGACCGCCCCGATCGCCAACACCGCATGGGTCAGCAGGTTCATGACGGCGAACGCCCACTCGCCGTCACGCAGCAGGTTGACCGTCTCGTTGCCGAAGGTCGAAAAGGTCGTGAACCCTCCCAGCACACCGACCACGACCAACGCGCGCGCCTCCGGTGACAGGAAGGCGCGCGCTTCTGCCAGCTCGGAAAGACCTCCGATTACGAAGCAGCCGATCACGTTGACCGCCAGGGTACCAAAGGGAAATAGTTCGCCCGTCCGATCCTGAATGTACCCACTGACCAGGTAGCGGGCGATCGAGCCGAGAAACCCTCCAACGCCTACGAGTAGAATGTTCCCCACAATGCCTCGTTTGAAGTGGTTCGGCTATTGGGTGCGCCGGTCAGCCTCACTTGCCCTGCTTTTTGTAGCATCTGCGGCGACCAGTTCGCCTGACAACTGGTCGTTACGGGCAACCAGCCGGGACGTCGTCGTAGATGGCGGCCCAACCCGAAGGGTCCTGGAAGAGGCGAATACACTTGATCCGCCGATCCTCGGCCAGGGTGAACCAGTGGCGGGTACCCGCCGGTACCGTGATGAGATCGCCCGGACCTACCATCACCTCGAAGTAACGACCACTCCGTCCGCAAATGGTGAAAATGCCGTGGCCATCGACCACGAATCGCACCTCGTCCTCGCTATGATGGTGTTCCCGGCTGAATTTGCACAGCAGCGCCTCCAGGTCGGGGGTCTGTTCAGAGAGCACGACGATGTCGGCTGACACATACCCCCCTTCCGCCTTAAGCTGTTCCAGCTCACCTTCAAACGTCGCCAGGATCTCCGTTTTCTCGGCATCGGTCAGGGCGTAGTTGCCCCGTAACTCTTCTGGCAGCTTCGCCACATCCCAGTTACGGCAGACGAGGCCCTCTTCCTCGAGAAAGCTCGCCATCTTCGCCGGTGCTTCGATGGGCCGGCTATCGGCGTGTAGTAGCCTTATTGTCGCCATGTTTAGCCTCCCACAATACTCCCTTGTCCTGCCTCGGTCGGCTCATAAGGGCGACCCTTCCGATCGCCCTTCTGGGCAGGCACAAAACCTGCCTCTACAGACCACCACCGAAACAGGTACTCCCACATGAACTCGAAGGCTTCGACGTGCCGCTTGGCCTCAAAGGGATTTGCTCCCCAGGCATACAGTCCATGGCGCTGGATTAACACTCCGGGCACTCTGGGATCGGCGATCCGCGCAACTACGGCATCCGCCAGGGCAGGCAGATGAAAGAGATTCTCCACAATGGGAACCCGGATCTCTGCCGCCTCCTCCCAGATGTCCAGCCCTTTGAGCATCTCAAGATCCTGAAACACGACCTCGCCATAGGAAGAGAGGCGTTCGGCAATCAGATTATTCCAGACCGTGTGTACGTGCAAAACGCAGCCACACCCCGTTGCCTGATAGATGCGGGCATGAATTACTGACTCGGCTGAAGGGCATGGTTTGATCTGGCTCACCACAGGCTGAAGTCCGGACTCCACCGGTTGCAGCGATTCGTCTACCAGGACGAAGTCGGCCGCCGTCATCGACTCTTTATCCCGACCGCTGGCGGAGACGAGCAGCAGAAGCGGCTCACCAGAGGCGCTGACCCGAACCGAGAGGTTGCCGCTTGTCGCAAGGAGCCATCCTCGCCGCGCGAAGCCGGCTGTAATCTCAACCAGGGCCGTCAGGGCCTGGTCTATGGCTTGATGCGCCATCGTCATCGGTACGCTTCCACCCCCATGCGATCGAGCACCGCCATGACATCGTAGAACGTCTCAAATCGCTCAAAGGGAATCCCGGCCTCCCGACACTTGACGGCCAACAGATCGCGGGCCACGACCAGATCGGCCAGCTTGGCTGCCTGCAGGTCCGTAACCCCGTCCCCCACCACCACTCTGTGGTATTGCTCGGGCGGAAAGCGCCGCATGATGCTGGGCTTACACATCCCGCAATCGGCCCGACACTGCTCGTCGCACGCGTGGGGCCAGAGGATGCGCACCGTTGGGCCGCTGCAGTCGCTCCCGTTACAATAGATCTGGTCCCGCGACAACAGCCCATCCAGGAGGGGGTAGATGAAGAAATCGACCCCGCCGCTGGTCAGCAAGAATCGGTGGTTATGGACCCGGCAGTACTCCAGAAACTCCCGAAATCCTGACCGCAGCGTAGCGATCCGCCGTGCATACGCCACCATCTCCGGGACGCGAGACGACGGGATCTGGGCAAAGAGGCGGCCGACCCCCTCCCGTACGCTCACCGTCCCGGCGATGATCGCGTCACGCACCGCCTCCCATCCCGGCGGACCAAAGGCCTTAAAGAGGGATACGATGACCTCTTGCTCGGCGGCTGTCCCGTCGAAGTCGCAAAAGATGACTGTCTGGCGACTCATGCCGAAAACTCTTTGGGGATTCTGGCCTTGCCGCTACCCCACTGGTCAAGGGCTGCTCGAAGATCGCTGCTCCCCATGGCTGCCTCTTCCAGAGGAATACAGGCCACGCTGGCGGCTATTGCCGCGCGGAAGGCCCGCCCACCCGCAGCCGCGCCGCCCGGATGCCCGTGGATGCCGCCGCCGGCATTGACCACGACATCGAGGCTGAAGTCATCCATCATGTGCGGCACCAGGCCAGGGTGGATCCCCGCTGACGGGACCGGAAAGCTTCGGCGGTGGGGCAGGCCACCCTTGTCCCTAAGTCGCTCAGCCAGATCCAGGGCCTCGGACAGTTCCAGGGCCATTCCGCCATAAGGGGACGGGAAGAGGACCAGGTCGGCCCCGGCCAGCCGCATCAGCGTCCCCAACAAAAGCGGCGCTGCGATGCCGTAGTCATCGGAAGGATAGAGCGCGCCGGCCAGCGCCGGGTGGGCCACGAGTGGAACCGTAATCTCCGAATCCTCGGCCAGCCGATGCAAAAGGTCAAATCCGTAGGGTAGGACATTGATGAGCAGCGCATTCGCGCCAAGCTGTACCGCCCGTCGGGCCTTCTCGGGAAGCCGATGCACCGGACCGGTCAGATTGATCGCATACAGCACGATCTGGCCCGTCTCCCGTCGCGCCCGCTCCGCCGCTTGCAGGCACGCCTCCAAACGTCGCTCGAAGGGCGCGTCTGTGTCGTTGAAGAAGATCTCGTCGTCTTTGATCAGGTCGACGCCGCCCAACGCCTGCTGAAAAAAGCCCTCGGTCAGCTCAGCAAGCGTAAGACCCACACAGGACTTGAAGATGCTCATAAGCAACGGCCGGTCGTGAACTCCGAGTCTCTCACGCACTGCCTCCACCCCAAGTTTGGGCCCAGGAAAGGCGGCGGCGAAGGTCGGCGGCAGGGTGAGGTCCACCAAGCGGATCTTTCCATCCATGGACAGCTTGCCGAAGGTGGCAGTCAGCAGTGATGGGAGGTCTGGCGTGAGATTCGCGAGCGGGTAGGCGATACGAATCAGGCCCGCATCCACCGTCACTACGCGGCCGGCGTGACGCTGAAGGGACTCCTGTCTTGCGGCGGACAGGCCGGGCCAACTCCCGACCGTCATGCCCAGCGCGATCGTCTCGGCCTTCTTCGTCCAATCGCCTCCGCCGCCGAGACGATAGGTCGCAATGACGTAATCGTTCCAATTCTCACCCATAGATGTCACCCCCTGCTCACTCATCTCTATGAGAGGCAAAATACCACGCGAGAGTAGGAAAGTCGAGCATAGATCACCCGTCAATTGAAACGCGACGACTGGCTTCGACAAACGCTCGAAGGGGATTGCCGAAGGCTGTGGCCTGAGGGAATAGGCATTTGTGGGTTCTCATGGCGGGAGGAGGCCCGGATCCGACTTGCGAATCTCGGAGAACTTACCAGTTGGACCCGAGCGGCGTATTCTTCGGCCTCACTGGGCGAGGAACACGGGTCTGTCGTCCAAAGGCATGAGGTGAGGGCTTGACAGTCGGTATCAGTATTGATACTATTCATTGGTGTCTACCATCGCAGACATCCTTGAGGCTATGCGTCGTCATCCCAAAGGGGTTCGCTTTGCCGACCTGTGCAAGGTCTGCGACCACTATTTCGGGCAAGCCAGGCAGATGAGTGGAAGCCATCGAGTGTACAAAACACCGTGGAGCGGCGACCCGCGGGTCAATGTCCAAAACCACAAAGGATACACCAAGGTCTATCAGGTCAAGCAGGTGCGCAAGGCAATCGACAGGATGGAGAGCGAGCATGACACAGCTACATGACAAATATACCTATCGGGTAACCTGGTCGGAGGATGATGCGGAATACGTGGGGCTGTGCGCTGAGTTGCCAAGCCTGAGCTGGCTGGCGCGTACGCCTGAGGCGGCGGTGAAGGGCATCCGGAAGCTCGCGCGCGAGGTGGTGGCAGACCTGCGTCGCCACGCAGAAGCGGTCCCTGAGCCGCTCGCCACCAAGCATTTCAGCGGCAAGTTCATGGTCCGTGTCCCGCCCGACGTGCATCGGCAATTGGCCATACAGGCCGCTGAATCTGGCGTGAGTATCAATCGACTGGTCAGCGCAACGCTCAGTCGCGCAACATAGCGCTGCCGATTGTCCAGCCACACCCTCCGGCAGACGTAATCGCGCAGTGGGGGCTGCTCTTCTACTCACTGGTAAAAGTTCCTACGCTAGGCGTGGGCCCGCAGCGCGGCGAGGGTCTCGGGTGGTAGCAGCTTGCCGTCGCAACCCTCGTCTGTTTACCCGACCCTCCATGTGATTGTCGATAATAAGTCTCGGGCAGCCGATCTTTCTACCTTTCCCATTGTTGTCACTGCTATCTGACAATCCTTGACACTCTAGAGCTCCAAACCGCGCCGTCTACCCTTACACAGATGGGGTGGCGGTTCGGTCACGCTCTCCATTTCTTCTTTGCTTTTAGGCCACTTACAGGGACGAACCATGATTCCTTCCTCTTTCTGACCTCATTGGAATGCCTGTTGCACTATGTTCATCCTTACAATCAGAATCGCAGTTTGATCTCCTCCGCTCTATCACGCTAACCGGACGGGGTATGCACTGTGAAACATCTGATCAGGTGGCTTTTGTGCTTTCTCAGTCTTTCTTGCCTCTTCACGCTTTCCGCCCCCGCCAAGAATCAACAACTCTCTGTTGCCTCTGCCCCTGTCGAGGTTGTCCTTGAGGGTTTAAGGGACCCCGCCTTCCTTGCCATCGATGCCGATGACGTCCTATACCTCTCGGAGGAGCAGACAGGTCGGGTACTCCAGCTCTTTCCCGATGGCCGGGTCCTGTCTCTGACTGAGGGCCTCAAGATGCCGCAAGGGCTCGCCATCGGTGACAACGGGACACTCTATATCGCCGCCGAAGAGCTGAAGGGGGCAAAAGCGAAGGGCCTTGTCCTCAAGCGAGATCCGGATGGCCATCTGTTGGTTGTCGCCTCAGGGTTTAGGAAGCCGAGAGGTCTCGCCATCGACCAGCAAGGCAACCTGTACCTCTCCACCGAAGGCCTTTTGGCCGAGCCCGGGAAAGGCGACGAGGCCGGGACGATCTTCCAGATCGATCCCCTAGGTCGTGTCAGCCAAGTCGGCAGCGGATTCAAAAACCCGCAAGGTTTAGTGGTTGATACCGAGGAGAATGTACTGGTGGCAGTTGAGCGGCTCCAGGGAGAGGGAGAGGTCTACGGCGGCAGCGTCTCCCACATCAATCTGAAAGACGGGCAGATCACACCCTTAGTGGGGCCGGGCTTCAAGGACGCCCACTGTCTGGCTTTAGATCGCCTTGACGCCCTCTTCTTCTCGGCTAAGCAACCAGACCAGCAGGCGACTGTGACGGAGCAGGGGCTACTGGCTAAGCGGACTCCGGACGCGAACCTTGCGACATTTGCGGCGCCCCTCAACCATCCCGCCGGTCTCGTCTTCGACAGCCACGGTAACCTATATGTCGCCGAGCGCGGGCAGGGTCGCCTTCTCCGCTTCCGGGCCCCGCTACCGCCGCAGGTGGACGCCCTCCCGGCTTTCACCAATCAGAATCCGATTACTGTCACGGGCTCTACTGAGCCGGACGCCCTCATCACGCTGCTGGGTGCGGCCCAACCGACGACCGTGATGGCGGATTCTGTCGGCCGCTTCACGGCTCAGGTAGCGCTGGCACCCAATGCGCCGAACAGCCTCGATCTCTTCGCCACAAGCGCCAAGGGCCAGGGCCTCACCGCCGCTCCGACCACGGCAGCGGTCGTTCACGATGCCGTCCCTCCATCGGTGCGGCTGGTAAGCCCAAGCGATGGCGCCACGGTCACAGGGACGTTCATCGTGGAGGTGGAAGCCACAGATGCCCTGGCCGGCATCGGAGGAGTGGGCCTGCTGGTAGACGGGCGCCTGATCGCGGTCACCAATGTGCCACCGTATCGCTTCAGTCTGGACGCCAAAGATTATACAGGCGGCCGGCACATCCTGACCGTTCAAGCAACGGATCGGGCAGGTAATCTGGCAGCCGTAAGCGTCACGATCATTGTTCTGACACTTCGGATCACAATCACTGCGCCGGCCGATGCGGCCCTCGTGCCGACGCCCATCGTCCTCGTCCAGGGAAGCATCGAGTCCAGCGCGCCGGAGGTCGGCGTCCTGGTCAACGGTGTGGCGGCCCAGGTCGATGGACTGAAGTTTGCCGTCGTGGTGCCTTTGGCCCCCGGGTCGAACCCGATCAACGCCGTGGCCGCTGAGCCGTCAGGAAACACCGCCACGGCTGCCATTGCTGTGACGGTCCCGCCGGGCGCGGAGCCTCACGTAATGCTCAGTGCTCTGCCAGCCGGCGGTATAGCGCCGTTGACGGTGGTCTTCTCGGCCTTCAACCTCCTCTCGGCCCAGACTGCTCAGGTCGAACTGGACGTGGATGGCGATGGTGCCATAGAGTTCACGGGGTCAAGCCTGGAGGGACAGGTCTTCACCTACTCCAAGCCGGGGCTCTATCTCCCAACGGTGACCGTCACTGATGCCCAAGGGAATCGCTTCACTGCCGGTACGATCGTTCAAGCCTACGACCGCGACCAGATTAACGCGCTCCTGCAGGGAAAGTGGACGGCCTTAAAAGAGAACCTTGGTCGGGGCGATATCAATCAGGCCCTCGAATCGATCGCCATCACTGAAAGAGAGGGGTACTTAAGGCTCCTGTCGGCACTCGGCCCCCAACTCAGCGGCATCGACACGATCCTCACAAATATCAGTTTTGTCTCTCTTGACGCCGATCGAGCCGAGTATCAGATGATCCGGGTAGATAATGGCGTTCGCCTCTCCCACTTCGTCCTCTTCGTGAAAGACGTAGATGGGATTTGGCGGCTGAAGTTCTTTTAGGAGGTTATTCATGAAGAAAAGAGATCTTCTGCTGTGGAGCTTCCTGATTGTCACGTCGAGCACCGGGTGCTTCGGGCACCTGGTCTACCCGAGTGACACCTATCAGGGTAAGGTCATCGATGACGAGACCAAGGAGCCCATCGCGGGCGCGGTCATCCTGGCCATCTGGTACCACGAGGCGCCAGGATTGGGCGGCCACGGGCCAGCAGAGAGCTACCACGACGCCCTCGAGGTCCTGACGGACGCCCAAGGCGAATTCACCGTACCCGCAAAGACGCATCTCACCGCAATCGGTAAGATCCGGGAACCGGAGTTCGTGATCTATTATCCGGGCTACGGGTACTACAGTGGCTTCCAGGTGCATCCGGTCGGCAAGGAGATCGAGGCGGCGTACGAGCAGAGGTTCTTCCACGTGGAACTACGCAAGCTGAAGACGCGAGAGGAGAAGCTAAGAAACCTGGATGCGCGGCCCGCAAGAGTACCTATTGAGAAGATGCTGAACCTCACTAAGCTTCTCAACGTCGAAGCCATCAACCTGGGATTGTCACCCTTGCCAGTTCCGGGGGGAAGATGAAAATGAAGAGATGTTTGAAGCCGTTCACTTGGTTTGGAACTCTTCTTATCACCCTCGGATTACCCCAGGGGACTCTTGCTTTCTCCATCAATACGCATGAGCTCCTGAATGTAAAGGCAGCCGAGCAGTCCTTCGCTGATCGCTATCTCAAGGAGCAGCTAGGGCTCCCAGAAGGGTTGAAGACACAGTTTGATGCTAAAAGGGCTTCAGAATGGATTAAGTTTGGCGGGACGGCCGAAGACAAGGCTCTTGCATCGGAAAACCTCGGCGCGCTTTTCCGCTCCATCAATCATTTCCACAATCCGCTGCAAGCGTGGGATCAGGCCGGGCTCGCCGGGCGCTGCCTCGCCCTGGTTCCCCTTAGCGGCGAAGCCTCCGTCCGCTGGGCCCAAGACCCTGCCCAGGGGTTGATTGGGCAGGCCGCCTGGGCCGATGCCCGACAACACTTCCGAGACGCACTGACCTTGCCTTCTAAGGCCGAGCGGGACGCTGCCTGGGCCCAGACCTTCCAGATCCTGGGCCAGCAGATGCACCTGATCGCCGACCTCGCCGCGCCCGCCCATACCCGCAACGATCTCCACTGTCTGGCGGACGGCTTCGAGGCGTGGGCGTCGCGGTCTGGTAAGGAGCCGTCGTTTCAAGGCCTGCTCGCGAGGCCGCCCATTCGTCCCGACCCCTCGATCTTCTCGCTCGGAGTACCGATCCCCGATTCCGTCGCCAAGGTTCCCATTGCGCAGCTCTGGGACACTGATCAGTACGTCAGGACCAACCCCGACATCACGACACTGAGCCAGACCATTGGCTTGGCGGAGTACAGCAATGCCAACTTTTTCAGCGACGGTACCGTCTTCAGCGCCGACCTGCCCTTTCCGGCCGCGACCAGCGTGGAGCTGGGTCCGCCTGAGCCGGAGCCAAAGACCGGGGAACTGCGCCGCTACTTCAAAAAGATCCGCGATGGCGAAGCGATCGATCACCTGGCCGTGCCCAGCGCCCTCTACGACTTCCTCCCTGAGGCGCTGCAAAATGAAAAGAAAGGGCTTGATGACAAGGTGTTCCAGGATTACGGGGAGAAGTTGCTCCCCCGGGCCGTAGGCTATTCTGCAGCCCTGTTTGACTACTTTTTCCGCGGGTCGCCCTGGGCGCGGGCAGACTGGTATAACGGCAAAGTAGTTCTGGACCTCTCGAACGAGGGCGACGAGATCATGGAAGGCGTCTTTGAGGTGTATGCGATTTACGACAAGGACTCTGCTGGGGAGCACCGAATGAAACTTGCCTCGCTCGAAGGGGGAGCGGTCACGACACTGCAGGCTGGTTCGAGTCAGACCTTTCAAATTGATGTTCCGTCTGGACAGGGGCTCACACATCACTATATCCTTGTCTTTCGAGGGAGACTCGGCGGGGAAGCGGATGCTGTGGTTGGTCACCTCTTTCTTCTGACTCCTCGTGTACTCTTTGTTCAGCAAGACTCTCTGTCCGACATCAATTTGGTGGATTGCAGCCGGGTGGCGTCGGAATGGGAGCCAGAAGAGAGGGCGTCCTGTTTGTGGTCAACCACCAACCGCCGGATTAGCGGCACGCTCGTCAAGAACGTGGTCGACCCCATCGTCAAAAGCATCGTGGTACGAACAGGATTCAGCGATGCCGGCATGAGGAGTGCGACGGTATGGAAGCGCCGGGGAGCGGAGCCCGACCCCGTCGCGATTACTTTCACCGCTCCCGACTCGCCGTTTTTTTCGGAACAAGCCGCTCTCTTTCTCGACATTCAGCTTACGGATGGCCCTACCATTTCCACAAAGCTCGCTACTCTTGACGTTGGCGCTTCTGGGCACACCAAGAACCTATATGGAGCGTATGACCGTAACGAAGTCGTTTCCTGGAAGGATGCATATCTCTCAATCGGCCGCGACCTCGGTCGCGATAAGACGATCTCCATTGCTGGGCATACCAACCCGACAAACTTGCTAACGGAGCACGGGGACCTCGTGGTGAGCTCGGATGCTTACCACGAGACTGCCCTAATTGTCTTTGAAGCTTACCCGAGCTATACAGCGGCCAAAGCAGCCTTTGACGCTATCCAGCTCCAGGAGGGGCTTCCAATAAGGTGGGAGGCAGTTGTCGAGCGGGTATATTATCGAGGGGAGGCTGAATTCCTCCGGGCGTTCATGCCGGATGCCCCACCACTGTTCACGATCCAACTGAGCGGGCCGCAATAGTAGGTAATTTCCGCGCTACTGATAAAAATTCCTGGGCCAGGCGTGGGCCCTCAGGGCAGCGAGGGTCTGGGGTCCAAGCGGCCTGCTGTCGGAGACCGAGCAGTTCGCCTCTACATGCTCGGGCCGGCGCATGCCGGGGATCACGGTTGAGACCGCCGGATGGCTCAGACAGAACTTCAGGGCAAGCTGCGCCACGGTCTTGATCTCCCCTCCCAGCAGCGGCCTGAGGCGATCAACGCGCTCGCACGTCTCCCGCAGCCGGTCCCCACGAAAGTAAAAACCCTGAACCGAATCCTTGGGGAAGGTCGTGTCCGGAGTGAGCCTGCCGGTCAGGCCCCCTTCATCGAAAGGGACCCTGGCGATCACGCCGACGTCATGCGCCCGGCACAGTGGGAATAGGGCCTCTTCCGGGGATTGGTCGAAGATGTTGTAGATCACCTGGACGGTATCGACCAGCCCGGACTTTACGAGCCCCAGCGCGCTACCCGGCTGGTGGTCCATAATTGAGACCCCAAAGAATCGGATCTTCCCCTGCTGCTTCAGCCGATATACCGCCTCTTGCCACTCGAGCTCACCGAGCCACTCGTCGCGCCAGATATGGAGCTGCTGCAGATCGAGGCGCTCCGCTTCAAGATTCCGGAGGCTCTGCTCTGTGTGCGTGGTGATCCAATCGGCAGGAAAGGCTTGCCGCGCCGTCGTCCCCGGCTTGGGCGGCCAGTCGGCACTCTTCGGGGGAACCTTAGTGGCAACAAAGACCCGATGGCCAGCTTCCTTAAAGGCCTTGGCGATCAGTCGCTCGCTGTGTCCATCGCCATACGCATGGGCGGTATCGATAAAGGTGACACCCAGCTCCAGCGCCCGTATCAGCGAGCCGATCGAAAGCTTATCGTCGGTTTCGCCCCACCACCCTTTACCGATCCCCCAGGCCCCAAAACCGATCTCCGACACCTGAACGCCTGTGCGTCCAAACCTGCGATGCTCCATGTCATGCCGCCTCTACGCTGCCGACCAACGTCGCATACGACTCTCCAACAAGCGATTGCGGATCGATCCCCAGCGCCCGCTGCACGCCTTGGACCTCATCGGCGACCATCGGCAACTCGCCTGATTCATCGACCGCCCCGTGAAGCTCAACGAAGCTGCCCAGCCCCTGCACCTTGTCGAGGTGAATCCGGACACCACCGAGCACAAAGGTCTCGCGCCGCTTCGCAACCACGATGCTGATGCCGAGCGCCTTGGCAAGCATCGCCTTGAGCCCCTCAGCGTCCTCTGCGCGATACAGCTCATAATGACTTTCCTGTACCCCGGCAACATTATCTCGAAGATAGTAAATCAGCTCAGCGCCGGACTCCAGCGACTCTCGAAGCTTCAGGCGGCCATGGTTCACGTTGAAATAGGTGTCAACCTGCCGCTCCGGCTCCTGACCCTCCGCTCCAAGCGCTTCACAACGCTCTCGCAGCTTTCCAAGATCTTCCCAGCGCGCTTTTAGTTCAATGTTCAGCATCGGTCAGTTCCTCATCGCGCGGACCTGCCCCTCGAACCGGGCGTCCGGCTCCACCCGGAACTCCTCCCCGCACTTGCCGCACTTTCCCCACCAGGAACGATCCGGCTGCCTGGTCAGGGTAACGGCACCGCAGACCTGCTTTCCGGCAATTCGGTGAAGCGTGATGGCAACAAACTGCTGTTCCACTGTTTGCCTCCGAGCATCAATGCGCCCCGCGCCTCGTTATACAGTTTCAGATAGAACAAGACAATCGTCTGTGTCGTCGTTGGGTCCGAACCAAATAGACCGACCGACCAAATAGGCCAGAGCCATCTCCTTATTTATAACGCCCGGCAGGAGCCTGGCCGTCGATGGCCGCGCGGACCGCAGTAGCCAGGTCGGCTTGGGAAAACGGCTTCCGAACATACCCGGTAACCCCCAGGCTTTCCAGGCTGTGATGAATCTCGTCGGGAGCATAGCCGGTGGCGACTAACACTTTGATGCTAGGGTTAAGGGCGCGCAAGGCCGGGATCAGAGCTGCTGCCCCCATCCGGGGCATGATAGCGTCGGTAAGGACCAGGGCAATGTCGGAGTGGGCCTTGAAAAGCGACAGCGCCTCGACGCCATCCGCAGCGCTGAGTACGGTGTACCCAAGATCTCTCAGCAGAATCTCCCCGAGCTCCAGCACCATTGGATTGTCCTCTACCAACAGAAGCGTCTCGCCCCCTCGCAGCAGCGCCTTCTCGACGACGCGCGCGGCCTCCGCCAGAGCGGACACCAGGGGAAGAAAGACGTGGAAGGCGCTCCCCTGGCCTTCGGCTGTCTCCACCTCGATCCAGCCCTCGTGCTGGTGAGCAATCCCGTAGACCGAAGCCAGGCCCAGGCCGGTCCCATGGCCGGGTTCTTTGGTCGTGAAGAAGGGCTCAAAGATCCGATTCCGGATGGCGGCCGGGATGCCGGTCCCGGTATCGGCCACGGTCAGGCAGGCGAAGGCGCCCGCACGGCGCTCCGGATGCCCGCCCAGGCTCGCCTCGAGCAGCGTGACAGGCGTTAACCGAAGGGTCAGGGTGCCCCCGTGCGGCATAGCATCACGGGCGTTAGTAGCAAGGTTGAGGAGAATCTGCTGCACCTGGGCGCCATCGGCATTGACGGTGAGGGGCTCGTCAGTCGGCTCCGGTTTGATCGCGATCGTCTCGGGAAGCGTTCGCCGCAAGATGCTCATCGTCTCCCGGAGCAGCAGGTCTAGGTCCAGCGGCTTCCGTTGCAGTGGGACCTTCCGCGCAAAGCTTAACATCTGCCTCACGAGACCCGCGGCTTGACGGCCTATCTCCGGCACCCGGCTGAGGAGACGGTGTCCCTTGCTGTCCGGGGGTATTCCCCCCAGAGCCAGTTCCGCAAAGCCGATAATCCCGTTCAGGTGATTATTGAAATCATGCGCGATCCCCCCGGCCAGGAGGCCGATAGCCTCCAGCTTCTGCGCGTGGCGAAGCCGGTCTTCGAGGCGCCTGCGCTCAGTGATGTCTTGGAGGAGCCCCACGACGCACATCACGTCCCCCCTTGCATCCCGCAGCGGCGCCGTCGACAGGCCGATGTCGATCAGAGAGCCGTCCTTCTTCTGGCGGACGACCTCGATCCCTTCAACGGTCTCGCCGTGAAAGGCTCGCTCGCGAATCGTTCGGAATTCCTCATGCTTGTCGGGGGGGATAATGGGAAGCGGGCACCCGAGGACCTCTTCTTGCCGCCAGCCGAAGATGCGTTCCGCTGCCCGGTTCCAGAGCCTCACGCGGCCATCGACATTGACGGCGGTGATGGCCATCGGCGTCGCGTCAATGGCCGCCACAAGAAGGTCATAAGCCTCGCGCAAGGCCTGCTCTGCCCGTTGACGCGCAGCGATTTCGGCTTGCAATGCTTGATTGAATACCGCCAGCTCTTCGGTTCGATCGTCGGATGGCACTGGCTATCCCCCTTCTGCGCGTGAGGGACGAATTCGAGCAAGAATCGATTGAAGGATTAGCAACTACGGTGTGTGCGGCGGCTCGGTGGCATTTACGGGAACGCTGAGACGGCTGAGCCGCTGGTGGAGCACTGCATGCTCCTGCCGAATCTGGACGGGCAGGCGCGGGGCAAGCCGGTCGAAGAACCGACCCTGTTCCGCGTGCTCTGTCAACCAGGCATCGCTATCGATCCGTAGCAACTCGTCCGCAGCGCCATCCGGCAGTCCCAGCCCATCCAGGTCTAACGCATCAGGTGTAGGAATGAACCCGATGGGCGTCTCGACGGCTATGCCCTGACCGCGAACCCGCTCCAGGATCCACTTCAGGACGCGAATGTTCTCGCCGAAGCCGGGCCAGAGGAACCGGTCGTTCTGATCGGTCCGAAACCAGTTGACGTGAAAGATCGCAGGAGGATGAGCGATCCGCCGACCCATGTCGAGCCAGTGGGCGAAATAGTCGGCCATATGATAGCCACAGAATGGGATCATCGCCATCGGGTCGCGCCGAGTGACCCCGACCGCGCCGGACTGGGCGGCTGTCGTTTCAGAGGCCATGCCGGCCCCGACGAAGACACCATGCTGCCAACTATATGATTGGTAGACGAGCGGCGCCACCCGAGCCCGGCGTCCTCCAAAAATAATCGCCGAGATTGGGACGCCTTCCGGGTCCTCCCAGCGGGGAGAGATCGATGGGCACTGCCTGGCGGCCACTGTGAAACGCGAGTTGGGGTGGGCCGCCGGTCCCTCCACTGAGATCCATGGGTTGCCTCGCCAATCAACGAGACCATCGGGAGGCGTCGGCTCTTTTCCTTCCCACCACGGCTCACCGTCCGGGGTCACGGCGACGTTGGTAAAGATCGTATCGCGATCGACCGCAGCCATGATATTGGGATTCGTTTTGACGCTGGTACCGGGCACGACACCGAAGAACCCGGCCTCCGGGTTGATGGCCCGCAGCCGTCCGTCGGGCCCGATGTGCATCCAGGCAATGTCATCGCCTACGGTCCACACCTTGTAACCCGAGAGAACCTGAGGGGCAACAAGCATCGCCAGGTTGGTCTTGCCGCAGGCGCTCGGAAAGGCGGCCGCCATATAGGTGACCTGCCCTGATGGATCTTCCACCCCGATGATCAGGGTATGCTCGGCCAACCAGCCCTCCTCTCGACCGATCCAACTGGCGATACGAAGGGAGTGGCATTTCTTCCCCAACAAGGCGTTACCCCCATACCCCGAGCCGATGCTCCAGATGAGTCGCTCCTCGGGGAAGTGGAGGATAAAACGATGGTCCGGGCTCAGGTCCCCGAGTGAATGCAGACCGCGGACAAAGCTCTCCGACCCGCCCAGTCGCTCAAGCGCGATCTTCCCCATGCGGGTCATGAGCCGCATGTTGACGACCACGTAGGGGCTGTCGGTAATCTCTACCCCGACCCTGCTGTAGGGGGAGCCGACCGGGCCCATCAGATAGGGGACGACAAACATCGTCCGGCCCTTCATGCTGCCTTCAAAGAGCTTCCCGACCCGCGCGCGCGCCTCTGTAGGCTCCATCCAGTTGTTGGTAGGGCCCGCATCCTCTTTTCGGGACGTACAGATGAAAGTCAGGTGCTCGGTCCGTGCGACATCCGACGGATGACTCCGATGCAGGTAGCACCCCGGATAGCGCTGATGGTTCAGGCCGACTAAGGTCCCGTCCCGGAGCATCCCGTCAACCAGAACCTGATGCTCCTCCTCTGACCCGTCACACCAATGGATCCGATCCGGTCGGGTCACCCGCGCCACCTGATCCACCCATTGCTCTAACGCTCTATGTTGAGGCATCTTGTCTCCACGGCCGGACGATTGGCGCCACCAACTAAATCTTACAATGCAATGAGATAACCTGAAATCTTTATCTTTGAATTCACTGGGGGTTCATTCCCCGTGGCTTGCTGCGGGGGTAGTTCATCGTTGAACTTTGAACTAGAAAATGGCTCCCCGGGTAGGACTCGAACCTACAACCTAGCGGTTAACAGCCGCTCGCTCCACCATTGAGCTACCGGGGA
>JACPQW010000054.1 GCA_016190285.1 Candidatus Methylomirabilis oxygeniifera
AGAGTGGCAGAGAGGTTGCGCAGGAAAAGGAAGATGACGAGGACGACCAGGCCAACCGTGAGCATGAGGGTGAACTGAACGTCATGAACGGACTCCCGGATGGCTGCCGAGCGGTCATAGAGCACAGAGAGGTGAACTGATGCAGGCAATTGGGCCTGAAACGTCGGCAGGAGCTGTTTGATCGCATCCACGACTTTGACGGTATTGGTCCCCGGCTGGCGCTGGATGGCCAAGATGATAGCGCGCGCGTCGTTGTACCAGCCTGCCACTTTGTCGGTCTGCACGCTGTCGATCACCCGGCCGAGTTGCTCGAGCCGGATGGGGGCGCCGTTGCGGTAGGCCACGATGAGGGGGCGATACGCGGCAGCATCGTAGAGCTGGCCGGTCGCCTGCACGTTGAAGGCCTGGTGAGGGCCGTACAGCGTTCCCGTGGGGAGGTTCACGTTCCCCTGGGCGATGGCCTTCTCGACCTCGTCGATCCCGATCCCCCTCGTCGCGAGGGCGCGGGGATCGAGCTGGACCCGCACGGCGTACTTCTGCGACCCGAAGACCTGGACTTGGGCCACGCCGCTGATCGTGGAGATGCGCTGGGCGAGCATGGTTTCGGCGTACTCGTCCACGGTGTAGAGCGGCAGGGTCGGCGAACTCAGGGCCAGGTAGAGCACCGGCTGGTCGGCGGGGTTCACCTTCTGGTAGGTCGGAGGAGTCGGCATGCCGGGTGGCAGCAGGCGCTGAGCCACTGCGATGGCCGCGCGCACGTCCTGGGCGGCGGCGTCGATCTTGCGACTGAGGCTGAACTGAAGCGTGATCTGGGTGAGGCCCAGCGCACTGGTGGACGTCATGGAGTCCACGCCGGCGATGGTCGAGAACTGCCGCTCCAGAGGGGTCGCCACTGCGGCCGCCATGGTGTCCGGGTTCGCGCCCGGGAGACTCGCCGACACCTGGATCGTCGGGAAGTCCACGTTGGGCAGGTCGCTGACCGGTAGGAGGCGATACCCCATGAGGCCGAAGAAGACGATGCCCAGCATGACCAGGGTGGTCATGACGGGCCGCCGGATGAAGAGCGCGGGGCTCATCCGGCGTTCTGTGTCGGGGCCGGATCCGAGGGCTTGAATTCTACCTTTGCCCCTGGGACGAGGCGGACTTGGCCGTCGGTGACCACACGTTCTCCAGAGGCGAGCCCCTTCTCGACCACGGTCTCCCGCTCGAGTGTTCGATGCACCACGATAGGACGGGACTCGACCGTGAGATCGGGCTTGACGACGAAGACGTAGGGCCCCTGCTGCCCCGTCTGGATAGCCTGGGACGGCACCACCAGCGCATTCGGCTCCGTCGTCAGCGTCAGCACCACATCGACGAACTGCCCGGGCCAGATGGCGTTGTCCACGTTCGCGAACGTCGCCTTCAGTTCGACCGTCCCCGTCGTACGATCCACGGCATTGTCCACGAACGTCAGGTCACCCTGAAGCCGGCGCCCTTCGCCCCCCAGGGTGATCGCCTCAACCTGCAGGCTGCCGGACGCCATATACCGTCGAATTTCGGGCAACTCCTGTTCCGGGACGGAAAAGGACACGTAGATGGGCCGGACCTGATTGATCACCACCATCGGATGATCGGCGTCATTCGCCTTGACGAGGTTGCCCTCATGGACGAGGAGGTTGCCGGTGCGTCCGTTGATCGGAGAGCGGATCGAAGCATATCCGAGTTGGAGCTTGGCGTGTTCCACGGCCGACTTGTCCGCTTGGACGGTGGCCTCGAGGGCGCGGGCATTCGTGCGCGCCTGGTCGTACTGCTGCTGGGAGACGCCCCCCTCTTTGTAGAGGTCCGCAAACCGACGCTCATCGATGCGCGCGTTCGCCGCTTGAGCCGTGTCGCGCGCCAGGTTGGCTTCCGCCTGCCTGAGCGCCGCCTCATAGGAACGAGGATCGATGAGGAAAATCGGGTCACCCTTCTTTACATCCTGGCCTTCTTTGAAATAGACTCGCGCCAGCGTCCCTTCGACCTGGGATTTGATCGAGACCGTCGAATAGGCCTGGACATTTCCGATGGCCCGCAGTTGCAACGGAACCGCTTTCTGGACCACCTCCCCCACAGACACCGGCACCGCATTTGTCACCGTGGCCTTGCCTGATGCTCTATCGGAGCATGCCGACAACGTGACGATGGCCGTAAGCAGCGCCATCAGGATTCCCGCTCTGACCAGCCCGAGCCGGCAGCGCGCCCGAGAGATCCGCGGGAAGGCACACGCTGATCTCACGCCATCAATGTGTCTGGGTTGCATCTACCCTCCCTCTTGCTTCGCAGCTGCGAGGATGCTGAGCCTGGCCTCCACATCCTCTCAGTATCTTCAGGACCTCGGATGGTCTCACGCCTTTAACCAGCCGCACGCCCGACCGCCGACCCCTGGATCCTTTCCCAGCCTCTCGACTCGTGATCCCCTCGAGCAAGAGTGTCACCAAGGTCTCCAGGACCTGCTCGGACGAGATGGCGGAGGGTCGTGGAACGACGACGACTTCGTGGAGAAGTAAGTAATTACTTACTTCTACCATTACCGCTTGGCCCCCCGGCTGTCAAGTCAATTCCACCACTTGGCGAGAGGCGGATTCTTCGAGTCAACAACCTCCCCAGTAAACTATGAAGGCATCTACGGGGTACGAAGGGATTTACACGTCGAAGACGACCTTCGCCCGCCAGCGGTCGCCATCCTTTTGACAATTGAGGAGGTGATAGGTGGCGGCCTTGACCACGCCCCTGAACCGATGACGCCCCGCCTCTGCGGGCTCCCCCGCCAACTCTCCACTCGCGCGCCCGCCCCCGATTGCCGCCACTCGCACCTCTGAGGGGGCCCATGCTTCCGCTTCGCATCGGTCTAACAGCTCATTCAGCCAGGCCACCAGCAGGGAGGGAAGATCGCCTCCGCGCGCCTCAATCGAAAGGCGGCCGGTGGAGCGCACTGTTGCGGGGTCGACCATCAGCGCAAACATCCCTCGGGCGGCGTTGGCGAAGAGCTCCTCCAGGGTTTCGCCCCACGCCATGATCCCGACATCCGCCGTCGTCTCGAACAGCTCGAATCCCTGATCGCTCATGTTCAGCGTTCAGCCGTCAGCTTGAAGCTGAAAGCTGATGGCTGTTTTTATTCATATCGGAGTGCCTCGATCGGGTCCAGGAAGGCGGCCTTGCGGGCCGGGTAGTAGCCGAAACCGATCCCTACCAATGCCGAGAACGCAAAGGCCATCACGACGGCGCCCCCGCTGATCAGGGTCGACCATTGTGCGAGGTACGAGACCAGGACCGACGCCCCCAGGCCAAGCGCAATCCCGATCAAGCCTCCGATAAGCGACAGGGTGACCGCCTCGACGAGAAACTGCGTCAGGATATCGCGCGCCCTGGCGCCCACCGCCAGCCGCAAGCCGATCTCCCGGGTCCGTTCCGTCACGGATACCAGCATGATATTCATGATCCCGATCCCGCCTACCACCAGCGAGACCGAGGCGATGGCGCCCAGCAGGATCGACATCACCCGAGCCGATTGCTCCTGGGCGCTAAACACCTCCACGAGATTCCGTACGGTGAAGTCATTATCCTCCTCCGGCTGCAGACGATGCCGCTGTCGGAGGAGAGCCACAACCTGTTCTTCAGCGTCCTTCATCATCGTTGGCCCGCGAGCCTGCACCACGATCGCCCCTACTGCCCTGGCATTGGCGTGGCTTACGCCAAGCACCTTCCGCTTGGCCGTCGAGATGGGAATCAGGATGACATCATCCTGATCCTGTCCCCAGGCTGACTGGCCCTTTGGTGCCAGCGTCCCGAGGACGGTGAACGGCACTCGCTTAATCCGAATGATCTGTCCGACAGGGTTGTTGCCGCCGAACAGATTTTCCACGACCGTATTGCCGACAAGCGCCACCTTGGTTGCCCCGTCCACATCCTGCCAGGTGAAAGAACGACCGCTGAGGACCTGAAATTCGCGGATGTCGAGGTATTCCGGTGTAACCCCTTGAATGACTGTAGACCAGTTATTATTCCCAAGGACGACCTGTCCGGTTCCACGTATGCTGGAGGCCGTCAGTGCCACCGCCGGGCACTCGCCGGCAATGGCCTTCGCGTCGTCTTCCGACAACGTCATGATCGACCCGGCGCCTACGCGCATCCCGCCGCTGGTTGTGCTGCCCGACAGGACAAGGATCACATTGCTGCCGATGCTTCGGATCTGCTCCTGAATGTAGGCAGTGGCCCCGGAGCCCACGGCCACCATGGCGATCACAGCCGCCACGCCGATGATGATCCCCAGCATCGTGAGCGCCGATCGGAGTCGATTGACCCTGAGCGCCCTCAAGGCAATCCTGACATTGATGAACAGATTCATGGACCGGTCATCCTGTTTCGTCTGTCGGACGCTGCTGCAACTCTTGGAGCGCTACCCTTGGATGCTCCACCGCCTCATCCCGCAGTAGTCGGCCGTCTCTGAAAAAGAGTATGCGCCCGGCGTAGGCCGCGATGTCCGGCTCATGGGTCACCAGAACAATGGTGATCCCCGCCTCATTGTTCAGCCGCTGGAAAATCGCCATAATCTCTGCACTGGTTCTCGAATCGAGGTTGCCGGTCGGCTCATCCGCCAGGATGATTTGCGGCTCATTGACAAGGGCGCGCGCAATCGCCACTCGCTGCTGCTGACCCCCTGAAAGCTGATTCGGGTGGTGGTCTGTTCTGCCCTCAAGACCGACTGCCTGGAGAGCCTTGAGAGCCTTGGCTCGGCGTTCGCGGACCGCAGTGCCGTTGTACAGGAGTGGAAGTTCTACGTTCGCGACAGCGGTGGTCCTGGCCAGAAGGTTGAAGGTCTGGAACACGAAACCGATCTTCTTATTTCGAATTTCTGCAAGCTCGTCTCGATTGAGCTGACCCACGCTGACGCCGTCAAGCCGGTAGCTGCCGGATGTCGGCTTGTCCAGGCATCCCAGGATATTCATCAACGTGGATTTACCGGATCCGGAGGCGCCCATGATCGCCACAAACTCCCCTCGTTCAATTCGGAACGAGACTCCCCTGAGCGCCTGGACAGTCACATCGCCCAGTCGATAGTCCTTTATCAAGCTGTCGATCTCAATAAGAGCTGCCAAGACTCTATCCTACCACCTCGGCCCACGTTGGCCGAACGGTTGAGCCGGCCCGCCTGCGGCCTGGCCATTTTTCGATGCGGTCCCAACGATGACTTCGTGTCCTGCATCGAGGTTACCTTCGATGATCTCGGTGAAACGCTCATCGGCAAGACCCAGCTTCACGGTGACCGGCTGAGGCTGCCTATCCTTGCCCAGAATCCAGATGGTCTGATCCCCTCCAGTCTTCTGAGTATCGCGGATATTATGCGTCCCCTGACCCGTCAGCCATCCCTGTGGGCTTCGGGCGGATGCATTACCTCCTTGGTTCGGCAGTTCCTTCAGATCCGGGGGTCGAAATCGCAGGGCTGCATTGGGGATCCTCAGGATATTCGTTCGCCTGTCTACCAGGATCTTGACATTCGCCGTCATTCCCGGGAACAGTTTGAAATCCGGATTCGCGACCCCAATCACAGCATTGTAGGTGATTACGTTCTGGACGTTCATTGGGGCCTGCCGGACCTGGACGACCTTTCCCTTAAAGATCTCATCCGGGAAAGCATCTACAGTGAAGGTCGCGTCCTGTCCGACTCGAATCCGTCCAACGTCGGCCTCATCCACGTTCGTGTCCACCTGCATCTTGGTCAGGTCCTGTGCGATCAGGAACAGGGTCGGCGCGGAGAAGCTGGCGGCTACCGTCTGCCCGACGTCCACATTCCGTGAGACCACAGTTCCGTCTACCGGTGCCCGAATATAGGTATGATCGAGATCGACCTGCGCCTGCTTCAAGGCCGCCTCGTTCTGCTTGTCCTGTGCGTCCGCCGCGGCGAGCTGGGCCATTGTCTCTTCGTGCTGGGCCTGCGCGGCGCGAAGGGAATATCCCGCAGCCTGGTCCTGGGCCTTCGCGGCATCGAGGGCCGCGATGTTGGAATCGTAGGTCGCCTGCGCCGAATCCCGCTCCTCTGCCGAGATGCCGCCTTCTTTGAAGAGGTTGATCCGGCTCTTGAGCTTGATCTGAGCATCCAGGACGGCAACCTTGGCCTTGGCCATGTTCGCCTTCGCGCCTTCTAGTGAAGCCTTGGCGTTGGCGATCTCGGCCTCGGTTTTCTGAAGCATCGCACGCGCGTTGAGGACGGCCGCGCGCGCGTTGTCGAGGTTTGCCTTGGCCTGGTTCACCTTGGCCTCAAAGATCTCCGGATCGATCCTGGCCACCAGTTGCCCCTTCTTGACCTTCGTATTAAAGTCGGCATAGAGCTCCTTGATGTTCCCAGAGACTTGACTGCCGACCTGAACGGTGACCACGGCGTTGGGGTTTCCGGTAGCCGAGATGGTTGCCTCGATGTCACCCCGCTCAACCGTCGCCGTCCGGTACTCAACCCGGCTCTGCCCACGCAGGTACGCCCAGCTACCCAAACCGGACAGCGCGATCAGGCCAACGATTACCAACACCACCTTCGCTTTTGGTATCTTCATCGGCATCACAGTTCGAGGTGATTTCGTTCCAGGATCGTGCCTTTCTGAAGCTCGAGATTGGCCAGGTCCTGATTGTAGGTTGTGATCGCCTGGATCTCGCTGGCCTGGGCCGCCGCCAAGTCACGCTGAAACGACAGGACGTTGAAGGTCGTGGTGACACCGGCCTCGAGCCGCTTTTGTTCGACCCGGAGTTGCTCCTCCGCCAACGCCCGCGCCGCCTTGGTGGCCTCCACGCGCCGGACATCGGCCTCGATTCGCCGGACCGCCTCCCGAACCTGAGAGATGATCTGACGCTTGAGATTCAGTAGACTTGTTCCTGCCTGATCGTGGCTGAGTTTTGCCTGAATAAGCGCCGACCTGGCAGAGCGGTTGCCTAACGGGTACGTCAGGACCAGGGCTGCCGACCATTGCGTAAAGTCGCCGGAGGTCAATCGATCAAGATCGCCGCCGGCGCCGCCGCTCAGGCCGTTGAGGCCGACGTTACCCTGCAATTGGAGGCTGGGCAGCAACTGGTTTCGCTTGACCCGCAGATCGAGATCGCTGTTCTGGAG
>JACPQW010000055.1 GCA_016190285.1 Candidatus Methylomirabilis oxygeniifera
AGCGTGCCCCGTGGATCAGCTCGATCGGGAGCAGCTATTTCCTCGGAGTCGATGGGATCAGCCTTCCGCTGTTGCTCCTGACCACGTTTCTCACGCCTGTCGCCATTCTCGCGTCCTTCTCCGGTATCGAGGCCCGGGTGAAAGCGTTTATGATCTGCATGCTCTTGTTGGAGGCCGGCATGATCGGCGTGTTCCTGGCCCTGGATCTAGTGCTGTTCTACGTCTTCTGGGAGGGGATGCTGATCCCGATGTATTTTCTGATCGGGGTCTGGGGCGGGCGTCGGCGGGTCTATGCCACCGTGAAGTTTGTCCTCTATACGATGGCGGGAAGCGTTCTGATGCTGCTGGCGATGATCGCCCTGGCCTTCCTGCATCAGGGAAGCACGGGTCGGTTGTCGTTTGACCTCCTGGAGTTAATCGGTGGACCGATCCCGTATGGGACGCAACTGTGGCTCTTCGCCGCCTTTGCCCTCGCCTTTGCCATCAAGGTACCGATGTTTCCGTTTCATACATGGTTACCGGACGCCCATGTGGAGGCACCGACGGCGGGAAGCGTGCTGTTGGCCGGGATTCTTTTGAAGATGGGAACGTACGGATTCCTCCGATTCGCGCTTCCGCTCTTTCCGGAAGCGGCCATCGCGTTTACCCCGTTGATTTCTGTGCTTGCCGTGATCGGCATCCTGTACGGCGCGCTGGTTGCCATGGTTCAGGATGATCTCAAGCGACTGGTGGCCTATAGTTCGGTGAGTCACCTGGGATTCGTGATGCTGGGCATCTTTGCCATGAACGTGCAGTCCGTGGAGGGCTCAATCCTCCAGATGGTCAACCACGGCCTCTCCACCGGCGCCCTCTTCCTGCTGGTTGGGATGATCTATGAGCGACGCCACACCAGGATGATCGAGGAGTTCGGCGGACTTTCGCGGGTGCTCCCTCGCTTTGCGCTCTGTTTCCTGGTTGTGACCATGTCTTCCATTGGCCTGCCGGGTCTGAACGGGTTTGTGGGGGAGTTCCTGATCCTGGCGGGGACATTCCGCGTCCACAAAGGATTTGCGGTACTCGCGACCCTTGGTATCATTCTGGCGGCGGTCTATATGCTCTGGATGTGGCAACGCGTGATGTGGGGGCAAAGCCGACGGGCTGAGAATCTCACATTACACGATCTCAGCCGTCGTGAGATGGCGATGCTGATTCCGATCATCCTGCTCATTCTGTGGATCGGCCTGAATCCGAATCCTCTCCTTAGAAGGATGGATGCGTCGGTTGCGCAGCTCCTCTGCGATGTGCGAAGTACAGAGTGCGAAAGGCAGGGTGCAGGGTGGAGGGTGTCGGGTGGCGGAGCTGGACAGGTCTCCCCGTATTTTATCCGATACCCTACCCCCTACCCCCTATACCCTGTTTTTCAGGCGCGGAGTGCGAATTGATGGAGCTTGTGCTGCCTCAGATCGACTGGGCTCCCTTTGCGCCGCTCTTACCAGTCGCCCTTGGAGGTCTTACGGCGTTGGTGGCAGAGCTCTTTCTCCCGCCAGGACGGAAACATCTCATCGCCATCCTGAGCCTGATAGCGCTCGCGGCGTCGATCCTGCTATCGATCAGTTCATGGGGGCCTGTCCTCGACCCGGATCAGGGAATGGTTCGCTACGGCCTTCATGACGCGGTCGTGTTGGACCGATTTTCACTCTTTTTTTATCTCATGCTCGGCCTGATCGGCATATTGACCGTCCTGCTGTCGATGGGCTATCTCGACACTGCCGCCGCCGACCAGGGAGAGTATTACAGCCTGGTGCTCTTCTCGGCATTGGGGATGATGCTCATGGCTGCAGGGGGAGACTTGATCGTGATTTTTCTGGGGCTTGAAACCTTCTCGCTCGGTCTGTACACGCTCGCCGGGTTCTGGAAGACAGAGCTTCGCTCGAACGAGTCGGCGCTGAAGTACCTCCTGCTCGGAGCCTTTGCCAGCGGCTTTTTCCTCTATGGCATTGCCCTGATTTATGGGGCGACCGGCACGACCGTCCTCCGACAGATTGCGGCCTTTCTGGCTGATGGGCATCCCCCCGCGCCTCTGTTCTTGATCGGGGGAGGGTTGCTGCTGGTTGGGTTCGGCTTCAAGATCGCCTCTGTCCCGTTCCACATGTGGGCCCCCGACGTGTATGAGGGGGCGCCCACCTCGATCACCGCGTTCATGATCGCCGGGACCAAGGCGGCAGCCTTTGCCGCCTTCCTACGAGTATTTCTGCTGGCAGTGCCTAGCCTGCACGTGCAGTGGTTGGTGGCGATCTGGGTGCTGGCAGTCCTCACCATGACCGTAGGCAATCTGGTTGCCCTGGTCCAAAGCAACATCAAGCGGATGCTCGCCTACAGCTCGATCGCGCATGCCGGGTATCTGTTGGTTGCGTTGGTCGCCGGCGGGTCATCCGGAGTTGCCGGCATCCTCTTCTACCTGGTCGCCTATGCCCTGATGAACCTAGGTGTCTTCGCGGTCATCATTGCGTTGCAAGGTCATGAGCGAGAGCGGCTGTTGCTGACCGACTACGCCGGTCTTGGATGGCAGCGGCCGGTCCTGGCCGCCTGCATGGCTGTCTTCATGTTCTCGCTGGCCGGGATCCCTCCGACAGCCGGTTTCATGGGCAAACTGTATATCTTCAGCGCCGCCCTTGAAGGCGACTATCCAGGCCTGGCAGTGATCGGTGTCCTGAACAGCGTGGTCTCGGTCTACTTTTATCTCCGCGTTATCGTCATCATGTATATGAGTGACGCAGCCTCCCCGCCATCGCTTGTCCCGGCATCGGCAGCGGCCGTTCTGGCCGTGGTGGTGTCCGTGCTGGGAACCCTTCACCTTGGCCTGTTCCCGGCGAGGTTGCTCGATCTGGCGCGACAATCGGTCTCAGCTATTACAGGATGAGAGGGTCTCTATCCATGAAAGCGATCAAGATTCCCGAGAAGACCGTCACCAGGCTTTCGATCTATCTACGCTGTGTGGAAGAGTTGGAGAATGAAGGGACGATGAGCGTCTCGTCCAAGCAACTGGCCGATCGTTTCGGCCTGAATTCCGCCCAAGTGCGAAAGGACCTGGCCTACTTCGGCCAGTTCGGCATCAGGGGTCTGGGGTATTACGTGACCCCCCTTCGGCATAGCCTGGAGGAGATTCTCGGTCTCAAGCGGGCGTGGGAGGTGGCCTTGGTCGGGTTAGGAAATCTAGGCTCTGCGTTAATTGCCTATCGGGGATTCCAGGAGAAAGGATTTAAGATCTCTGTCGTATTTGACCGGGACCCGGCCAAGATCGGTCGACGGATTGACGGGTTGCAGGTGATGGATACCGGGACGATCGCCTCGGTTGTCCGCAAGCGGAAGATTAAGATCGGGATCTTAGCCGTTCCCGCTCCTGGCGCCCAGGCTGTCCTCGACGCCCTCGTGAAGGGCGGAGTCATTGCGGTCTTGAATTTCGCCCCCGCTCAACTGACCGCCCCCGATTCGGTGAAGGTCCAGAACGTCGACCTGTCGGCCCTTCTCAAGACCCTGAGCTACCATATCGCCCGGGCGGAGCAGCCGAGATCTCGCACGCCTTGACCCCCTCGCCTCTTACCTTCGGCTATCCGGAAAACGCGCAGGCATCTGTTTTTACCTTGACAAGGCCTCCAGCATCGCGTAACAATCTGGTTAGAATTATGGTCAACCTATAGGAGGACCAGATCTATGAAGACACTTCCGCTATCCGAGGTCAAAATGAAGTTGAGCCGACTCATCGACGAGGTTCACTCGCGGGACGAGCAGATCGTCATCACGCGGAACGGCAAGCCGGCCGCTGTGCTGATCAGCCCGGATGAGGTCGAGAGCTGGCAGGAGACCGTGGCGATCCGAACGGATACTGAGCTGATGGAGGAGATCCGAGGAGGTCTCCGCGGTCTGGCAAAGACCAAGCGGCTGTACTCTCTCGATGAGTTGCTCACGCCCCGACGTGCGACGCGCGCGTAGGATGGTCGCACCGTCCCGGACACTCCGGGCGCCCGATGCCGTCCGCACCTTGCTCCGGCACCTCCACCCGGAACTCAAGAAGAAGGTCAAGGCTACACTGGAAACGATACTGCTCGACCCGAGTCACGGCAAGGCGCTGAAAGCAGAGTTGCTCGGCCTGCGAAGCGTGCGGATCGGGAGGCTTCGGGTCATCTGCCGTATCACGCCCGCAGCGGTCGACCTCGTGGCGATCGGGCCCCGTCGGACCATCTACGAAGAGACGGTTCGACTCCTCCGGCGAGAGACTGAAGAACAGATGAGAGGGAGTGCCGAGTGAACGGCGCGGAGATGCCAGCCGAGGGACAGGAGGTCCGCGAGCCGCCCATGATCCGGAGGGCCCAACCGGTCCCCCGCTTCCCTCGGAGCCCCGCCGCTAGTACGCGCGGCTCCGCCTGGGGGCTGGCCGTGGCGTGGTCGGCGCCGCCGCGCTATTCACCGTCACCGTCGCGCTGG
>JACPQW010000056.1 GCA_016190285.1 Candidatus Methylomirabilis oxygeniifera
CTCCTGGAACAACGGAGAGCAATCCGTACAGAACGGCCTGCTCGATCAGCCGTCTCCCTTTTTCAGCATACGGAGCGGAAGTCATCAGCCGAATCTCCCCGAGCGGGCCGAAGGTAATCCCCTGAAATCCGCCGACTCGCATAGAACGAATCCAGCATGGCACGCCATACCGTTGCAGATGCAGACGGAGAAGTTCCGCCTGCATCTCATCATACGTCGTATAAATCATCCGTTCATACATCCGCAGCCTATACTGGATCGACGATAACCCGATTGAACAACGTAAGGCAAAGCAGTTTCCCGGAAGAGGGACCGGATTTTGGGGATGGACCAGCGCAGCAAAATGGCGTCACGACTTCCGAGGCAACCGCTTGAACGACATCCGACGGCAATCCTACTCTGATACACCAACCAGCGGTCAATTCGGAGAGGCAATCACGTTCCCTCTCCCTTATTGCAAAACGAAATGAGCCCTCCGATTCCATTTCCAGGCCGACTCGTCGTGGCCAGGAACAAAGGGCCGCTCCTTCCCGTAACTGACGACCTTGATCCTCTCGACGCTGATCCCGGCGGCCACAAGATAGTTGCTGACCGACATCGCACGTCGCTGGCCCAGCCCTTGGTTGTACTCTACGGTTCCACGCTCATCGCAGTGGCCCTCGATGATGATCGAGGCCGTCGGATTTGCCCTCAACCATCGAATGTTCTCGTTGAGGCTCTTTTGCATGTCGGCCCGAATCGACGATCGGTCGAAGTCGAAGAAAATATCCTTCAGGGGCGATGCCTTTTCTTCTGCCGCCTGAGCGGTCTCCGGCTGTAGCGCCACTGGGGGCGAGACCACCTCAGCCGCCTTTTCTTCCGCTACTCCTTCCGCCGGTGCGGCCTCAGCGGGGATCGTTGGCTCGGGTGCAGCAGCCATCTGCTCCCTCAGTGCAGCAAAGGCGGCCCGGCACTTCCCATCTATGCGGGCGTCCGGGTCCGCAAACGGATTGAACTCAGTCGCCTCGTGAGTCATCCAATCTAAGCACGATTCCGCGGCGGCGTATTCCTTCGGCGCGCGCATCTCTGCGCCCGCGGCCTTTGCGTCAGCAAGAGCGGTCTTCATGCTGTCGATCTCTGGGCGATACGACGCGGTGGTCGCACACCCTGCAATCATCAGAGCCACCGATGCCGTGAGTAGCGCAAACCGGGTTGCCCAGCCCCTCTTCGGACTTCCGTTCATCTTCGGACTCCCTCCCTTTGAGGCATCTGTCAGCCTGTAGCTATCCGCTTATTGTCCTCGCTGCGCAATCGCCTTCGCGTCCTCTGCGGCCTGCCTGGCAATCTCAGCCGCTGTCTCCGCCGCCGCCAAGTCGCGATCCGATAGCTCATCTTCAGCAAGGAGAATGTACTCTCTCGCTTTAGCCATCGAGTATCGAGCTGCGCTGAGGTTCGCCGCACCAGCGGCTTGAGCCTCGGCCATGGCCGCTTTGGCTGCCCTCACCGCAGCAGGCGCAGTCCGCTCCCCGGTGACCCAATCGTAGGATTCTGGCCTGAGATGAATCCCTGAACAACCCCACACTAACGCCACCCCACTAATCAGGGTGAGTGTAACGAGCTGTCGAGTAGCCCCGCTGATGGTTCTCATCGCACCCCTCCTCTACAATCCGCTGATAGCTGATGGCTGTCTCTTAGCGGCCAGATCCCTGCCCGTCGATTGCTCAGACGCGTTTAATTTATCACATTCTGCTGCCTCTCGTCAAAGACGACTCCTGCCTCTCCAATCGGTCACACTAGCGAATGGCGTGCTGCTCAAGATGCTGATGGGCCAGGATGTGGCGGGCCGGAGGAAGGTGGGTCAGAAGCGCCGCAAGAGCCAGGGCAGCGATAACCAGGATCCACTCCAGCCGCATGAACTGGCGTAGGCGACCGCGAATTCTTGCGGCCTGGTCGTGTCCAGCCCCTACCAGTCGGACTCCGCCAAGGCGATCGATCGTTTTCACCAGTACTCGGTTGCGTGCGTCGGCAGGGTCTCGGATGAGAGGTAAGAAGTAATACCGGTTTACGGCAGCCAGCCCCAATACGAGCCCCACCAGAAAGATCTTGGCGAGAAGGGTCAACCCATAGGAGGTCGTAACGAGGGGCTGCAGCGACGCGACCTGCAACCACGCGTTGAAGAACCCCGCCACAACCAAGGTAAATACGCAGTAGGCCGCCATTCTCGAGAAAGGGCGGCCGACCGCTGCGAGTCCACGCGCTACCTCCTCCGTACTATAAGGAGCAACGAAGCGCTGGAACAGGAATCCTAACGTGAAGAGGCCGCCAGTCCAAACGGAGACCGCAACCAGGTGGATCCAGTCGATGAGCACAGGCATCGTCAGGTCTCCCCAGTGCGCGGCATGCCCGGACAGACTCATCGTCAACGCGATGAGCACGGTCACAGAAAGGGAGAGTATTATGGCCCGCTGGCTCTGCGGCGCGGTCGTCCGCCTGAGCCCCCAGACGAGAGTCAAGAGCCCAATAAGACCGATCCGGATGAGCCAGACAGCGCCAAAGTGGGTCTGTAAAAGTACGACCGGGAGGGTGGTATTGATCTCGGCAAGGCGCCCGCCGCTCATCATCTGCGTCCTCAGGATCAGGTCGCCAACGCTCGCCAGCGCCAGCAGCACGATCGAACTCAGCGCCAGCCGCTGAAACGGTTGCCCAACCCTTTCGAGTTCCCGACGCGGGAGTGCAACCGACCGAATGATGAGCAGGTGAAAGGCCAGTGTGCCGATCAGCATCGAGAGACCGATGAAGCTGAGCCAGCGGATAAAGAGCTGCGGAAGCGTAGCAGGCGTACTGGCGGCCCGTGGCCGATCGTAAGAGCCTGGACCGATGCTGAACGAGAGATCGCCTTCGGTAGGATGGCCGTCGTGATCGACAACGCTCCACACGATCCGATATCGTCCTGGAGGCAGGGGCGGAAGGGAAGCCTCCAAGACGGTATGGTCGGCGGGGTTCACGCCGCCGTCTCTATTGTCAACCTGCTGGTCGTTTGCGCTCATCACCGCGATCGTGCTGAAGGCCGGCTCCAGCATTCCGTCGAACCACAGTCTCACGCGCGGCGGCGGCGTCAGCAGCGCCCACCCCACCCGGGGCTCTGAGTGGTCAGGGAAGGCATGGCCCCAAGCCGTGGTGGCCATAAAAAGCAGCAGGCCGGCTGTCAGCAGAACAGCCCATTGTCCTGATCTGTTCATCACACTACTCCATCCCCTCACCTTCATCCTCTCCCTCCGAGTACCCTCTGGGTGCGGAGAGGAGTCTTCTTATTTGCCCCTCGCCCCCTTTGGGGAGAGGGTTAGGGTGAGGGGGGGCTAGTCGGAACAGGTCGCCGCGCTCCAGGGCCAACTGTTGCTGGAAGATCTCCTCCCGCTCCCAGCCGAACCGCATGAACAGGGTCGGCACGACAATCATGTTCAGGAGTGTTGAGGTGAAGAGACCTCCCAGGATGACCTGAGCCAGCGGCCGCTCCAGCTCTTTCCCGGTGGCCTCGCCGAACAGCAGGGGGAGCAAGCCTAGGGCAGCCGCGGCGGCCGTCATCAGGACCGGCGCCAACCGATCCTTCGACCCCTGGATAATGGCTTCCTCCTTCGAGCTACCAGTAGCCCGAAGCTGCCGGTAGTGGCTGACCAGGATGATCCCATTTCGGGCCGCGATTCCAAAGACACTGATGAACCCGATCAGCGAGGGAACACTCGTGACCATCCCCGTGAGCAGGATGGCCGCCACGCCGCCGATCAGGGCCAAGGGAAGATTAGCCATGACGAGGAGAGCGGCGCGGGTCGAGTTGAAGGCTTTGTACAACATAAGGAAAATTCCGATCACCGCAAGCCCGCCATACACCATCAGGACCCTCGTCGCCTCCCGCTCACTTTCAAACTGCCCGCCATACTCGATGAAGTAGCCGGCAGGAAGCTGAATCTCTCCGGCGATCCTGCCTTGGACCTCACGGATGACGCTGATAAGGTCCCGATCCGCCACATTCGCCTGAACAACGATCCGCCGTTGCAACCGCTCCCGATTGATCATGAAGGGGCTGTTCACAATCTGAAGGTCAGCCACCAGCCGGAGCGGGATCTTTCGCCCCTCGGGCGCATCGATCAGGAGATTTCGCATCGAGGCGCGATCTTTACGGGAGACCTCATCAAACCAGACAAACAGGTCAAAGGCCCGCTGCCCTTCTACAACCCGAGAGATCGATCTTCCACCGAAGGCCACCTCGGTCGTCTCCAGGATGCCACCCACGTCCAGGCCGAGACGGGAGGCCTCCTCCCGATCGACCGTAATCCGCACCCCTGGAACATTGATGAGAGGCTCCAGCAACAGATCCGTCACCCCCTTGATCTCCCGCATAATCCGCTCGACCTGCTGCCCCTTCGCCCGAAGTACGGTCAGATCTGGCCCGTAGAGCTTGATGGCGATCTGAGCCCGGATGCCCGAGAGGACCTCGTCCAGTCGATGAGAGATGAACTGACCAAGTACAGTGGCCACACCGGGGACCCTTCCCAAATGCTCGCGGATAGTACGGAGAAGCAGTTCCGGGTCGCGCTCTCCATATCGAATCGCGATGTCGAATTCACTCACATTCGGCGGAAGCGCCTCCTCATCCAGTTCCGCCCGACCCGCCCGTTGGGAGACGGAGATGACCTCGGGATGCTGCTTCAAAATCCCGACAATCCGCTCCCCTACCCGCATCGATTCCGGGAGCGAGGTCCCCGGCAGCATCGTCACCTGCAGGATGAAGTTACCTTCGCGGAACTCGGGAAGGAAGGAGCGGCCGAGGAACGGGACCACGGCCAGGCTGGCCGCGATCAGGAGCATGCAGACCGCCATCACCCACCGGGGGCGGTGCAGCGCCCGGCGCAGGAGCGCTTCATAGGTTCGCTTCATGCCTCGCATCATCAGGCTCTCCTGTTCCGGTTGGGCTTCCCCGCGACGGATCAGGAGCATGGCGGCCAGGGCCGGGACCAACGTCACCGCGACCAGGAGCGAGGCAAGGATCGCGAAGGTGTACGCGAGGCCGAGCGGGGTAAAGATCCGCCCCTCAACCCCGCCAAGCAGGAAGATCGGCATAAAGACGATCAGGACGATCCAGGTGGCATGGACTACGGCGTGCCGGATCTCTACTGACGCCTCGTAAATCACTTTCAGGGGAGGGTCGGGGCACGTCTTCTCATTGTTGAGCCGAAGCCGGCGAATGATATTCTCGACGTCCACAATTGCGTCGTCTACGACCTCGCCGATGGCAATGGCCAGCCCCCCAAGGGTCATGGCGTTGATGCCGATGCCGAACGCCTTGAGCAACAGCACCCCGAAGATCAATGAGGTCGGCAGCGCCGTCAAGGTGATGAGAGATGCCCGGACATTGAAGAGAAAGAAGATAACGACGATACTGACGACCACCACCCCTTCCAGGATCGCCTGACGCAGGTTGGCAATGGAGGACTCGATAAAGCTCGCCTGGCGGAAGACCTGCGTATACAGCTCGACTCCAGGCGGCAGCGTCTTGCGGATCTCCTCCAGCGCCTGTTCCACC
>JACPQW010000059.1 GCA_016190285.1 Candidatus Methylomirabilis oxygeniifera
ACGAAGATGTTGTCCACGCTGAGCGACTTTTCGACGACGTAGCCCGTCAGGTACTTCTCCGTTGCCGTCGAGCCGTCGTTGGGCAAGCCATCGACGGGGTCCGCCACGGCGCCAAGGCCGAACCACTGACCCTCGTAGGCGAAGTACACGAACACGGCGAAGGCGGACCCCAAGGCGAGCCACACCGCGGACCAGGCGATCGCCTCCTTGACACTGACGACATGGGCCTTGCGGTGAAAGACGCCCAAGTCCAGCGCCAGCATGAGCAGGACAAATGCGACAAATCCTATCCACATCCAGATCATGCGAAGGATAGCTCCGTGTTGAGGTTGCGCTATAGGTCCGGATAACTATTTAGTAAGTTGCGTTAAACGGCTGCAAACGCGGGCAGCCTATCCCCTTCAACTGCCTAGTTACTCAGAACCGCATTGGCCGAAATAGCGAACAGTTAGCTGAACGTATCAAGAATTTTATGGTCGCCAAACACCGCCGCGACCAGCGGCCTATCTCCCCAACAACCAGCCGTCCATCTCGATAGCCATAGCCCTGCAGGTGATCCGCGGGGCTATTGACCTCCGGTCCGCCCCGGTTCAGGACGTGGGGGAGATCATCGTTGTTCGGAGTTCCTGGACCGCCCGAATGTCAGAGCCGCCCTCGAGCCGAGGCGTCGTGAAGGCACAGGTGGCCTGACGAACCTGGTCAAGAAGCTTAGGCTTCGCGGGCCTCTCCTGACTTCCATCAGGAAATTGCCTCGGCGACTGCCCACACCGAACGACGGCGTATCACGCGCCGCGTGAGCGCGCAGTACGCAGCGTAGCTGGGTGCAGGCACTTGTTTGGCAGCAACGCCTTACGCACCCTGGCTTTCTGAATCCGATATGGCTGCAGCAAAACTTCTGCCGGAATACCTAATTCACGATGAAGCCGTTGTATCATCCCGAGCGTGAGAAAGCGTTTGCGATTGAGAATTTCTGAAACCCGTGCCCGATTACCGATGTGAGGCTCCAGGTCTCGACGCGTAAGGCCACGACTTTCCATATGATAAAGGATAGCTTCGATAGGGTCCGGCGCTGGAATGGAGTAGTGCTGCTCCTCATAAGCTTCTACGAGGGTGGTGAGTACTTCCAGGCGGTCGCCCTCGGGGCTGTTGGGCGCTGCGTCTAACAGCACCTCAATTTCCTTCAGAGTAGCCAGGTAATCGGCTTCGGTCTTGATAGGTCGAATGTTCATCTCACTCATCACGTGTTACTCTGGCGATCATAGGATTAATCTCAACGACTTCCGGGGCGATCCGGCTCATGGCGTCGTACGTATCTGAGGCGCTCGGACCAGCACGTCGTATCGTGGATAGTTCTCGTTTTTTGACGGCGCAGCGGCGGTTAAGCCGGCCGTCTCCTTGACGGTTGCTGTGACGGACTTCGGCGGTTGTGCAGAGACAAGACCAAAGACGTAGGTACTATTACCCTGGCCACCAGAGGCCCCAACGCAGATGGGGGAGTCGAAGCTCAATACGATCGTATTGCCCAACCCGTGTGCGTGTTCGAGGCCTATCCTCCCCGGATCACTGCTCGTGACAACATAGATCAGATCTCCAGCCTGCCCATCGCCATCGTAATCGAGGGTATCGACAATGGGACCGAACTCAAGCGTCATAGACAGCAGACAAGGTATGTGCTTGGTCGCAACGCCCTCGACATCAACCATGGTCTCAACAGCTTTCCCGAGATCAATCCGGTACTCATACCCGTACAGACCGCTTGTCGGCGTACCAGGCTTGCCGGCAAAGGTGCGGGACTCGAGAAAAGCCGTTCCCCCAGCCTTCATCGGGATAGGAGTGATACTACTATCGGTGACGGTTACCGTACAGGATGGATCGAAGATGCAGTAGACGGCTGAAGAGCTGACCTTGACGGTCTTGAGATGGATATCGTGCTTCGCGCACCCCGCCATGAAGGCCACACCCAGCACCACACCGATGAAGACGGGTACCCGTCCGGTCATTTCTTGCTCCTCATTTCTCCCATGGTTACGCCTGGACGTCACGTATTCATCGACTTCTTCACGATCGGCACACAGGCACTCAGCGGTTTCTTCCGTGCAGATTCTACCAAGTGCACTCCCCCGCAGCAAGCTGCCTGGCAGTGCACTGACTCCGAATTCTCGCTTGTGCGGGAATGACGGGATGGGCAGTAACTTTGGCGTTACCCCAGGCCGAGCGCCTGTACCGCTGGGGGAGGAAATCAGAGCGGACTGATTTCTGTTGACGATTCCAGGTGAAGCCAGCTTGTGAGGTCCGGCGGAAGCGGAGCTTCGAACTCCATCCACTTCTCAGTCCTCGGGTGGAACAGTCCCAACTTCCAGGCATGCAGGAGGTGCCGCTCCACCTTCATGCTGACCGCTGACCGCTGACCGCTGACCGCTGCCTTTCTTTCCCTCCGTCCCCCATACACCTTATCGCCTACCACCGGGTGACCGATGGCCGACAGGTGGACCCGGATTTGGTGGGTTCTGCCGGTCTGTGGCTGAAGCTGTAAGAGGGTGAAGCCGCTAAGGTGCTTCAGCACCCGATAATTGGTCACCGCCTCCCGGCCTTTGCGTGTGCGCACAGCCATCCGCTTCCGGTCCCGTTCGTGGCGGCCGATGTCAGCCGCGATCTGACCCTCAGACTGCTTCACCTCACCATGCACCAGCGCGATGTAGGTCTTCTTCACCCGACGTCCTTTAAATTGTGTGGCGAGTGAGGCCATGGCCGAGTCGGTTTTGGCCACGGCCATCACCCCGGAGGTCTCTTTATCCAGCCGGTGAACGATCCCTGGCCGTCGCTCCTCGCCGATCCCGGGTAAATCAGGGCAGTGATACAGGATGGCGTGGACCAGTGTCCCGGCCTGATGTCCTGGGGCAGGGTGCACGACAAGCCCCGCCGGCTTATTCAGAACCAGCATGTCGGTATCTTCGTACAGGATGTCGAGGGGAATCGGTTCGGGCGTGAGGGTGGATGGCTGTGGCGGCGGAATCGAGAGGCTGATCTGCTGGCCCGGGTGGGCTGTGGCGCTCGCCTTCGGGTGGCGACCATCGACCAGCACCCGGCCGGCCTTGATGAGGCGCTGGATCTGTGATCGTGGAAGCCCTGTCGCGGTGGAGAGGTAGCGGTCCAGGCGCAGGCCGCCGGCTGAGGCATCGGCGACGAGTTCGCGGACGTCATCACCGCTCATGAGGCCGGCCCACGGTGGCGTCCTCGACGTTCATCAAGGATCATCGTAAGCATCATCAGCGATACGCCGACGGTAATGCCGGAGTCTGCGACGTTGAACGCGGGCCAGTGGTACTGGTAGTAGTGGACATCAATAAAGTCGATGACCATGCCGATTCTCAACCGATCCAGCAGGTTGCCGACAGCGCCCCCCAGGATCAGGCTCAAGCCCAGCGAGGCAAGCGGATGGCTGTCAAGCCTACGATGTCGATAGTACAGGATGAACCCGATGGCCAGGAGAGAGACGCCGATGAAGAACGGGTTACGAATCCCTGCAGCTTGGGCGGCCAGGAGGCCGAATGCCGCGCCGGGGTTCATGACATGGACGATGGCGAAGAAATCGGAGACAAGAGGAATGCTGTGACCCAGGGGTATCGTGGCCTGGATCAACAGCTTCGAGACCTGATCGAGCAGGATGACCGTCAGTGCGACAACATAGAACCTCATGGATTAGTACGAAGCGCGAGGAGCGAAGCGCGAAACACCTGAATCCTTGGTCATTTACCCTAACCCCTATACCCTGTCTTTATACCCTATCTCTTCCAGAACGTCGGCGCAGCGGGCGCAGACGTCCGGATACGGGATGGATCGGCCCACGCTTTCGCTATAGGTCCAACAGCGGGCGCACTTCTGCCCTGCTGCTCGCTCGACCCGCACCTCAACCCTTTTTGCGTCCTCCTCTGTTGCGGCGACATTTCCTACGCTCACAGCCGAGACGATAAACAGTGTCGGCAGATCGGCTTCGTACTGGGTGAAGATCGGCAGCAAGGCAGGCTCGACGAGGAGGTCGACGTACGCCTCCAGCGATGTCCCGATCAGCTTGGCTTTGCGAGCGGCTTCGAGGGCTTTCAGCACCTCGTCCCGAACCGACAGCAAGACGTCCCAGCGGGCTTCAAGGGCTTCGTCCAGAAGATCGGACCGGACGGTCGGGAATTCCGCGAGATGCACGCTCTCCGCCTCGCCGCCCTGCTTGGGCATCACCTGCCAGACCTCATCGGCGGTGAAGGAGAGAACCGGGGCCATCAGTCTGACAAGCGCGTCAAGGATCAGATACATCGAGGTTTGAGCCGCGCGTCTGGCGCGGGAGTGAGGGGCGGAGGTGTAGACCCGATCCTTCAAGACATCCAGGTAAAAGGCCGAAAGATCCACGGCGCAGAAGTTATGCAGGCCATGATACAGGAGGTGAAACTCGTACGTCTCATAGGCTTGGCGCAATCGTTCGACGAGCCGCCCCAGCCGGTGCAGGATGAATCGGTCGATTTCATTGAGTTCGTTGAGCGGCAGCGCATCACGAGCAGGCTGGAAGTCGGACAGGTTGCCGAGCAGATAGCGACAGGTATTCCGGATACGCCGGTACCCTTCAGCCAGCCGCTTCAAGATCTCCTCGGAGATTCGGATATCGTCGCGGTAGTCCTCGGCCGCTACCCAGAGACGAAGAATCTCGGCGCCGTACCGGTCAATCACCTCTTGGGGGGCCACGACGTTGCCGAGCGACTTGGACATCTTCTTGCCTTCGCCGTCCACCACGAAACCGTGAGTCAAAACCGCCCGATATGGCGCGTGCCCGCGGGTTCCGACTGCGGTGAGCAGCGAGCTATGGAACCATCCACGATGCTGATCGCTCCCTTCGAGGTACATGTCGGCAGGCCACCGCTGGTCGGACCTGACCTCGAGGACGGCCGCGTGGCTCACGCCGGAATCGAACCAGACATCCAGGATATCGCGCTCCTTGTCGAAATCGGTCCCCCTGCAGTTGGGACACGCGGTCCCGGGCGGAAGCAGATCCGCTGCCGTGTTTGTATACCAGAGGTCGGCCCCCGTCCGTTCGATCATCGCCGCAACATGTTCGGCAAGCCGCTGGTCCGCCAGGATGTGGCCGCAATGCGCGCAGTAGAAGGCGACGATCGGGACCCCCCAGGCCCGTTGCCGCGAGATGCACCAGTCGGAGCGGTAGGCGATCATATTGCTGATC